>CAJUKX010000028.1 GCA_910586975.1 uncultured Muribaculaceae bacterium | reverse complement strand
TTTATTTTGCCAATGTTTTGCCAAAACACCAGTTTTTGTTTGACCAAGTGACAGGTGTTGACACAGATAGACAAATATGTTTGACTACAGTCATCAATAATCACCTGACTCACTGATATGACGGCATGAATAATTTCTTCAACGAGGAGGAATATTAAGCCACTGACAGTTTGTAAATAAGAGACAATCAATCGGATAAACAGCCCTGAGTTTGTTTGTCCGATTGTTTTTTTGTGTTTTAGGTAAGTGATTGATAAAATCCCCGTTTGTATTTTACCATGTTACAGACCTTGACATGGATGTCATCTTGTATATCTCAATAATTAATCTTAAATTTGTGCATGAATGATTTTAATGTGAATAATGATAAGGAAATCCTGATGGCTATCATGGCTGCCAAGGGGATATCGGCGGAGGAGTATGCCCGGTTTCTAAACGGCGGAAATTTTCAAAAAACTCTTGATTATCTTAACAGGGAAATGGAGGATGATCATGAATTCGACTACCTCCCAATGCTTGATGCTGATGAAAAAACTTTGAAAATTAAAATTCAGTTGCGCGATGTAACCAAACCGCCTATGTGGAGAGAGGTGCTTGTACCTGCCGATTTCAACTTTACTCAATTGCATTATATCATTCAGACTGTTACAGGATTGGATAATTGCCATCTTTGGAAATTCGGGAGAAAGCCTTATGATCGTGGCCTTACGATAGGAATTAAAAGAACCGATCCTTTTTCGTTTGGCTTGGAAGACTGCACATTTGATGCAGACCAGACACCACTCACCGCTTTTCTCGCTAATAAGGGTGATAAGTTGGTATATGTATATGACTTCAGGCTTGACTGGGTTTTCAACATATCGGTAAGCGATGTGATTGAACGCCATGGCGAAGTTGCCGAGTGTCGAAAATACAAGAGTGAACTTCAGGCATTTGATGGTTATCCTCCGTATCTTTACACAACTCTTCGCGCCTTTCAAGAGAATCCGCAACAACCGGATAAATCTGATATATCGCAGTTGATGCAGGCATTTGGATTTGAGGATCGCGATATGTTGGAAGCATTTGTTGACGACCGCTTGTTTGACATTGAGTTCGTAAATGAGGAATTAAGCGAAATCCCCGATGAATGGGAAGATATTGATTGAACTGCGTGCATTCCACTTACCGTCTTCAAATGATTATATTTGCACATGAAAAAACACAAGAGCAGTATTAAGGCCGACGCTAACATGGAGGTGGTCGCAAATTGCGACAACCCTGCAACAATATCTATTGAGAATCGAATTCTGACAATCAGAGGTCTTCAAGTGATGGTTGACAGGGATTTAGCTGAGCTTTATCAAGTTGATACAAAAGTACTTAATCAAGCAGTCAAACGTAATATCGAACGCTTCCCGGAAAGCTTTAGATTTCAGTTGTCCAATAACGAGAAAGATGAACTGGTCACAAATTGTGACCGGTTCAATGCACTGAAACATTCCACATCCAATCCGTATGTTTTCACAGAACAAGGAGTTGCGATGCTGTCTGCTGTGTTGAAGAGCGAGACTGCAATCCACACAAGCATCCGTATTATTGAAGCTTTTGTTGCAATGAGAAATTTCCTCATGAACAATGCCTCAATATTTCAACGTATGGAACGACTTGAGATGAAGCAGTTGAAAACTGACGAGAAAGTGGATGCTATTCTTGATAAACTCGGAAAAGACAAAAAGCCCAAGGAAGGCATTTTCTTCCAAGGCCAAATCTTTGATGCTTACGTATTTGTTGCCGACCTCATCCGCAAAGCTAAGGATAGAATAGTCATCATCGACAACTATATAGACGACTCTGTTCTGCTCCAGCTCTCAAAACGAAAAGCCGGTGTGACAGTCGATATTTATGACGGGCAAATATCCCGACAACTGCGACAAGATGTCACTGCCCACAATGCCCAATATCCGGGCGTAACCCTGCATAGCTATCAGAAAGCCCACGACCGCTTCATGATAATTGACGAGGACGTCTACCATATCGGAGCTTCATTGAAAGACCTCGGCAAGAAACTCTTCGCTTTCTCGAAGATGGATGTGATGACCGGCAGCGAAATGATTTCAAAATTATAAGTAATCAGTGTAAAAATAATTTATATCATCTGATTGGTAATTCACGTTTTAATTTTTTTGCGTTTTTTTGAGTGAGTCTTAGATTTTGTATGGTCGAAATGCGTTATATTTGTATCTGAGTTATCCTTGCGGATTCTTTTGTGAAGGACGGTTCGCAATTGACTTTTTCAACTATTCAGCAATTAAAAACACCTCAAAAATATTTTTCAATGAAACTATCAGGACGTCGTCGCAGCAACAATGTAGAAGATCGCCGCGGCATTTCAGGCAAAACCGCCGGCATTGGTGGCGGCATAATCGGAGTTGTAATTTTGGCCGTTGTCACCTTCTTGAGCGGTGGCGACTTGGGCGATGTTGTGAGCAATGTAGTTAGTCAGGGCGGACTTGGCCAGGGCGCGCAATCAGAGTATGTGGCCGATGCCGAGGATGAGCGTCTTGAGGACCTTGCACTGAAGGTGCTTGCCGGCACCGAGGACGTATGGACGCAGGTATTCCGCGAACAAGGCTGGGGCGAATACGAGGCTCCCACACTTGTGCTTTTTCACGGAGCCGTGCAGAGCGGCTGCGGCAATGCCACCTCGCAGACAGGTCCGTTTTATTGCTCGGCCGACCAGCGGGTGTATATCGACCTCGACTTTTTCAAAGACATGGAGCAGAGCATAGGCGGGGGCGGCGATTTTGCATACGCCTACGTCATAGCCCACGAGGTAGGCCACCATGTGCAGTATCTGCTCGGCACTCTCGACGAGGCGCATCAGCAGATGAGCCAACTATCTGAGAAAGAATCTAATAAAATAAGCGTAAGACTCGAGCTTCAGGCCGACTTCTATGCCGGCGTGTGGGCCAACCGCGACAACCGAATGTTCAATTCAATAGAGCCGGGCGATGTGGAGAATGCCGTGAATGTGGCCTCGAAGATAGGCGACGATTACCTGCAACGCAAAGCCTACGGACGCGAGATTCCCGATGCCTTCAACCACGGCCGCAGCGAGCAGCGCGCCCGTTGGCTATCAAAGGGCATACGCACCGGCGACCCCATGCAGGGCGACACCTTCTCGCCGGCATACAACGCTCTGTAGCGGCAAATATCATCAACCAAAAGCGGCATCCGACCACACGGGTCAGGTGCCGCTTTCATTGGTCAATAGCTGCTGTCTATACCGTCGTCAATGCTGCCGGCGGCTTGGAAACGGCTCTTTTATCTGTTGTATATCTTGGATGATGTGCCCGACTGAGAACGGATTAAATACAGACCGTGTGGCAAAGTTGCTTCTCCATAAACGCCTGTGTATACGGGCACTCCGTCTGTACGGTATATCGTCACCTGTTCATCGGCAGCAATCTCACGGTCGCAGTACGGTGAATTTACCGAAGCACTGCCCGGGGCATCAAATTGCCATCCCATGCCGGCTTTATACGCATCCGACGATTCTTTCAGCTTCATGAAACTTATTTCGGGAAGCGATCCGTCGGCACGGCGGGGCAGCAGCAATTCGGATGTATCCAGACTCTCAAAGTCCGAGGTACCCACAGTGATTGTTCCATAAAATGTATTATTAGCCAGAGTGCTCAGGTCGAGGTTTATATTTATACAGTCTGAGCCTTTCTCAGTAGGCGAAAAGGCCACATTATTGAGAAGCCGGTGTTCGTAGCCCGGCACATCAACAGCCTCGGCAGCCGACTTGCGGTTAACCATATTGAAATTGCGGCGGTTTTTATATGCCGAATTGTTCATAAAGTCCAATCCTCCAAGATGATGATTGGCATAGAATCCCTGATTTTTATTGGCCCAAGCTATGCAGTTGCGTATTATGTTACGCGGTATCACCGTGGGCACTTTGGGCGAAGCCGACATGCCATAGCCGCCGCTTTTGATGCCTGTGCCATCGCCGCGCGATACCATGTTTGCATCATAACCGTTCTGCCACGCCCAGCAATTCTCTATAGTCACAGGAGCCCAATTATTGATAAGGTCAAAACCATCATCGCTATTTCGCCAGGCACGGCATCCGCGCACCACATTGCCCGTGTATTCGGCCTTATTGAAATGAAAACCAAAGCCGTCGCAGTTGCCGCCCTTGCCATTCTCCGAAACGGGGTCGTAGTTGTTATAGGCGTCACAATTCAGCACCAGATTATTGCTGCCTCTGGTAGCGTACACGCCTATACCCATGCCATCGTGCATATTTACCTGTTCGACCACGCAATTGCTGCCGCCAAAGAGTGCCACATTTATGCTCTGTGTATGCCCGGTCTGTGTTACCTGTATGCCTACGATATCAAAGTTTTTCAGATGCCAGTAGTTGCCTTTGAGGTCGAAGCCTATTATACGGTTGTCTGTTTTGATATCACTCAAATCAATGGTTACCGATTCGTCCTCATATCCGGTGATGGTTATGGGATTGTCAGCATTGCCGTTCTTCTTGAGCATGTATACGCAATCATATACATTGCTTTCTCCTTTTACGGCCATTATATCCGATACCTGCGGACGATAGCAGCCCTCGCGCAAGTATATCGTTGTGCCCGCTGTGGCTTTGCCTATGGCAGTACTGAGCTTTTGAAGCGGTGATTCAATAGAACCGTCATTGCTGTCGTCGCCGTCAGTAGCCACGTAGTAATCTTTTGAAAACGACAGTTGGCATGCGGCCAACATCATCATGATTATCAAATATCTTTTCATAGTTTAACAGATTGGTTTAAGTCGATTTACAGCCATGCGTTGGCTCTTTCTCTCACGGCGAGCGACTCGCTGAGCAATCTTACAAATTCCTGCATTGACTTTTTGTGATACGTCTCGGCCAGGGTGTGCACACATCCGGTCATCTCGTTCTCGGGTATGTCGATTGGCACGGCAGTCACTCCGGCCTGTTTGTGCACCGATGCTTCGGCAAGTATGGTCACAAGGCGGCTCTGACGCACCATTTCGAGCAGTATGTTGGGGTCGTTCAGCTCTATCTTTATATTCAGGTCGCAGCGGTAGGTCTCGAGTATCTTTTCGAGAGTGTTGCGGGCTTGCAGTCCGCGCGAGGGCAGTGCAAGGCTGTGATGCGCCAGTTCGTCGAGTGTCACCTTGGGTTTCGTGGCCAGTTGATGATTGCTGTTCACAATCGCGGCCAGATAGTTCTGAAACAGTGTATGCGACACTATGCCGGGCATGGGCTGCGATGGTTTGAAAGCCAACACGAAATCTATCTGGCGTTCGCGCAGCATGGCCATCAGTTCGGCCATGGGCTTGTAGAACACGTTGAGTTTGATACCGGGAAAATTCTTCATGAATGTGAAGATGGTCTCGGTGAGGATAGGACTGAACGAATATGTAACGCCTATGTTGAGCGTGCCGGTAAGCACCTTCTGCAGGTCGAGCATACGCACACGGCACTCGTCGGCGCTGCTCACGGTACGAATGGCAAAGGGTACGAGCTCCTTGCCGGCCTCGGTGAGAGCCACACTGTGGCTGTCGCGGATAAACAGCGGTGCGCCGAATTCGCTTTCGAGCTGTTTTATCTGCTGCGACAGGGTGCTCTGGGTTATGCACAGCTCGCGGGCAGCAACCGAGAAGCTCAGTGTTTCAGCTGTTTTTATAAAATATCTGAGTTGTCGTAGTTCCATCGTGGGCAATGTGAGTGGTATGCGGTGCAAAGATACTGAATTTCAGGCATTCTCCATCACCGCGTGGCACGAAATGATATATGTTTGAGTAAAAAAATCGGAATCACGGCTCCGGCCACCATACCAAGAATGATAAACAGGCAGGTAAGGCCATTGTCGGCAAAGAGATAGAAATAGTGCATAAAGTCACCCTCCGAACGATGTATAAGGCACATCACCAGCCCTCCGAATGTCTTGTAGGCATATATACCCGGAATCATGGGCAGAAGCGACGGAAAGAGAAAGGCCTCGGCCGGAATCTTGGCTTTGGGCGACAGCAGTACGGCCAACACTCCTACCACAAGGGCAGCTATAGTTGAAGCCGGCACTATCGACATGGCTCCCACGTCCGGCTGCATCAGAAAGAACCGCGTGGAATGGCCTATGGCAGCTATCAAGGCACAGTATATATACGCATTGCGTGGCGGATTGCTTATGGCCGAAAATCCGATGGCTGCTATCGCCGCAAACAATGCATCTTCAATAAATTTTTCTATCATGACTATCGTTTTTAAACTCCTGAAGTTAAACTCTCCACTAAAACATCCCCACCTTCATTACTGCCATGCCCAGGCACAACCCGGCCGACAGGCAGCAGGTAAGTACTATGGCATCCATCAGGCGGCTGAAGAAGCATACATAGTGGCCGTCGATCATGTCGTTGAACGCATTCAGAAACGCAATACCCGGCACCAGATACAGCACACTCGTGGCAATGGCCACATCGGGCGTGGAGCCTATATGGAACAGAAATCCGGCCGCCGCGAGTACCGACGATACAAACGCACACACCACAAAGGTGAGGCGCGTGTCGCAACCCGATCCGAGCATAAGCTGCTTCAGATAATAGCCGGCCATTGTAGCGACAAATACCACAGCCATGGCCGCTAAATCGCCCCCGAACAGGCGGCAGAACGATGCGTTGGCACACGACACAGCCACGAGCACCCACCACCGGTTGGCGTTGGCCACCGATTTGATACGGTCGAATATCTCGCGGGCATCGGCAACGCCAATACCGCGGTCGGCCACCTTCCAGCTCAGTTTGCTCAGCAGGGTTATCTTCTCATAGCTTATGGAGGCTTTGCCTATAGACGATATGTAGGTAGATGTACACCCGTCGGCACCGGTCACTGCTACCTGTATGTGACGCGGCATTATGGTCATCTCGGTGTTCATTCCCCACCGGTGCGACATACGCTGCACATTCTTTTCAAGACGCGAGCAGGTGGCGCCGCACCCCAGCAGGCAGGCCGCATAATCGGCCATAAACATGCCCGCACCGGCAGTTGATGCTTCGGGGCAAGCGTCAGAAGTCCTCAGCGTCGTCATAACTGTCAATATTAGTGTCTGACATGTCGCCGGGAATCCATAATTCCTCACGCTCGCTGCCAAGCTCTATAAGGCGGTGGTGATGAGTGCCATGATTGAGGTGAATAACTCTGTGCAGCATCCTGTAGATGATGATTGCCGCCATAGCGGCCGCCACACATATCCAAAT
The DNA here is from genome assembly GCA_910586975.1 of uncultured Muribaculaceae bacterium. Taxonomy (GTDB): domain Bacteria; phylum Bacteroidota; class Bacteroidia; order Bacteroidales; family Muribaculaceae; genus CAG-873. The sequence continues at coordinate 27,126 of CAJUKX010000028.1, read as the reverse complement.
TGTGATTGTAGTGTCCATGATTCCTTTATTTTAAAACTTCATGCAAAGGAACAAACTAAAGCCCGTTTTTCCCGCCGACGGTTATGGTATTTTACAATCGCGGCTATCGGCAATACAACAGTTAAGTAATCAATGGAAAATAGGATAATATTAACATGAGTGTTTATCTGAAAAGAAAAATATATAACTTTGCACTACCATGACAGACAACATGCACATTCACATCAATACTATCAATCCCCTGATACTCAATGCCGGTCTTGCCATACACAATGCCGACTGGAACTGGCAGGGGGTATGCTCGCCTTTCTGCCGTATGTACTATGTTACCGAGGGCAAGGCTTGTATACATTTCAAACACAAGCAAGTAGAACTGCAACCCGACCATTTATACATAATACCGGCCAACACACCCCACAGCTACGAATGCCACGGACTGTTCAGCCATTTTTACATCCACTTCTTCGACGAATCAGACAATTACCCCGATATACAGGACTTCCTCGACATGCCTCTGGATGGACTTGAAGCGTCGGAATACGAAAAAAATATGTTCGACACCATCTGTCGCCTTTATCCCGACGGGGTTCTGAAAGAAAGCAATCCCGAGAGCTATGACAACAACTGTGGTTTTGCCGAATATGTAAGGGCTTTCAAGGCACTTCCGTTACACGCACGTCTGCATATCAAGGGAAACCTGCTCATTTTGATAGCCCGATTCATAGAAGCTGCAAAACCCAAGAGCTGGACATCAAACCCAAGGATTCTACCTGTACTACGATATATTAACCGCAATATCAGCCAACCGCTGAGTATAGACACACTGGCCGACATAGCCTGCGTGTCGCGGCAACATATAATACGGCTTTTCAAGCAGAATTTCAATCAGACACCGATGCAATTCATCACCCGCAAAAAAGTGGAATATGCCGAACTGCAGCTACTCACTACTGAAAAACAGGTAAAAAACGTTGCCTACGACCTTGGTTTCAACGACTATTCTTACTTCATACGTCTGTTCCGCAAGCAAACCGGCCACACCCCGGCCGCATACCGCAAACGACAGAAATGATCTGAAAACAAAGAGTAATCGCTCTAAACAGAGCGATTACTTCAAGAGATAGTTAACTTATTGTAAAACTCTCGTGTGAGAGACGGATACAAATTTACAATATTGCAAAACCTTATGTTGGTATCGTAGTGATTGGGCAATTGACTGTATAATAACTTGGTTATCGGTAATATGGCATCCGAAGGAAGCCTGTAAGCTCGTAGCCGGGCATGCCCTCCCTACGGTCGTGCATACCCGGACGGTCGCGCCCAAACCGAAGGCATTCGTAGAAAGCCGACTATATATGAGGGTCGCTTCTATAATCGGCTTTCTGCGAATGCCTTTACTTTTTTATACGGTAACCGGGCATGCCCGCGCTTCGTTTACACATTCGCGCGTGCATACCCGGCTACGAGCTTACAGGCTTCCTTCGGATGCCATATTCCGGGAGTGAGGTTCTGCCCCCCTCCCGTTTTCAACTGCTTTTGCAGCAGCAAACCTAAATAAATTTTACACTTTAAATTTTTAAAATTTGCGGATTCGCAGTACAGGGGCTACAGAGCGGGGGGCATCATCGGGCAATGTTACTTTAAGCCCCTCGCCGTCGCGTGTGAATTTTACTTTTCCATATCCCAGCAGTTCCACACTCTTTATCTTGCGCTTGTGCAGCGAAGAGCCGGCGGCAAGCGACTTCACTTTTATCATGCCGTCTTCGGGCCACGCCAGCGATATGGCATACAGGTGCTTGGGTGTCTGTGTGAAGCGTATTTCCTCTGAGGTGGCCTTGGTGTATGCACCTTCATTGAAGCCCTGCGCGTTGATTTTGATGTCTGATTCGGCTATGGGGCCTTCACCGAACTTATGCCAGGGGCGGGTGCTGTAGATGGCTTCGCCGTTTACCTGCATCCACTCTCCTATGCCGGCGATTATCTTCTCTTCCTTATCGTCGAAAGTGCCGTCGCCGCGCAGCGGAATACTCAGCAACAGATTGCCGTTCTTGCTCACCACGTCGGCCAGCATCTTTATCACTTGGGCTGCCGACTTGTAGCGGTCGTTTTTATATATACCGTCATTATAGTGCCAGTCGCCTATGCAGGTGCAGGTTTGCCAGGGTTTGTCGTAAATCTGATTGGGTGCGCCTCGTTCCACATCCCATACCAAAGCTTCTTTTTGCGTATCGGTAAGAATCTTGCCAAACATAACAGCCGAAAAATCGCCCTTGTGCGAGGCCAGGTTATGGTTGTAGAAGTGGGCGGCTATCTTAAGGCCTGCATCGCTCACAGGATAAAACGGTACACCGGTAACATCGAAATATAGCAAATCGGGATTATAACGGTTTATGACATCGAGTGTACGGTCGTAGAAGTTTGATACAAACTCGGCCGAGGGCAGAGCCACTCCATTGCCCCATGCCCACTGCTTGTGAATCATACCATCGCTCCACGAGCCATAGCTTTCGGGGTGATTCTGTGCATAGAGTTTCTGGGGGTCGAGACCTTCCCACCACTTGCCTTTGCCGTCTTCCTTGGTCATGCGTCCGTCGTAGGGTACGCCGGCACGCGCTCCATTGCGATCGTAGCGTCGGGCCGGTTCATACCAGCTCCAGGCATGGTCGGCATGAAGGCTCACACCAAACTTCATATCATGTTTGCGGCAAGCCTCGGCCCAGCCTGCAAGGATATCCTTCTCAGGTCCGATATCCTTTGAATTCCATTCCTGATATTTGCTGTCCCACAGGTCGAAGTTATCGTGATGATTGCCCAATGCAAAGAAATATCTTGCACCGGCTTTCTTATATAATCCAACCAGATAGTCGGGATCCCACTTCTCGGCCTTGAACAGCGGCAGGATATCCTTGAAACCAAACTCAGAAGGATGGCCGTAATTCTCAACATGGTGCTTATACTCGCGCGAGCCCTCCATATAGAGCTTTCGTGCCATCCAGTCGCCGCTGCCTTCCACGCACTGCGGTCCCCAGTGTGCCCATATCCCGAACTTGGCATCGCGGAACCACTCGGGCACCTCATATTGCGACAGCGATTCCCACGTTGATTCATACTTACCCTGCATCATAGGCTCATTGGCCTCAGATACAGGTATATTCACATCCTGTGCCGCAGCCGAGAGCGGCAACACCCACAGCATAGTCTTTAATATATATTTCTTCATAGTATAGAGATTGTAAAATCAATTGCAAATTTAGCAATTATGCCGTTCAAACGATAGGATATATATTATAAAAAACAGGACAATATTAACATAACTTTTATCAAGCTTAGGTAATAGACAGTATATTATGCTGATACTTAATTATATGTCATTTTGGTGTATATTCCGTATGTTTCCAAGAATATGACATCCGGCTGAGGATGTCTGCAAATACCTTAACCGGGTATGCACGACAGTAGGGAGGGCATGCCCGGTAGGCTGTGCAGGAGGAGAAGCATCCGGAGGATGCAGCATAAACCACCTTATATACAGCGTGTTATCGCGGTAACTTATACTGCATCCTCCGGATGCTACTATGAGGTCGTTGTCCCCGGGCATGTCCTTCCTACGGTCGTACATGCCCGGTTACGGTATGGCAGACATCCTGCCGGATGTCATATTCCCTTTAAAAATTCAGTTGCTGAATTTCTCGTCGAGTTCGGGACGCAGTTTGTAGCCGTTGCGCAGTGCCTCGAATGCCAGGGCGGGATCGGATGCCGAGCGCAGGGCGGCGGTGTCGTCAAGCGGGTTATACGAATCGAGTGCGCCTCGCAGTGTGATGGAGCGTGCCACTGATTTGGGTGCGGGACCGCTGACTTTGAGCGACGGCAGACCCAGATGACGGCATACGGCATCAAGAGCCATCTGCGATGCCCGCTGCTTGCCCTCAAATGAGTAGCCTGCTATATGCGGTGTGGCTATGGCACTGAGCCGCAACAGATCAAGGTTGATATTCGGCTCGCCCTCCCAGCAGTCTACCACGGCCTTACCGGCCACACCGGCGGTGATGGCTCTTACCCATGCGTCATTGTCGACCACAGCACCGCGGGCGGTATTGATGATGATGGGGGCGCGGCGCAGGGAGTTGAAGAATTTTTCGTCAGCCAGCCGGTATGTGGCATCAGGGCCTTCCTTGGTGAGCGGTGTGTGGAATGTGATTATATCGGCCCGCTCTGCTATCTCGGCGAGCGTGTGCCACATATCGCCGCCCTCGGCACGTTGGCGCGGAGGGTCGCAGAGCATCACTTTCATGTCGAGGCTGCGGGCCCATCGCTCAACTATTGAACCCACGTGCCCCACCCCCACTATGCCTATGGTATAGTTTGACACGGGGCGGTTGATGAGCCTTGCGATGGACGAGAACACATATTGAGCCACAGCCGGTGCATTGCTGCCGGGAGCATTGGCCACCTCTATGCCCCGGGCGGCACACCAGGGCAGGTCTATGTGGTCGGTGCCGATGGTGGCTGTGGCCACTATGGTCACATCAGAGCCTTCGAGCAGCGAGGCATCGCAACGGTTGCGCGTGCGCACCACCAGAGCGCGGGCATCGGCCACGGCCTTGGGGGTTATTTCTCCGTATGGCAGATATTTTACATCAGCCACAGCCTCGAGTGCGTCCATAAAGGGCACATTGCGCTCGATAATCACCTTTGGATAGTTATTCGCCATAGATACAATACAACATACAGGGCACACACGGCAAGCACAGCCGCATACTGCCGATCGAAACGATGATTTACAAAATAATGGGTGAGCTGGTAGGCAGCGCACATGTTGAGCAAAGGCAGGTATGCCAGCAGATTGTTATAGTTGACAAGCATGGCCATTATGGTCACTGAGGCAACTATGGTAAGGGCGCCGTTGTACGACCGCGCCTGCGCGTTGTAGGCTATGGTCTTGAGCACGTTGAGCACTGTGGAGGTCACCAGCAAGAAGGCCGTCAGCACCGCTATGATAAACACATACAGAGCCGGTCGCAGGAAGGGGTCGCCCAATACACTGGTTATCACGGGCGCATGCACATCGGCGGGAGTAACTATACCCAAGCCGAACAGTATTACCCAAGGCGTGAGCAGGCCGAGTATAGAAGCCAGCAAGGTGCGCGTGTTGAATATGCGCATCTGCACGGTTATCAGCCAGAATACCGGTATGAATACCACAAAACTGTACTGAGTGGTGGCGCCGAGCGACAAAACCATGAATGCCAGGAACACGCGCCTTACACGCTCGGGTTGAGCGTAGCACGAGAACAGCAGGTAGATGCAGCATATAACGGCCAGAGCAAGCAAAGTACCTGAATTAAGGGTAACTATCTCGCGGGGCAAGGCAGCCTGCATTATCGCAAACAGACCCACGTGGAGCCACGTCATGGCTCTGAGCACGTTGAACGTCTTGTTCACGATTATCATCATCGACATTATGGCGATGTTGAGAGCCACGTTAGAGCCTATTGCCACCCAGCCGGGCAGCTTCCACTCGCCGGGCGAGGGCAGACATATACCCTGATCGCCCTGCGGAGGCAGAAATCCGGGCATGCCCGATGTCAACACCACATACAACGCAGCCACCGCAATCATGATGAATGCGGCGTTGCGCTTATGAAAATTCTGGCTCAGGATAGCGGAACGCATTTCTTCGGCAACCCTTTCAGCCCTTGTAGTTTATTACATCAAGGCCTATGTCGCGGCGATAAGCCATGCCGTCGAAGTGTATGTCGGCAAGGCTCTTGTAGCTCTTGGCCAAGGCATCCTGCAGATTGTCGCCGTATGATGTCACTGCCAGCACACGACCGCCCGAGGTGAGTATGCGGCCCTCGGCGTCTTTCTTGGTACCGGCATGGAACACCAGCGAGTCGGCCGGTGTGAGACAGCCTGTTATTTCCTTGCCCTTGGGGTACGAACCGGGATAACCGCCACTCACGGCGATTACCGTAACGGCTGCGCGGGGATCGTGCTCGGCAGGGATATCGCCCAGATCTCCCTTGGCGCAGCCTTCGAGCAGGTCTACCAGGTCAGAGGCCAGACGGGGCATCACCACCTCGGTCTCGGGGTCGCCCATGCGCACGTTGTATTCTATCACCTTAGGCTCGCCGTCTACGTTTATCAGGCCCAGGAATATGAATCCGCGGTATGTGAGGCCTTCCTTGCGCAGTCCCTCGATAGTTGGGATGATAATACGTTTTTCTACCTTATCCATGAATTCGGCATCGGCAAACTTCACGGGACTTACCGCGCCCATACCGCCGGTATTGGGGCCGGTGTCGCCTTCGCCCACGCGCTTGTAGTCCTTGGCAACGGGCAGTATGCGGTAGCCGCCGTTGCTGTCGGTGAGCACGAATACAGAGCACTCTATGCCGCTGAGGAATTCTTCGATAACCACCTTGCGCGATGATTCGCCGAATTGTCCGGCAAGCATCTCGGCCAGAGCGTCCTGAGCCTCGGCGAGGTCGGGAATTATAAGCACGCCCTTGCCGGCGGCAAGGCCATCGGCCTTGAGCACATAGGGAGCCTTGAGGGTGGCAAGAAATTCCTTGCCCTGCTCAAGGGTTTCGGCTGTGAATGTAGCGTAAGCGGCTGTAGGTATGCCGTGGCGGCTCATAAAGCCCTTTGCAAAGTCTTTTGAGCCTTCGAGCGCGGCAGCTGCCTTGGACGGGCCTACCACAAGCACGCCGTCATTTTCAAAATAGTCGTATATACCGGCCACCAGGGGGTCTTCATTACCCACCACAATCATATCAACGGCATTTTCGGCCACGAAATTCTTGATTGCGTCGAAGTCGAGGGGCGAGAGAGCCACATTAGTACCGTATGCGTCAGTGCCGCCGTTACCGGGAGCTATCCAAAGGTGTGAGCAACGCTTGCTTTCTGAAATCTTGCGGGCCAGAGCCGATTCGCGGCCGCCACTGCCCAGAAGGAGAATGTTCATTGTATATGAATGATGAAGTGGTTAATTTTTCTTTTTCCAGCCTCGTGGACGCATGATGGGGCCTTCCATAGGCGGCAGTGTGGGCTTGCGGCCCTGGATTGACTTGAGCGCGTCGGGATTGCGGCGCTTTGCCAACGGATTTTCCGATTCCTGCTCGCGGGGCTGCGGAGCCTCGCGGCGGGGGCCCGAATTGCCGAAACGCGAGAATTTGCCGTCGGAGCGGCCATTGCGGTCGGTACCCGGACGTGAGGTGCGGCGCTTGTCGCCGGTGCGTGATCCGCGGGTGGATGAGGGCGAAGCCTCGCCCTTGCCTATGCGTCCGCCGCTGCGTACAAATTCCTTGCGGTCGCCTTCAAAAATCACGTACTCGCGCAGCGAGCATTCGAGCGAGCCGTTGAGTATGGCTATCTTCTCAGAGGGTGCCAGACCTATCTTGGCAAAGTACTCGTCGCGATAACCGAGCACCCATGCGTGGTAACCCACAAACACGTGCTTGAGTTTTGAACCGATGGTCTGGTAGAGAGCATCCATATCGGGAGCCGATATGCGCTCGCCGTAGGGGGGATTGGTGATGAGCACACCGGCCGGCTTAGGCGCCTCGGTCCACGAGGCTATGGCACGGCGTTCGAGCTCTATATATTTGGCCACGCCGGCGCTCTTAATGTTTGCGCGGGCTATTTCTATGGCTTTGGGTGATATGTCGGCACCGTAGATCTTGCAGGTGACATCGCGCTCGTTGGAGTCGTCGTTGTAAAGGCGGTCAAACAGGTCGCGGTCAAAGTCGGGCCAACGCTCAAAGGCAAAGTCCTTGCGGTATATGCCGGGATTGATGTTGGCGGCGATAAGTGCGGCCTCGATGAGGAATGTGCCCGAACCGCACATGGGGTCGATAAATGTGGAGTCACCTCTCCAGCCGCTGCGCAGTATTATACCGGCGGCGAGCACCTCGTTGATGGGCGCTTCGGTCTGAGCCACACGGTAGCCGCGCTTGTGGAGCGACTCGCCCGATGAGTCGAGCGACAGGGTGACGTCCTTGCCGTTGATATGCACGTTGATCATCACATCGGCATCCTGCAGGCGCACACCGGGGCGCTTGTCCTCGCCGTAGCGGTCTTTGAACCAGTCTACTATGGCATCCTTGATGCGGTATGTGACGAAGCGTGTATGCTTGAATTCGTCGGAGTTGGCAACAGTGTCAATCGAGAAAGTCTTGTCGAGCGACAGCAGTGTTGACCAATCAAACTCCTTGGCGTGCTCGTAGAGCGAGTCGGCATCGCCGGCACGGAACTTATAAAATGGCTTTAGAATCCTCAACGCCGTTCGGCACGACAGATTAGCCTTGTAGAGCATCTCAAGGTCGCCTTCAAAACCTACCATACGCCGCCCGGGCTGTACATTTTCCGCCCCGATAGAGCGCAATTCCTCGGCCAACACCTCTTCAAGTCCCTGAAAAGTCTTGGCCACCATTTCAAATTTATTTTCCATACTTGTGCAGTTTCGCTTTTACGATGCAAAGTTACGCAATTTAACCCAAAGAACACACATACTCACCCCTTATTTTTTGCCCGTCAGCATAAATGCCAGGGGGGCCGACAGCGATATTATCCTCACCACGGCCAACACGCACAGCGAAATGAGCAATGCCCACAAGGCCGAGAAGGCCGCCAGGGGTACAAAACTTACATTCACGGCCTCGAGCCACGGCCTGAAAACTCCCATCGGAAACAGGAAGAAATAGTGCAGCAGATAGATGGCAAGGCTCTCACGCCCGAGCAACATCCACCACGAGGCAGCCCCACAGGCCAAGGCCGATGCCCCGGGCTTGAGCGCAGCCGTACTCCATTGCTCAAACACCCTGAGGGTTATCACGGCCAGCGCTATGTGCATGACGGGCGGCACAAGGATGCTCAAGGCCGCATTCTGCGGCATTTCCCACGGCCAGCAGCAGTAGTAGAGTGTAATGGCAAAGACAATTATGGCCACGGTCATCAGACCGGACGATGCAAGCGCACTCTTGAAGCCATCGCGGTAGCGGCTGCCCATTGCACCGAAATAGAATGCCGGGAAATACGCCGTGGCGAGTGAGAAACTGCCCCAGCCGTTGAGTGCGGACGACACGTCGCCGCAACACATAGACAACAGAAGCATTATGCCCCATACCGCCGCGCCGCACAGGCAAGCGCCTGCAGCCGAGCTGACACGCCGCAGCATCAGTACTGCGGCACTGTAGCACAATATTATCTCAAACAGCACCGGGGTAAACCAATAGCCGTTTTTCCACTCGTTGCTCCACAGTCCGCACCATGTGGAATCGAGCGGCGACTCAAGACCTGAATGTGGAAAGTAATATATCCATAATGAGCTGACAACCACCATAGGTACAAGCAGCTGCAAGGCACGGCTGCGCAGTTTGGGCAGCACCGGCAGTCCCCGCGCGTCCTCACGGTAGGCAAACCATCCGCTGATAAAGAAAAACAGCGGCATGTGTATCTGGCCTATGATCTTGAAAACCGTGGCACGGTCTATCGAGCGCACACACATGGTGAGCACATGTCCCATAATCACTAAAAATATAGCCACTCCCTTGATGATGTCGAAGTGGTAAAGCCTTGGCTTGGGCGTAAGGGTGGATTCCATTGCAAAAGTTGTGAATACGGGGATAAAGTTACTTATTTTTTTTAAAACAGGCTTGTTTTTTGTCGCCGCTATCATTATATTTGCAAATAAAAGTAATTGAAAAGTCTCATGTCGCGATTAATCATAAAAAACATAGGTCCGCTGAAGGATGTGGATATCAATCTCAATCAGATCAACGTGTTTATCGGCCCCCAAAGCTCCGGTAAGAGTACCATTGCCAAGATAATCAGCTTCTGCCAATGGCTCGAGAAGGATTTGATAATACGCCAGGGCCTTGACCACGTCGACCGCAGCCTTATAGTGCAGGTGCTTATAAAATATCACAACATGGCCGACTATTTTTCAGAAAAATCCGAAATTCACTATCATGGTCATGCCATAATACTCGACTACAGCGACAGCAAGGTGCAGATATCACGTACCGATGACTTTGACAACGCCCGCGTATCAAAGAACACCTATATCCCCGCCGAGCGCAACGTAATAGCGCTGCCGGGTATAGCCACCCTGCAGTGGCCGCAGTTCTATCTGCGCAATTTTCTGTTTGACTGGCTGAATATACGCACCAAATTTGGCCGCGAGGAGGCTCTGAACCTGCGCAATCTGGGCGTGAGCTTCTATTTCCGCGAAAGCGACCGCGAGAACATGCTCATCCTGGGCAACGGCAGCGAGATTCATCTCGACCAGGCTTCGAGCGGTCTGCAGTCGGCCACGCCGCTGTATGTGCTGCTCAACTACATGACCAAATGGATCTACACCCACGACGATGATTATTCATACGAGAAATACGACAAGGTGCGCCAGGGCAACAGCCGCCGCCTGTCGCTCGACGAGAAGTCTATAGCCGCACTGATTGCCGCCGTGGAGAGCGGCGACATGTCTAACCCGGTGCTGCGGAGGCTCAACCGCCTTAAGAGCGCCGGCAAGGCCGAATTCTCAAACATCGTTATCGAGGAGCCTGAGCAGAATCTGTTCCCCCTCACCCAGGCCGGCCTGGTGTACGACATAATTGCCATGATAGACCACAGCCGCGACACTCTGGTGCTCACCACCCACAGCCCCTTCATACTCTACGCACTCAACAACTGCATGCTGGCCTACTCCACCTCGGCCAAGATAGAACGCGAGGAGGAGCAGGAAGGCCCCCTCGACCTCGATTTCTCCAAGGAATCGTGGCTCAATCCGGCAATCGTGTCGGTTTGGGAACTGCGCGACGGATATATTGAAAACTACGACGGCGAGCGCAACGTCACCATCCAGGACTCCGACGGTCTGGTTCGGGGCAACTACTTCGACAGGGTGATGAGCAACATTATGAGCGATTTCAACACACTGGTAACCCTTTGACCCTATGCACCGCCTGAAACGTAGATTCCACAAGGCCCGCAGTCTGCGCCACGACTGCTTTGTGGCCGACTATACCGAGTACACCGCCTCGCAGGTTGGAGTGGTGATGTCTGAGACGCCCTTCGACGACATTGAAGCCTTTCATCTGCAAAGCGGCCGACACCCGGTGAGCTATCTGGCGGTGAACCTTGAGGAACACCCCTCATTCATCAAGCACATAGAGAATTGCGAATGTTTCTTCCTTAGCACCACCCCCTGCGACCGCCCTTGGCTGTTGTTTCTGGAACTCAAATACTGCAAGGCTCGCAATATAGGGTCGCACGCCGCCAAGGCCATCCACCAGATGGCTTGCGTGCTGCGCAAACTTGTCGACGAAAATGTGATTGAAGCCGACCGCTACCGTATCTACTTCAATTATTCCTCGCCGTCCAACAACCGCCGGCAGCCTTTCACCCACTTCATGCACACCCCGGCCGACGTCCTCGACCTCATAGAGCAGTACGATGCCTACTACCTCGGCTTCAACCACCTTATTATAGCCGGGCCGCAGTTTATACGCGCCCCCAAGATAAGGATATAAAACAGCGATAGCAACCAGGAGTGCGCATATCCGGTTGCTATCTGCTGAGTAATTATCTTATGTGGAAATGTCTGTTTCGCTCAGTTCATCTGCAGCACTTTCAGCCACTAAAATTTGGAATTTCAATTCCGATGTCCCGATAGACATTTGCCTTGTTCTGACTTGTAAACGCACCTGCTAATCTGAATGTTTACAGAATATTAAGCTTTAACGATATTTAAAAATATGTTACAATATTATTACAATAAAGTAACACAGCCGTTACATATTGACTCTCAGGATTTTTGATATTCAGTAGGCGACATGCCCGTGAGGTGCTTGAAATATTTGCCGAACGACGACTGTGTGGGGAAGTTAAGCGCGTACGACACCTGTTGTATATTCTTGCCCGAAAAGCGCAGCATGTTCTTTGCCTCCATCAGCACGAAATCGTCGATCCACTTGGCCGCCGACTGCCCTGTAGCTTCTTTCACGAGCAACGACAGGTATTTGGGCGAGATAAACAATTTATTAGCATAGAACGACACCGACCGCTCGCGCAGGTAGTGCATGTGTACCAGACGCACAAACTCGCGCACATAGTCGTGGCGTTTGCCCGGCTTCTGCGCTGTGATGGTATCGTCGAGCATCCCGGCCATGCGCTTGTGATAAAATTTAACCAGCTGATACAGCATACTCACCAGCACACTCGATGCCACAGTCTTGGTAATCTGCATATTGGGGCCTTCGAGGGTATTGATATGTATAATCTCGAAGTAACGGCACAGCAGGTCGCACTCCTCATCCGACAGCACCTGATAGGGCTGCGGCTTCTGCAACAGTGCCGGCATCGTCACCGAGCTGAGATTGATATTGAGATTCTGAAGGAATTTAGAATCGAAAAACATCGCATACATGTCCACATCGTCAGGCAATTCAGTTTTCACACGCGACACCGAGCCGGGAAATGTAACAACAAAACTGTTTGGACCTACAGTAAATTCCTCCTGATTGATTTCGTATATAAAAGGCGTACCCTTGCGCATGAGCATAATCATAGTGCCGTTGATCTTATGGGGATCGCTGGTGATAAGCTCCGACAACGACCGTCCTCCGGGCACTATATGACAGAAAAGATACGAATCATCTATCTGGCTATATGTCTCGGATATATCTTTTACATGAGTTGCGTTAGAGAATTCAACAAGTTTTTCCATTTTCCTATTATATTTAGGACAAAGGTACAAAAAAATCCCCGAATATTATCCAAAACTTCCTCAAAAAGCATCATCGAAGCATTATTTTATTTTAAAAAAAGCAGTATGATAAGCGCGATTTTATAACAGCCGGCTGTGAATGGACCTAATTTTGCATAAAAAAACTATGTACAATTTCGCAAAATCAGTATTCGTGGCCCTGGCAGGCTGGTCATGGACAGTATTCGGGCCGGCACTGCCGGTGGCAGCCGCCTGCACTGCAATGGTTCTGGCCGACGTATGGTCGGCACGCCGACTTGCCGGACGCATAGGACGCAACATCCCCTCGGCACGTCAGCAGTTGAAGTTCAGCTCGGCCCGCTTCGGCAAGGTAATCCGCACACTCACCAAGATCTACGCCGTACTCGCCCTCGCGGCCATGGTAGAAAACGTAGTGGTGGGCGAGTGGGTACACCTGCTCAAATTCACAGGCGCAGTGATATGCTTCTGGCAAGCCGTATCAATCCTCGAAAACGAGTGCTCATCCAACCCCCACCCCTGGGCTCGCACCCTCGCCCGCTACCTCGTAGACAAAACCTCACGCTACATCAACAAAGAAGACCTGCCGTTTTAGCAGCGTAATAATGTAACGCGGTATCGGGAATATGACATCCGACTGAGGATGTCTACCATACCATAACACCCTGAGGTTCGGGAATATGGCATCCGAAGGAAGCCTGCAAGCTAGTAGCCGGGTATGTACGACCGCAGGGAGGACATGCCCGGTAGGCATATACACAATGAAAAGGGCATTCGCAGAAAGCCGTCTATATAGGGGTTGACTGTATAATCGGCTTTCTACGAATGCCTTAAATCTTGTAGGCATGCTTACCGGGCATGCCCGCGCTTCGGTTACACCTACGCGCGTGCATACCCGGCTACTAGCTCACAGGCTTCCTACGGATGCCATATTCCCGATACCACATTGGCATTCAGCGTAATGCCTGGGGCATTACACCCACGTGCTTATTTTATATTTACTATCTCGCGGAGGATGGCGGGGAGTTCGTTATTGTTGTTGAGCTGCTTGAAGCGCTCCGAGCCTACGCCCACTGCAAATACCGGCACGGGGTTGGCCGAGTGGCCGGTGGTGGTGAAGATGGTGCCGGCGGCATCGTTGATGAGGTCAAACACGGCCACGGCAAACGAGTTGAACGATGCGTAGAGGGTCTTCTGATCGGAGGTATTGCGCATCTCGAAGGTTCTTTCAAACATATCCTTGAGCTGAGTTTCTTTTTCGGCGCTTACGGGAACATGGCTGAAGAGTCCGAGGTTTTCCTCAAGATATTCTTTCATGTCGTCCCAGCGATAGATGCGGCGGTCGTTGAGCAGCGACTTGCAGTAGGTGCTGAATTCTTCCTTCGACACTTTCTGATAGCGGTACACACCCAGCGGCTGTTTCACCTTAAGGCGCGAGTGCACGTAGCTCATGCCGCCGGTATCGTGGTCGGCAGTGACGAGGATGAGGGTTTCGTCGGGATGTTTCAGGTAGAAATTGTATGCGATGGCGAGTGCCTGATCGAAGTTGAGGATTTCCTTGATGGCTGCGCCGGCATCGTTGGCATGCAGGGCGTGGTCGATGTTACCGCCCTCTACCATCATGAAAAATCTGTCGGGCTTGTTGGCTGTGAGATGGTCGAGACAGGCCTGGGTGATGATTGGCAGGGTGAGTATGCCGGGAACCGAATCCACGGTATAGCCTATGTTGTAGTTGGGGCGTCCCTCGTCGGCCAGCAACATCACCTTTTCAGAATTAATCTTGCTGATACCGTCGATACCTCGCACCAGCTGAAAACCATTTTCCTTGATTACAGCCTCGGCGTCGGTGGGATTGCCGTCCTTGTCGGTGAGTCCGCCCAGACCTGCACCGGCCATGAAGTCGTAGCCCGACTTTGCGGCGGCGATATCAATCTCGTAGCGCATCTTGCGGTTGGCCACATGGGCATAGAAGGCACCGGGGGTAGCGTCGTCAAGAGCCACCGATGTGATGATACCCACGCCATAGCCCATATCCTTGAGCTGTGCGGCCACTGAGGTCACAGCCACCGAGTCGGGTCCCATGCCGAGCATGCTGTTTTTGGTCTTGGTACCGGTAGAGAGGGCCGTGCCGGCGGCAGCCGAGTCGGTGATGGGTGCGCTGGCCGAGTAGGTCATGGCATACGAAGCCACGGGCATCTGCATCATCTTGAGCAGGCTGTCGCTGCCAAGCACCTCGCGGTTATAAGCCTGGGCGGCCATAAGGGGCGATATGCCCATGCCGTCGCCTATGTAGTAGAATATATATTTGGGCGCCGATGCGGCCTGCATGCCCATACCGGCAGCCAGAGCGGCGCCTAATAAGATGTGTTTCAGTTTCATATCATTTCAAGAGGTTTAAATATTTTGTAAGCTTAACATTTGCTCCATTATGTGGCGCGAGTTGCTGAGCCGAGGCACCTTGCGCTGACCGCCGAGCTTGCCCGTAGAAGCGAGCCATCTGTCAAACAGGCCGCTCGCAGCATCGGTTATGGTAAGGCGGTCGAGAAATATGCCATCGCAGCGCTTGGCCTGATAGTCGGAATTCTGACGTTGCAGCTGACGGTCGAGCTCGTCGGCGAATGCCTCGATATCGTGTGGACGGCTGTCCCACTCTATGAGCCATTGATGCCGGCCGCGCCGACCACCGTCGGCATACACCGGAGCCACGGTATAATTGAGCACCGAGGCGCCCGTCAGGCGGCAGGTCTCGGCCAGTGCAGCCTCGGCGTTATACACCATCAGTTCCTCGCCGAATGCGTTTATAAAACTTTTGGTGCGCCCGGCTATGGTGATACGCAGCGGCTCCACGGTATCCACCCTCACGGTATCGCCTATCTCATAGCGCCACAACCCGTTGCACGAGCTTATTATCATGGCGTATGTACGACCCGGCTCCACCTCCCATGCCCCGAGCGCACGCGGGTGCGGGTCGTCGAGCGAGTCGAGAGGAATAAATTCATAGAAAATGCCTGCATCGAGCAGCAGCAACATCGACTTGTGCTCCGGGCTGTCCTGCACGGCAAAGAAGCCCTCCGAGGCATTGTAAGTCTCCAGATAGTGCATGCGGGCAGGGTCGGTGATGGCCCGGTATTGCTCGCGGTAAGGCTCAAACGAGATACCGCCGTGGAAGAACACCTCCAGATTGGGCCACACATCGTGTATTGTAGACGCTCCGGCGCGGTTTATCACCCCCCTGAGCACCGTCAGAAACCACGACGGCACGCCCGATATATTGGTTATATCTTCTTTCAGAGAAGCCTCTATCAGAGCCGGCAGCTTCTTGTTCCAGTCGGCCATCAGGGCTATATGCTTGGAGGGCACACGCACCAGATTGGCCACCGGGTTGATATTGTCGATAAGGTTGGCTGAGAGGTCGCCCACATATACGCCGGCATCAAGGCCCTTTAGCTCGTTGGCAAAGCTACCGCCGAGGATGAAGCTCTTGCCGGCAAACAGGCGCGAGTCGCGGTAGAGGTCAAGGTAGTGCGCCACCACAGCCGCCCCGCCGTAGTAGTGGTTATGGCGCAGCGAGTCGTCGGTGACGGGTATGTACTTGCTCTTGCCGTCGGAGGTGCCGCTCGACTGAGCGAATCGGCGGCATCGGCCGGGCCACATCACATTGCTCTCGCCGGCCACCATGCGCAGTATGCGGTCGCGGCAGTCGGGGTAAGTTATCACCGGCACGGCGCGTAGGTAGCTGTCGTAATCCTTTATCGCCCTGAAGCCATATTGGCAGCCGATCTCGGTCGATGCAGCCCGTCGCAGCAGCTGTCGCAGCACCCTCAGCTGAGTATGCCGCTGATTATCTCTGTTAAAACAGCTATGGTTTGCACGGACAATCCGTGCAAACCATGGTCTTAATGCCGGTGTGAAATTAAGCATTATTGTACAACCACTTTTATGGGTCGGTGAGTTTGGTCGGTTACCACGAGATATACACCTGCCTGCATCTCGATGTCGCTGTGATCGCTCACACTGTCGATATATCTTACCATCTTGCCCGAAATGTCGTAGATGCACACTCCGGTAAGCTCGCCGCTGCACAGGAAGCGGATTATGCCCTCGAAGCCCTGGAGCACCAGTCCGTGCTCGGCCTCGACTCCGGTAACACCCAGATGGTCAACAAATATCACGTTAGACTCGGGCGAGAGGTAGCCCAGACGGTAAGACTGTACGGTGTACGACTCCTTGTCGCACTCGTTGAAGCCCTCGATCACCAGGCCCGGAGCCTCGGCCACCAGCTGCTCGGTGCTTATCTCAGAGCCGGTGTACTTGGTGCGGTTCACCACCCAGTAGTCCACCACCTCGTTCTCGGGATAGGTCCAGTTGGCTGTGTATGAGTCGGAAGTAATGTCGGTAGCCTCGGTGGCAGTGCAAGCAGTAAGGGTGGGCACGGGGAAACATTCGCCCATCAGTTCTATGCCAAACGACATGCCCGTGTCGTCATAATCGCTGAATACCAGTCGTCCGGTATGCTTGCCTATGGCAGTGGGGGTATAAGTAACCGTGAGCCAGTAGCCGTCGGCGCTGTTGGCCAGCGAAGCCGCTATAGAGTTTACATTGATGCTGAACATATCGCCGTTGCCGGTGCGCTTGCTCACCATCACCTGCACCGGATTGCGCAGATTCTCGCCACGCACCAGCAGCTTTGAGGTCACCGATTTGCCTATTGCCACCTCGTTGAAGTCGAGCGAGGTACCCTGGGCCGGAGAAATCAGCACGGGGTCGCCGGTGGGAGTGGAGCTGCCGCTGTCGGTGTAGGCCTCGCCCTTTTTGTTACCCCAGATGTACTCGGCAAGCTCGGGGCGGTCGATAAACGGATTTCGGTTGTTCTGGATTGTATACACCACATCGTTGCGGTTTGTCTCTTTATCGCTCACGGGGTCTTCGCGGTGCCACTTCAGCAGCAGGTCTATAGCCCAGCCTTTGAGTGTGGGGTACAGGTCGCGGTTCATCATCCACGAGTATTTGGTATTCCACTGCAGGTTCTGATAGCAGGTCACCATGTAGAAATATGTGCGTGCGAAGTCGCCCTTGTATTCATCAGCAGGCTCAAACACCAGCTGGCTGCCGCCGCCCTCGCCGGTAGTGGGGCTGCCCACCTTCACTATGCCGTTCTGGAATTTAGGAGTCACCGCAGCCGACACCGTACCCAGCGGATAATTGCTCTTGGCCTGATTGGCCTTGGCCTCGGAGGGGTACAGATGGTTGAGGTCTACGTATGCGGTGGTATATTCTACGTTGTCGCCCACCTTCCACCAGCTCTTGGGGAACGAATGTTCGCGGTTAAGGCCCGAAAACGAAGGGGCATATAATGGAATGTCGCTGTACATATCCCACCAACGCCTTGATTCGGGATAAACGTCGGTGCGCTGAAAATACTGAGGTAAAGCCGAATACGACGACACTGTAGTAAAGTTGTGAACAAGCTGATATACAGCGGTCTTAAGATCGCCTTCTTTCTTACCCACAAGGCTGTTGTAATAACCGTTGGGGGCTTCGGCCATCGCCGAAACCGAGCTCAATGCAACCGCTGCAGCCATTGCCACGCGCATAAGGTGTTTTTTCATCTGATTAAAAATAGTATAAGGTAGTAAAATGTTATTAACCTTTTAACACTCACGCGTAAAATAAGGTTTAAAAATTGTGAGAGTATGTTGAAAAAAACAAACGGACAAGCACCTGCACGGAGCTTTTCCCGCGCCCATACAGCCATGTGATGATCTTATTCTCATACTCAATCAAATAATTAATCATGCAAAGTTAGAATATTTACCCAAATTTTACAAACCTTTCTGAAATTTGCATTATCCGAAGTTAAAATCTTTATAAAAACGAAGCCTTTTTTATGCAAGTCGCTCTGTTTTTTCATCTTTTTTAGTTTATTTTTTTGCTATTTGACGTTTTTTATCTACATTTGCAAGCATATTGAAATATTTTCATTTCCAATAAATAAACCAATCATTATTTTTATTGCTTATGAAGCATCTTTTACTCCCACTGTTTCTTTCAGCCGCCACTGTGGCAGCTGTAGCAGCTCCGGTTGACAATGCCGACGTAGTTAGCGCTGCCGGCTTGGTAAAGACTTCTTACGTCAAGTCAAACAAGAACGTTAAAACCAAAAAACTCGGCAAAAGCGCAAACATCACCATCGACGGCGCTTTAAAGCGTATCGAAAACCGCATGGGTTCAAAGCGTCTTGCTCCCGCCTATGTTAAGAAAGCACAGGTGGCAAAGGTTGCTCCCGAGAACGCAGCTCTCTACGAAAGCTTCGAGAACAACGATATCAATGATGTTTTATGGCTTCCCGAAGGCTGGACCCGCCAGAGTGCTGTAAACGACACTGTAAGCACATGGACCATCGCCCCCGGAGGCATGCCTATGTTTGGCATCTACCCCTCTGACGGGCAGAACACTATCGGTATCAACTACGGTAACAATCAGGACGAATGGCTTATCTCACCCGCCGTACAGACTCAGGAGGGCATGCTCATCAGCTTCAATGCCTACCTTTCGCCCATGTTCCTTTATTCAATGAATAATGTTGACTGGGATACATACGAATTTATCGGTGATAAGGTTGTAGCTGCCACCCTGCAGGTTCTTGCCAAGGCCGAAGGCGACCAAGACTGGACTCTGCTCCACGACTATGCCGAGCAGTACAAGGACTACAGTCTTATGGAACTTATGCTTGCCGATCCTGCCGGACTTGAAGCAAAGACCGTTAGCCTGGGCGACCTTGCCGGCAAGAAACTTCAGATTGCGCTGCGCTATGTAGGCTCTGACGGCAATACCATGATTTTTGATGAAATAGCCATTGCATATCCCCAACTCAGCGGACTTACGTTCTCAGAACCCATCGACATACAGTACTGGGGATTCGACCGCAGCGTAGAGCTCAAAAGCCTTGATACACCTGTAGCGCAGATTCCCGTTTACTCGCCCGTTACCTGGACCAACAACACCTATATAGACGGCGCCACTTTCTCATGGAAATACTGCGACCCCGTAACAACCGACTGGACTGAAAGCGATTCAGGCGATGAGCTTACCCTCACATATATTCCCGACTACAAGTCAGAGAATACCAAGCGCAACAACCTCTTCTATCCGCCTGTTCTCAACGCCACCGCTCCCATGGCATCGCCCGCTTCGGCAACATCGGCCTACACATTCTTCCAGGCCGGTGGCAGACCCGATTTCGTGTTCAATACCGGCGAAACCCTCGAAATGTCGCTCCTGCCCTTCAACTTCAACGCCCAAGGACTGTCAATTGCCGTTGAGGACGTTGAAAAATATGGTGACGCTACTTTGCCTATCTTCGGTCATAACGCCAACACCAACAAGTACTGGCTCGACTACACCCTCAACGGTGAAGATCCCGAACCCGGCGACGACGTTCAGCTCGACGGTATCCTCAACTTCATCTATCCCTCGCAGACAGCTCCGCTGGTTGTAAACGGTGTTGACGTGTTTGCAAAAGGTGTTGTAAGCGACGAAGCCGAATTCACCATCGGCATCTATGCTCTCGGTTTTGACTTCGTATTCGACCCCGATGTGATGACACCCATAGCCACCGCCAAGTGCGCAGGCAAGGACTTCATCCGCGAACCCGGCGCTCAGGGTACCAACTCATTCCTCACCGTACCTTTCGACTTCGAAACTCCCGCCGTCATCAAGAGCTCAGACGATGTGGCCGCCTACGTTGTTTACCTCACCGGCTTCAACAGCGATAAGGTTGAGTACTTCGTACCCCTGCAATCATACCATCCCAATCCCGACTATCTGTGTCTTGGCTGGGTAACCAAGCGCATCCGCATGAACGGCAACACAAACTACCGTTTCACCACCAATCCCATGGCTTACTACCAGAACGATCTTGGCGAAGACATGTATGGTGCATTTGCCATAGGTCTGCACGGCGAACACCCCTGGCTCGTATGCGATGCTGAAAGCGCTGTAATTCCCGCCGACGGCACTCCCGTCAACGTTCAGCTCTTCAGCTACTACGACGGCTCGAAACTCGAAATCGAAACACCCGCAGGTGTCACAGCCACCGCTACAGGCCGCTACGACCAGTGCATGCTTACACTCTCGCACGACGATACAGAGGTAATTGCATCAGGCAACGTTGTAGTTAAGGCTCCCGGCCTGCAGGTAAGCATACCCGTCAACCAGTCGCAGGGCGTAACCGACGCCATCACATCTGCCGACTCTGAGGTTGTAGCCATCTACGACCTCGCCGGCCGCAAGGTAAGCGACACTGCCACCGCAGGTATCTACATCGTGAAGTATGCCGACGGCACCGCAAAAAAAGTCACTGTAAAATAATCACATACTTATTACGCTCCCACTAAAAAAGAGGTTGCTTCACGGTGAAGCAACCTCTTTTTTAGTGGGAGCGTAATCCTCAGGATTGCGCAATAAAACGCAGTAGCGATAAGCATAATAATAGGAATATCCCAAAAACAGCATCATAAATCAGTTAAAATGAATAAAATTTTAATTTTCTGCAAATTTTCTTTAAAAAATATTTGCATTTGGCTACTTCATGTATTATCTTTGCGAATATTAACAAAATCTACAAATCTTAACAAATCAACTATGAATAGAATTCAAGTTTCAATACCAACCTTAAATCAATAATCTTTTTTAAGTTTGTCACGGCATTTGCTTAAAATCTTAAAGATTTGACAATAGCCGCATATTGAGTCTAATAAAATTCATAGTCTATTCCCATAAACAACCAACACAAAAATCATACTAACCCTTTAAATTAAACCACCATGAAACATCACAAACTAAAGTTCTTAATCCTCTTTATGCTTTGGTGCGCCCTACCACTCGCATCAAACGCACAAGCGATATCCATGGCTTCGGATGGTATTGCTGATTTTCTCAAAGAAGAACAGCGTATGGAGGTACGCAGGCATCCGCGGGCTTCGCGTGGTGACTCGGTGGAGTTAAAGACCATGCACATAACGCTCAGTGAAGCCGGAACGTTGGAAGCCGCCTTGGGCGATGATATAGAGAGGGTTGATTCTTTGTTTGTTAGCGGCCCGGTAAATGCCGATGATATAAAAACCATGTGGAAATCCACATTTTACGGATATGTCTCTTATCTTAATCTGCAATATGCCGACATAGAAGGTAAAAAGCTACCTTATCGTGCATTCTATGACTCAAAAGAACAAGTAAATGGTCCATATTTATATTTAATTGGCTTAAAAGAGATTGTATTACCTGATAACCTTGAAGAAATAGATGATTGCGCATTCTACGAGGCAAAACTTTTAGAAGAAATATCCATGCCTTCTTCTCTCAAAAAAATAGGACGATATGCTTTCTGGTATTGTGAAAAACTTAAAACGGATCCACTTATATTACCAAATGGTATCAAAACAATAGAAGCAATGAGTTTCAATCACTGTATATCGTTAAATGAGGTAATTTTACCGGAATTCGTGGAAAGAATAGAGGCTGGTGCTTTTCAAGGTTCAGGATATACAGGCGTTTCATCAATCCATTTTCCTGAAACACTGCAATCTATTGGCTTAGCAGCCTTTTCCAGCACAAGACTAAAAACTTTAGCTATACCCGGCAACTGTGAATTCCCGGATCACAGTCAATTCGCTTCATGTTACCTATTGACAAAGGTTTACATCGCTGATGGTGTGAAAAGTATTCCCAACCATTTCCTCGATGGAGATATGGCAATAACCGAACTTGGAATTCCGGGGTCTGTCACAACTATTGGGAAAGAAGCATTTAGTGGGCTTCGCTCCCTTGAGAATTTGTATCTTGAAGAAGGACTATATGAAATAGGAGACAAAGCCTTTTCTTCATGTCATTTGAAACAGATAGTATTGCCGTCAACCCTTTGCTCAATGGGAAATAACAGCTTTAGCGGTAATTCAAAGCTTGAACGTATATACTGCAAGGCTACAATTCCGCCGGTACAAAGCACGGCATTCGGAGATTCAAGGAAAGATGTACCGCTATATGTACCTGTCGGCACTGCCAATGCCTATAGAAACGCAACAGGTTGGAGCATGTTCACCAACATCATCGAGACCGACAGCTTCCCCACCTCCGGCGCAATTGATATAACGGTCGACGCACCACAGGCCGACGGAACCAAGTATGACATTACAGGCCGCAGAATAGAAAATCCAGCCAAGGGACAAATCTACATCCAAAACGGCAAGAAGTACATAGGATTGTAATCCCCCGGATTGATCTATAAAACGCAGTACCGGTAAATGTAACAATAAAGTTTAAGGCATTCGTAAGAAGCCGATTATACAGGCGTGTTGTCTGTATAATCGGCTTTCTGCGAATGCCTTTTCGTTGTGGGCTTGCTTTCCGGGCATGCACTGCGCTTCGGCTTCTCCTACGCGCGTGCATACCCGGTTAAGGTATTTGCAGACATCCTTAGTCGGATGTCATATTTCCGAAATCATATTACATTTTTCATTCAGCGCAAGCCGCAGGCTCAATGCTCCCAAAAGATCAGTATTTTAGGGCTTTATATGCCTTGCCGTTGATGCGGACGATGTAGATACCGGGGGCAAGGCTGTCTACAAATTCGTCGTCGGCATCGGCTTTGAGCAGTATGCCGCTGAGGTTGTAGATGTCGGCCTGTCCGTCGGCATCGCTTATAATAGAGCGTATGGACGAGGTCTTGGCTGTGACTGTGCATTCGGCGTGCAGGTATGTGCCGTCCATGGTCCAGGCCGAAACGGTGCATTCGCCGGCGGCCACGATTGTCACAAGTCCGGTCTGTGTGACGGTGGCTATGGTGTTGTCTGACGAAATCCATTCCACACGCTTGTCGGTGGCATCGGCGGGGAGTACGGTGGCCACGAGGGTAAATTCATCGCCCGGATAGCCGCTTATGGTGGTGCGGTCGAGGGTGATGGATGTGGCGAGCACATCGGGAGCCTTGACGGTGATATTGCATGTGGCCTTGAAACCGTTGGAGGTATAGGCCGTGATGATGGCACGACCGGCTGAAAGTGCTCTTACCAAGCCATCGGCTACGGTGGCCACATCGGTGTTGGAGCTGGTCCATGTCACGGTCTTGTCGGTGGCATCGTCGGGAGCAACGGTTGCAGTAAGCATGAATTCATCGCCCTCGGTGAGAGTCTTGACAGTAGTGTCGAGACTTATGCCTGTGGGGTCGATTATGCGGGCTTCAACGGTAACGGTGCATGTAGCTTCCAAGCCGTTGACAGTGCGGGCGGTGATTACGGCCTCGCCGGCTGACACAGCCTTGACCACGCCGCTGTCGCTGACGGTGGCAACCGATATATCCGAGCTTATCCATGTGATGGTCTTGTCGGTGACATCTTCGGGTGAGAGCGTGGCGGTAAGGGTGAACTCATCGCCCTCGGTGAGAGTCTTTTCAGTAACATCAAGAGTGATTTCAACGGGATCTATAATAGCCTCTATCACAGTAATATTGCATGTAGCCTTTACACCGTTGACGGCTGTGGCGGTAATTATGGCCTCGCCGGGAGCTATGGCATATACAATACCGCCGTCAACGCGGGCCACAGCGGCGTCGGAACTGCTCCATGTCAGGGTTTTGTCGGTAGCGTCGGCCGGAGCTACAGTGGCATTGATTTTGAGCGCCCCTCCCACTTCCAGAGTGCTTTCAGTAACATCAAGAGTGATTGCGGTGACTTCCACTACTTTTTCCTTTACCTTGACGGTGCATGTGGCGGTAAGGCCGTTGACAGTGGTGGCTGTCACGGTAGCCTCGCCTATAGCAAGCGCCTTGACCACACCTGCATCAACCGACACCACGACGGGATCGGAGACTGTCCATGTCACAGTCTTGTCGGTGGCGTTGGAGGGCGACACGGTGGCTGTGAGGGTAAACTCATCACCCACGGTCAACTCTTTGTTTACGGCGTTAAGGCCTACCGACGCGGGCAGCACGGGTTTTACCACAACACGGCAAGTGTCGGCCGCTCCCGAGGCGGCTGTGGCTGTGATCAATGCCGTACCTATACCGGTGGCCCTCACACGGCCGCTTGCCACGGTAGCCACGCTTTTGTCGGATGAAGTCCATGTGAGTTCCTTATCGGTGGCATCATCGGGCGATACGGTGGCTGTGATGGAGAATTCCTGGCCTACATTGAGTTCTTTATCGTGTATACTTAATGTCACTTTTTCAACATCTATCGAAGCATCGCCTACAAGCAGCAGCAAGGGGTCGCTCACCTGATTGTCGTATTTGTCATAACAAATCATGTCGTAGACGCCGTCTTCAACATTGATGTCTGCTGAGAAACTGAAGTTCATGGTGGCATTTGCCCCGAGAGGAGAGTTGAAGTTAAGCGTTATGGTCTGCTCAGGGCTATCGGTGCCCCTCTTACATATATTTATGGTAAGAATTCCGGTATAATCAGCCGAGCTGGTATTCTGAGCAGTCATTCTGAATTTGTTTTGTGCTCCGCTGATCACCTTGGAGCTTTGGGGAGTGATACTCAGAATCTTTATAGTCGACTGAATCTGCGGTTGTCCTCTGGTGATTGACACAGAGCCGTCGGCACCAACTGTCATCTCAAGATAGTCGTTATCACCGGCGGGGCACTGCACGTTCTGATAATTGCCTTCGGGGGTCTTGAAGGTGATGTAAAGCTTGTAAGTTCCGGCGGCCAATCCGGTAGGCACGTTGAAATAGAAGCCACCATAACCGCTCATCTGACCGTTGGATGCGCCGGTGAAGTTGACCGAGTTGGTTGACTGCGGAGCAATCACCGTGCCGTCCTCGGCCACTATGCTCAGACCCATCTGCACCGTAACCGATTCAGGTGAAAAATTGTATATACCTTTGCCGTCAAAGGCTATCATCAGCATATCTCCGCTCACTGTGGGGTCAAGGCCGCCCATGGCGTAGATGGGATACCAGGGGGTGGTGCCGGCGGTGGGTTTCTGTATGCGGCACACGATGTGCTGGTCGGAATTATACCCGCCTTCATATCCACCTATGCCCTGATCGTCGGGATTGAGGGCGGTGAGCAGGAAATAGCCGTCGCACAGGCCACCCCAGCCCCAGTTGAAGTGATATTTGCCATCTTCGTAGCCGTCGCATACAAACTCGTGACCGCCGTCATTGGCCTGACCGCCGAATATTATGGGTCGGCCGGCGGCAAGATCTTCATATACAATGTTTTCCCAATTTTCGAGCGTATAGTTGTCGCGCAGCAGGTACTGCACACCCTTGTCGTAGTTGAAATAAGTTTTCAGGGCGTATGGCACGTCGAGGCCGAAGGCACCGCTGGCCGAGGGCGAGTACTGCATATTGACCGATACGCCGCAGCCATACATCAGCTGCGATACGGCATTCTTCTGCGCCGAGGTAGAGCCGTTGTTATAATTGTCAATCATGTTAGCCCAGTCAAATTGGGTGGAGCCGTAGTCAAACGACAGCGTGCTGCCATTCCATGAATAGCTGTGCGAGCCTTGGCCCTGAGCCGGATACCGGTGGGAGTATATCACCTGAGCCATGGCCGTGGCCACGCAACCGGTGACAGAGCGCTTGGAGCCGCTCACAGGGCAGTCGTTGTTGAAGGGTGCCGACTGGTTCCACACCGAGCTGACCAGATTGGCTATTGGCGCACGATTGGCCTTGGCCGGAGCCTTGTCAACAGGCTCAAGGGGCAGCCCCTCGGCAATGCGGTTCTGCTGCCGGGGTTGCGACACGGCCCATGCTATCTCGCGTGAATATTCGCCCAGCCACCACTTGAATGCCGGAGCCATGTCGGCATCCTCGGGCATAGGCGTTGCAGAATATCCGAGCACTGCAGGGAATGAATCGTCGGCAGGAGTCACGATAAAGCCCTCGCCGGCAGTATTGCTGAACACATACACAGTTTCGAGGCCCGGAGCCGATTCGGTATAGCTAAGCTCAAAGCGTGCACTGCCCTTGATTTTCATGGCAGATTTTTCCTGCAAAGCCCGGTCGAGAGCACCCTCAGGACTCACATGCGCCGCAAAAGCGTGTGCACCGCACACTGCCAAAGCGCCGCAGATGAGAATACCTCTTAAATTGAGTAATCTGTAAAACATATAATAACTGGTTAAATGATTGAATCTTACGACTCAGGTTATGAATTTCACAAAGATACTCAAATTTATTAAAATATACAAAAATTACAGATTTTTAGTGGAAAGGTCAGACAAGTCGGACAGGTCAGACAGGTCCGACTCGTCCGACTCGTCTGACCCCAAGCTATAATAAAAAACCGCCCTGCCTGTAAAGGCAAGGCGGTGCTGCGCTTCAAGATGGACTCGAACCAACGACCCTCTGATTAACAGTCAGATGCTCT
>CAJUKX010000027.1 GCA_910586975.1 uncultured Muribaculaceae bacterium | reverse complement strand
TTAAAGAAATTTCTCTTCCTCTTTTAACACTTCAACCGGGTTTTTACATTGACCCAAGAAAAAGGGTTACATACTGTCTTGACACCGTACACAAAGCAAAAAGAGCTGTCCGCATGGACAGCTCTTTTTGCTTTGTGTAGCGAATCAGGGAATCGAACCCTGGTCTCCACCGTGAGAGGGTGGCGTGCTAGGCCACTACACTAAATCGCCTTTTTGTAGATGCAAAGTTAGCCACTTTTGTCGGCTCTTCCAAATTTTACATCTACTTTTTTTGTTAAAAAATTTAAACCGAGGGCACTCGTATTTATATGCCATTAATTTACAATCACTTTGCTCGGGTTATAATTCCTTCACCAAGAAGTATTTTCTGCTCCTTGTACAGGTGTCCCACGGCTTTTTTGAAGTCTTTTTTAGAGCAATGGAACACCTCGCGTATCTCGTCGGGAGTTGAAGCATCGGTTATGCGCAGTTCTCCGTCTGCGGCATCAATTGCTTCGAGAATGCGCTCGCTCAGGTCGCCTACGCGCTTCACAGCCTTGTCTGACAGTGTAAGGTCTATCTTGTAGTCCTCGCGTACTGATTTAACGAAAGCGCTTACAGTCGATTCAATCTCAAGCGGTTGGAATATTTCATTATCGTAAATCATGCCCCAGTGGCTGTTGTCCACAATGGCACGATAGCCTATGGGAGTATGTTCTACTATGAGCGCGCTCACTTTCTGCCCCGGGCGGTATTCAGGGATAGTGTTGCCCACATAATGCTCTATCTTTGCCGTGGCCACAACCCTCTTGCTCACATCGTCGAGATAAACGTATACAAGGTAGATTCCACCCTGCTTCATGCGCGATTTCTGTTGTGAATACGGCACCAGCAGATCCTTGCCCGAGATACCCCAGTCAAGGAATGCCCCGGCCGAGTTTACATCCGATACCTGCAGATAAGCAAACTCGCCCACAGTGGCATAAGGCACCTCAGTGGTGGCTATCAGGCGGTCTTCCGAGTCGGTATATACAAATACCTCTATTTCGTCGCCAACGCCCTTGTCTTCGGGCATATACTTGCGGGGGAGCAATATCTCACGGCCGTCGTCGGTAGTAAGATAGTATCCGAAATCAACCTCGCGTGATACTTTCAATGTGTTATATTTTCCTATTTTAAGCATAGTCAGTTATGTTTTAAACTACAAAGAAAACACTTTTCTACCAATATTTGATTATCTTTGCAAAAAAATTTGATTCTAAAGTGTTATTTCTCGTATGGAAGGCATAGAACTGATAAAAAAACATTTTCCCGGTCTGTCGGAACAACAGCTGAAGCAATTTGCCATGATGGGCGAGCTATACCCTGAGTGGAATGCAAACATCAATGTTATCTCGCGCAAGGATATCGACAATCTGTATCCCAACCATATCCTGCATTCGTTGGTAATAGCTTCTTTCCTGAAAGAGCTCACACCCGGCACAAGCTTCATGGATCTCGGTACCGGCGGCGGCTTCCCCGGCATACCCTTGGCGGTGATGTATCCGCAATGCCGCTTCCATCTTATCGACCGTATAGCCAAGAAGCTGAAGGTTGCGGCTGATATAGCCGAAAAAATCGGTCTTGAGAATGTCACCTTCCAGCACGGCGATGTAGGCGAGTGCCATCAGAAGTACGACTACGTGGTTAGCCGCGCCGTCATGCCTCTCGACAAACTCGTTAAGCTCATATCGCACAATATAGCTCAGGCATCTCCCGAAGGCAATACATATTCCAACGGACTGATATGCCTTAAAGGCGGAGACCTGTCGGCTGAATCGACCGGGGTGCGCCTTCCTGTGATAGAATTTAATGTAGAGGAGTTCATCAACGAGCCTTTCTTCGATACCAAGAAACTCGTGTATGTTCCTTTTTCAAAATAAATATAACTATGCTTAGAATCAAACAATTCATATTCAACGACTTTGGTGAATGCACCTATCTTGTGATAGATGAAGCTACACTCGAAGCCATAGTTGTAGACCCCGGCATGGCATCGCCTGCCGAAATCAAACGTTTTGACGACTTTATCTCTGAAAACCATATCAAGATAAAAGAAATAGTAAACACCCATCTGCACATCGACCACTGTTTCGGCGCAAATTATGTGAAAGACAAATACGGTGTACCCGTTGCAGCACACATCAACGATGCTACCCTTGGCGACAACATAGCAGCCCAAGCCCGCATGTTCGGCATACGCGGCGAGCATGCCAATGTTATGATTGACGCACCTCTGGCCGAGGGCGATACCATAGAAATAGGCAAGGAAAAACTGCAGGTGATACACACCCCGGGCCACACTCAGGGCGGTATATGCCTGTACAGCCCCGATGGCAAGTTCTTGATCTCGGGCGATACACTGTTCAAAGGCACCATAGGCCGCACCGACCACCCCGGAGGAAACCACTCGCAGTTGGTTGAAAGTGTCAACAACAAGCTGCTCAACGCGCTTCCCGACGACACTCTGGTACTGCCCGGACATGGCGAGGCCACTACCATAAGCCACGAAAAACAGACAAATCCCTTCAAATGGTAAGTCTAAATGTTGTAATCTTCAGATATTTTCGTAACTTCGCGGCAGTAATAATCTAAATCATTCATACCTTATGAAGTACACATCTATCTCTCTCTTCTCTTTTATCGCAGCCATCCTTTTGCTGCTGTCGGCATGCTCAGGCAACGGAAACACCCCCACTCCTCCCAAGGAAGCCATAGACGAAGTAAAGGCTGAACTTGCCATGGCCAAAAAGCAAGTTCCCGTACCGGCCGGATATGGTCTGGTTATCACAGATGTGGACTTCGATGATGACACCAACACCATAAAGTACAAGTATAAATATACTATGCCTGAAGTGCAGAAACCAAGCGAAGAAAAGATAAAATTGGCTAAAGAAAGCGCAGCCGGTTTTCTGAACACCCAGCCAAGAGAGAAAAAACTGTTGGAGCAAGGGTTTACCTTCCATTACGAATACTATTCGGTTGATGATGAATATCTGTATACCCTCGAGTTTACAGCCGAAGATCTGAAGAAGTAAACGAAACATATAAAAACCGGTGGACATCACAGAAATTGTCCACCGGTTTTTTGTATACTTATTTTCTGTCAAGACCTATAGGGTCGTATTTCATCCAATCGGTTTTCCGTACCGATTTCAAGCGTTTTTTTATGTCTTCAAGGAACTTCTGCATACCCAGCTTCTCGATTTTCGAACCCGGCAACATTGGCTCATTGGCAATCATGCCCAGCATGGCATCGCAGGCTTCGGCAGCTTCTTTGAGATAGCCGGTGCGCAGCAACGACATCACATAAATAGCGTAACATTCCATCAGATTCTCGGGACTGCGTATGGCACCCGTCACCTCATTATCGGTAAACAGGGCCAATGCCACATCATACTTGTGCATGCGGAAGAGCATCCTCAGGTCAATGAATGAATGATCGAGCGCGGTGCCCGACTTTTTCTCATACACCTTAATCAGAGCTGACAAAGCTTCGATATTATCGCATGAGAATGCATAATCGGCCAGCTCGTTCCAGTCGCTTATGTCGGTAATACCGTTTTCATAAAGATATTCGGCCCACTGCTCCAAGCCTTCGTATCCGTATTGTATAGCTTTTACAAAAATGGGTCGCGAAGACATTACCGCAGGAGTAAACGATTCGAGCAAACGATGAATGAGATCAATATCATTCAATTCCTCGGCACGAGTCAGGCGAATGTAAGCAAAGTCGGCATCGTCGGGGTCGGCCTCACCTATACGCTGCAGCAATGTATCTATTTCCGGACTGTCGGGCTTATTGGCAAGTGTACGCAGCTTGGCCTTAAGAGCCTCTATGTTATCAGGGTCTATGGCCAAGGCATATTCCACTGCATTCAGTGCGTCTTCATCACGATTTTGGCGCGAATACACCAGCGACAGCAGGGTCCAGTATTCAGAGGTATAAGGTTCAAGCTCTGTAAGCTCTTCAAGTACCTTGACGGCTATTTCAGAGAACTCCTTGGATTCATCAGACAGAATGGCAATCTCATACAGCAGTGTAGGCAGATACGATACTCTTGACTTAAGGTCTTCAAGATTATCTACAATCCATCTGTCAAGACCTATGCCATGAAGAGCCTGCACAAACTGTATGACGTATTCATCCTCCTCAAGCCGCGGATGATTTTCAATGAAACGCTCCACCTGCTCGAGAGCTTCTTCATTTCCTTTGCCCAAATTTGAAAGTCGCATTATATCAAACAGCATCGAATGATCCTCAAACGAGCTGTCTTTGAGGAAACTCTGAAATGAATTGGGGTCGGTATCGCGATAAAAAATAGCGCGACGGGCCATCAGCTCATCGCTTTCAGGATACAGGCGCATGCCCAGAAGCAGCACCTCTGACCGGATATAGTCATCATAGGAGTCGCCGGCAAGGTCAAATATTGTTATCAACTCATCTTCCGAGTAAAAGCGTTCGCCTACCGGGCGGCTCAAGTCGGCTCTGAAGCGTTCTACAAGGTCATCGCGGCCGTTGTCGTCTGATTCCATCATTTAATAAAATTATATAATCAGGGTCGGGCAATCCTTGTAAGGGCTGCCCGACCCCTATTTCATAAATAGCTGAACGTTATTTCTTCTTCTGTTCCTTTTCCCAGGTATCGCGCAGACCTATGGTGCGGTTGAATACCAGATGTTCGGGAGTCGAGTCGTAGTCGGGAGTAAAATAGCCTATACGCTGGAACTGGAACTTGGCTCCCTTGGCAGCATTCTGAGCCACAAAGGGTTCAACCTTGATCTTGCGGACCTCCAGTGAGTTGGGGTTGAGCATGTCGCGGAAATCGCGGTCGGGCTCGGCCGCAGGATTTTCCACGTCGAAGAGACGGTCATACAAGCGGGCCTCGGCGTCAACTGCATGGGCAGCCGATACCCAGTGGAGTGTGCCCTTCACCTTGCGGTTGGCACCGGGCATACCGCTGAGGGTGTCGGGGTCGTAGGTGCAGTGGAGCTCGGTGATGTTGCCGTCGGCATCCTTCACCACGTCCTCACACTTGATGATATATGCACCCTTGAGGCGCACCTCCGAGCCGGGAGCCAGACGGAAGAACTTCTTGGGCGGATTTTCCATGAAGTCTTCGCGTTCGATGTAAAGCTCGCGCGAGAAGGGCATTTCGTGAGTGCCGCTGCCTTCCTGCTCGGGATTATTCTCCATGCACACGGTCTCAACCTTATCTTCGGGATAATTGGTAATTACCACCTTCACGGGGTTGATAACACCCATCACACGGGTGGCAATGGCGTTGAGGTCTTCGCGCACGGCATGCTCGAGAAGGCTTACCGAGTTGAGAGCCTCGTACTTGGTATAACCGATGGTGTCGATAAACTTGCGTATGCTCTTGGGGGTGTAGCCCAGTCGACGCATACCACAGATGGTGGGCATACGGGGATCGTCCCAACCGGCTACAAGACCTTCCTTGACCAGCGCGAGAAGTTTACGCTTGCTCATAACGGTGTAGGTGATGTTGAGTCGGTTGAACTCAATCTGACGCGGACGGTATGTTTCATCAGCCAGCTCGTCTACAAAGTAGTCGTAGAGCGGACGGTGAGGTACGAATTCGAGTGTGCAGATAGAGTGAGTCACGCCCTCGAAGTAGTCGCTCTGACCATGGGCGAAATCGTACATGGGATAAACCTTCCATGTAGTGCCTGTGCGATGGTGAGGATGCTTGATGATGCGGTACATGATGGGATCGCGGAAGTGCATGTTGCTCGAAGCCATGTCGATTTTGGCACGCAACACGCGCGAACCTTCCTCAAACTCACCGGCATTCATACGCATGAACAGGTCGAGATTTTCCTCGGGAGTACGGTTGCGGAAGGGGCTTTCAGTACCGGGTTCGGTAGGTGTACCCTTCTGAGCGGCAATCTCTTCTGAGGACTGATCGTCAACGTATGCTTTGCCTTCTTTAATCAGACGGCAAGCCAGATCAAACAGTTTCGGGAAATAGTCTGAGGCATAATATTCACGGTCGCCCCAGTCAAATCCCAACCAGTGGATGTCTTCGCGAATAGAGTCGACGTATTCAACGTCTTCTTTCACGGGATTGGTATCGTCAAAACGGAGGTTGCATGTACCACCGAATTTCTCAGCCACTCCAAAGTCCATGCAGATAGCCTTGGCGTGACCTATATGCAGATAACCGTTAGGCTCCGGAGGGAAGCGGGTGTTCAGGCGTCCGCCATTCTTTCCGGCCTGCAGGTCGGAATACACTTCTTGCTCTACGAAATTGAGCCCGCGGGGTTCGTTGGTCTCGGTTTCTTTGATTTCGGCCATATTGTATAAGTAACTCTTTTAAAATTAGTTAGAATTTAAATTTTATCAGTAACCCTTCGGACTTATATCATCTAATGTGTCTTTTTGGTATATTTCAATTTTCAATCAGTCGTTTAGCTCGCTAAACTCCTTCTTTCTAATTTGAAATCTCCTCAAAAATCCTGCATAATCTTATATAAGCTAATTTTAAAGAGTTACTTAATTTTAAAGTGCAAAGTTATAAATTTTTCTGTGAACGCTTTTAACACGTTGTAACTTTTTTAGCGAAAAAACATACATTATGGTCAACAATATGGTAAATGCGGGGGTATTTAGCCCCGAAAAGATTTTTTAAGATTTAGATTAAGGAAATTTTTCCTTATTTTATTTTCTAAACACTAAAAAAAGTTATAACTTTGCAGTTGATTTAAAACATAGATAACTTTTAACTGACACAAACGTTAGGTTAATGATTTAGAAATTCAATATTTCAGCAAATTATATCATTTACTCATAAATTTTTTCTACACATCATGAATTTAGAAGAAGTTAAGAAAGAGCGTCTGGCCGGCATCAAGGCTGACCTCGCTTCCTACGGCATCAAGGACGTCAAAGAAGTGGTTTACAACCCCACATACGAAGAACTCTTCGAGCAGGAAACCCTCCCCACCCTCGAAGGCTTTGAAAAGGGTGCTGTTACCGAACTCGGCGCTGTTGACGTTATGACCGGCGTTTACACCGGCCGTTCTCCTAAAGACAAATTCATCGTTCTCGATGACAAGTCAAAGGATACCGTATGGTGGACAACTGAAGAATATAAGAACGACAACAAGCCCGCAAGCCAGGAAGCTTGGAAGGCTTGCAAAGAGCTCGCTATCGAAGAACTCTCAGGCAAGAAACTTTATGTTGTAGACGGCTTCTGCGGTGCCAACAAGGACACCCGCATGGCTGTGCGCTTCATCATGGAAGTTGCTTGGCAGGCTCACTTCGTGAAGAACATGTTCATCCGCCCCAACGCTGAAGAACTCAAGGACTTCACCCCCGACTTTATCGTTTACAACGCTTCAAAGGCCAAACTCACCAACTACAAGGAACTCGGCCTCAACTCTGAAACTGCCGTTGTATTCAACATCACCTCACGCGAACAGGTTATCATCAACACATGGTACGGCGGTGAAATGAAGAAGGGTATGTTCTCTATGATGAACTACTTCCTCCCCCTCAAGGGCATCGCTTCAATGCACTGCTCTGCCAACACCGACAAGAACGGCGAAAACACCGCCATCTTCTTCGGTCTCTCAGGCACAGGTAAGACCACCCTTTCTACCGATCCCAAACGTCTGCTCATCGGTGACGACGAACACGGCTGGGACGACAACGGTGTGTTCAACTTCGAAGGCGGTTGCTACGCCAAGGTTATCAACCTCGATAAGGAAAGCGAACCCGACATCTACAACGCTATCCGTCGCAACGCCCTCCTCGAAAACGTTACCGTTGACGCTGAAGGCAAAATTGACTTCGCCGACAAGAGCGTTACCGAAAACACCCGCGTAAGCTATCCTATCGACTTCATCGAAAACATCGTTAAGCCCATCAGCCACGGTCCCGCTGCCAAGAACGTTATCTTCCTCAGCGCCGACGCATTCGGTGTTCTTCCTCCCGTATCTATCCTTACTCCCGAGCAGACCAAGTACTACTTCCTGAGCGGCTTCACCGCCAAGCTCGCCGGTACT
Source organism: uncultured Muribaculaceae bacterium (assembly GCA_910586975.1). Classification (GTDB taxonomy): domain Bacteria; phylum Bacteroidota; class Bacteroidia; order Bacteroidales; family Muribaculaceae; genus CAG-873. The sequence goes on along the minus strand of CAJUKX010000027.1, from coordinate 28,375 downwards.
GAACGCGGTATCACCGAACCCACTCCCACCTTCTCGGCTTGCTTCGGCCAGGCATTCCTTGAACTCCACCCCACCAAGTACGCTGAAGAACTCGTTAAGCGCATGCAGATGAGCGGTGCCAAGGCTTACCTCGTAAACACCGGTTGGAACGGCACTGGCAAGCGTATCTCTATCCGCGACACCCGTGGTATCATCGACGCTATCCTCGACGGTGCTATCCTCAGCGCTCCCACCAAGGAACTCCCCATCTTCGACTTCCAGATTCCTACCGAACTTCCCGGCGTAGATCCCAAGATCCTCGATCCCCGCGATACCTATGCTAACCCCGAAGAATGGACTGTTAAGGCCGAAGACCTCGCAGCTCGCTTCATCAAGAACTTCAAGAAATACGAAAACAACGAAGCCGGTAAGGCTCTCGTTGCCGCAGGTCCTCACCTCGACAAGTAATTCTTGATCAGTCATAAATAATATTAACCGGGATTTCGTCAACGGCGGAATCCCGGTTAATTTTTTTGCCATGACAACCATTTTTAGTAATTTTGCAAATATAATAATATACAACTTAAAATGGCCATAGACATCATCATACTCGTAATAGTGGTAATAGGCGGCGTAATCGGTTTCAACAAAGGAATCGTGAGCCAAGCCGGCCAGCTTCTCGGCATAATAGCGGGCATCATAGCCGCCCGCCTGTTCGGCCGGGGAATAGCTGATGTTTTTTCAGGTTCCGAGGCTCCGGGCGCATTCGACACCGTGTGCGGCTACGGGCTGGCTTTTATCGGCGCTTACTTCCTCACATGGCTGGTGGTGCGCATGGTCCGCAAGGTGATACATACCGTTCACCTCGGCATTATAGACCGTCTGGCCGGAGCTTTGTTCAAGATTGCACAATGGGCGCTCGTGCTGAGTCTTGCAATTAATTTCGTTCTGCTCGTATCGGGCGACGACGAAGACTTGCACCAACCCGACAAGCCCTGGCGCGAAGCTATGGTCAGCTTTGCACCCGCTACGTTGGGATATCTGTCTGAATTAGTGCAAGACCACAACAACAAAGACTCCAAAAACGTTAAGACTAAAACAACTGACGATGATTGAGAATAACGAAACGCCTTGCAGCAGCAACAACGACGAAGAGTCGGAAAACGACAAGACTCTGCGTAATGCCACCTCAGGCGAATATAAATACGGATTTGTCTCCGACATAGATACAGATATCATTGAGGCCGGCCTCAATGAGGATGTGGTGCGTCTGATTTCGAAGCGCAAAGGCGAACCCGAGTGGATGCTCGAATTCCGCCTGCAGGCTTTCAGATACTGGCAGACCCTGACCATGCCCCGCTGGGCGCATCTCGACATTCCTGAAATAGACTTTCAGGCAATAAGCTATTATGCCGAACCCCGCAAGAAAGAAGGCCCCAAAAGCCTTGACGAGGTTGACCCCCAGCTGCTTGATACATTCAACAGGCTCGGAATACCCCTGGAGGAACAGAAACAGCTGTCGGGCATGGCCGTTGACGCCGTTATGGACTCTGTTTCTGTCAAAACCACACATAAAGAGAAGCTTGCGAAACTCGGTATAATCTTCTGCTCGATTTCTGAAGCCGTAAAGGATTATCCCGACCTTGTGAAGAAATATCTCGGCTCGGTGGTCAGCTACCGCGACAACTTCTTCGCAGCCCTCAATTCGGCAGTGTTCTCAGATGGCTCGTTCGTATACATTCCCAAGGGCGTCCGCTGCCCCATGGAGCTGTCTACCTACTTCAGAATCAATGCCTCGGGCACCGGACAGTTTGAGCGTACACTCATAGTGGCCGACGACGACGCTTACGTGAGCTACCTCGAAGGCTGCACCGCCCCAATGCGCGACGAGAACCAGCTGCACGCGGCCATTGTAGAGATTATCGTTGAAGACAGGGCCGAAGTTAAGTATTCGACCGTACAGAACTGGTATGCCGGCGATGCCGAGGGCCGCGGCGGTGTGTACAACTTCGTTACCAAGCGCGGACTATGCCGCGGCGACTTCTCCAAGCTGTCGTGGACACAGGTTGAGACCGGCTCGGCCATCACCTGGAAGTACCCCTCGTGCGTGCTCAAGGGCAACAACTCTGTAGGCGAATTCTACTCCGTAGCCGTGACCAACAACCGCCAGCAGGCCGACACCGGTACAAAAATGATACACATAGGACGCGATACCCGCTCTACCATTGTATCTAAAGGTATCTCGGCCGGACACAGCCAGAACGCATACCGCGGACTTGTGAAGGTGGCTCCTCAGGCCGAGGGTGCACGCAACTACACTCAGTGCGACTCTCTGCTGCTGTCGTCTACATGTGGCGCCCACACATTCCCCTACATAGACATAAAGAACGAAAGTGCTATTGTAGAGCACGAGGCCACAACTTCCAAAATCTCTGAAGACCAGCTCTTCTATTGCAACCAGCGAGGCATCCCCACCGAAGAGGCCGTAGGACTTATTGTAAACGGCTATGCCAAGGAGGTAATGAACAAGCTGCCTATGGAGTTTGCCGTAGAAGCTCAGAAACTGCTTCAGATAACTCTTGAAAATTCAGTCGGATAAAATCGTAAAAAACAAACCTGAAAAATGGACGAAATACTGCTTAAAGTCGACGACCTCCACGCGGGCATCGAAGGAAAAGAAATATTACGCGGCATCAACCTCACCATACGCCCCGGTGAGGTGCATGCCATAATGGGCCCCAACGGCTCGGGCAAAAGTACACTTTCGGGCGTATTGGCCGGAAATCCTCACTATACCGTCACCCGCGGTTCGGCCGACTTCCACGGCCTTGACCTGCTCTCGCTCTCACCCGAAGATCGCAGCCACGAGGGTCTGTTCCTGTCTTTCCAATATCCGGTTGAAATTCCGGGGGTATCAATGGTCAACTTCATGCGTGCGGCCATAAATGCCAAGCGCAAGTACTTTGACGAACAGCCCCTGAGCGCCGGCGACTTCCTGAAACTGATGCGCCAGAAACGCGCCATAGTCGAACTCGACAACAAACTGGCCTCGCGCTCGGTGAATGAAGGCTTCTCGGGCGGTGAGAAAAAAAGAAATGAAATATTCCAGATGGCCGTGCTCGAACCCCGCCTGTCGATTCTCGACGAAACCGACTCGGGCCTTGACATTGACGCCCTGCGCATTGTGGCATCGGGTGTTAACAAGCTCAAGACCGACCGCAACGCCACCATCGTGATAACCCACTACCAGCGCCTGCTCGACTATATCAAACCCGACTTCGTCCATATCCTCTATAAAGGTCGCATTGTACACTCAGGCGGCCCGGAACTCGCCCTTGAGCTTGAAGAAAAAGGATACGACTGGATTAAAGAACAGGTTGACAACCAATAACATAAGCCCGTAATGAATGCTTTAAATCAATATATAGAGCTGTTTGAAAGCCAACAGGCTACAATCGACGCCAATGCACCCGAGGCATTGAACGCCCGTCGCCCGGCTGCACTGGAGGCTCTGAAGCAACTGAAAAAGCTGCCCGAAAAGGGCGACGAGGGCTTTGAGATGATTTCGCTCAACGACATGTTTGCGCCCGACTATGGCCTGAACATATCGCGCGTTCAATTCCCCGCCGATGCACAGAAAGCCTTCACATGCGACGTACCCAACGTGAGCCGCATGTCGGTATTGATGGTGAACGATGCTTTTGTGGCACTTCCGGGCCTCGAAAACAACCTGCCCGACGGCGTAGAGGTAATGTCGCTCGCCAAAGCTGCGGCCATTTATCCCGAACTGTTCAAAGACAGCATAGCACCGGTAAGCAATCCGGTAGTTGCGCTCAACGACCTCTTCGTCCAGGACGGCGTATTCATACGCGTAGCCAAAGGTGTAAGGCTCGAAAAGCCCGTACAGGTACTGTCTATCTTCAACGCATCCTCCCCCATGATGGCGGCACGCCGCATAAAGATTGTAGTGGAAGACGATGCCAAGGCATCTGTATTGCTGTGCGATCATCCGCGCGTCAACGACTTCGATTACCTCAACTGCAGGGTAATAGAAGCCGAGACCGGCCGCAACGCATCGCTCGAATTGTACGACCTCGAAGAGTCTACCCCACGCACACGCCGTGCATCGGTAACAGCTGTAGCTCAGCACCACGGTTCAAACCTCAACCTTGTATCACTGTTTCTCAACGGCGGCATGACCCGCAACGAATATCTGCCCGTATACCGCGGCGAACAGAGCACCACCCGTCTTGGCGGCATGGTGATAGGCGGAGGTGCCCAGATTATAGACAACGCAGTATTCCTGACTCACGATCACCCGCACTGCACCAGCGAGCAGCTGTTCAAATATGCCTTGTTTGATTCATCGCAAGGTGCGTTTGAAGGCAAGGTTACCGTGGCCGAAGGTGCCACATTCACCAACGCCCATCAGTCAAACCGCAACCTGCTGGCATCTGAAAACGCACGCATGCACAGCCAGCCACAGCTCATCATCTACTGTGATGAAGTGAAAGCCGCTCACGGCTCGGCCACCGGTCAGCTCGATGAGAAAGCATTGTTCTACATGCGCTCGCGCGGTATTCCCGAACCCGAGGCTCGCATGATGCTGATAAATGCCTTCATGAACGATGTACTCGAAGGCATAGACCACGAAGCCCTGCGCGAACGCCTGCGCTGCCTTGTCGACAAGCGCCTGCGTGGCAGCGAATCAACTTGCCAAAGCTGCGCGGCATTAGAGTGTGTTTGAATTTAACACACAAATATTTACTATATTATAGAATTGAAGATTCTAAGTATATGTTTCGCATTAATCTTGAGGCCAATTCCGGTGCTTTTTTCACCGTTCATCAGTCACGTAGCTCGCTACGCTCCCTCTTCACGCTGAAAAAATCTCTCGTAATTGACACTCAAGCTTAATACGAGTTAAATCCAAACACACTCTTAGAAAAATAAGAACTAAAATGAATATAGACTCCATACGCAAAGACTTTCCAATACTTGAGCGCGAGGTTTATGGCCGCAAGCTCATATATCTCGATAACGCCGCCACATCGCAGACTCCGCGATGCGTGGTGGAGGCTATCGAGAAGGCTTACTTCAACCATAAGGCCAACGTACACAGGGGAGTGCATTGCCTGTCGCAGGAGGCCACCGATGCTATGGAACTTGGCCGCATCACCGCCTGCCGTTTCATCAACGCCCCCTCTACCGACGAGATTATATTCACCCGCGGCACCACCGAGGCTATCAATCTGGTAGCATCAAGTTATGGCCGTTTGCTTCAGGACGATGACGAGATTATACTCACCGTGATGGAGCACCACTCCAACATTGTTCCCTGGCAATTGCTGCAACAGCGCAAACGCATAAAAATCAAGGTAGTGCCAATCACTCCCGACGGTTCGCTCGACCTTGATGTGTACCGATCGCTGTTCACTCGGCGCACCAAGCTGGTATCGGTATGTCACGCCTCAAACGTGCTCGGTACCGTGAATCCAATTGCCGAGATGTCGCGAATCGCCCACGAGCACGGCTGTGTGATATGCGTTGACGGAGCGCAAGGCGTTCCTCACATCAAAGTAGATGTTCAACAATTGGGATGCGACTTCTATGCTTTCTCATCACACAAGATGTACGGCCCCACCGGCATAGGTATACTCTATGGCCGCCGCGAACTGTTGGAGAAGATGCCGCCGTATCAGGGCGGCGGTGAGATGATAGGCCACGTGAGCTTCTCGGGCACCACATGGGCCGACCTGCCCTATAAATTCGAGGCCGGCACCCCCGACTACGTCGACGCAGCCGCATTCACCTCGGCCGTAGAGTACATGGATCGCACAGGCATAGAAAACATCGCCGCCCACGAGCACTCGCTGCTCGAATACGCCACCCCGCGCCTGCTCGAAATCCCCGGTCTGAAAATCTATGGTACGGCTCCCGGCAAATGCGCGGTGATATCATTTCTCATAGGCCACGCCCACCACTACGACACCGGCATGCTGCTCGACAAGATGGGAATAGCCGTGCGCACCGGCCACCACTGCGCCCAGCCGCTGATGCAGTCGCTGGGTATAGAAGGCACCGTACGCGCATCGTTTGCGGTGTACAATACAACCGAAGAGGTCGACACATTTATCTCCACCCTGGCCCGCATAGCACCGATGTTGCAATAATTGCATTAAAATTCAGCGGATTTCATCTGTCATTCCGACGCAAAGCACTTGCAAATCAACCAAAAATGTTGTAACTTTGCAGCGCATTTTGTGGCGCAGCCACAGATGTGCGGCAGCGAGTGTGTCGCGCCGCGATTAATTAACATTATTTATTAACTTTTTAAATGGCAGAAGAAACCAAAACCGCCATCGCAGACTTCGATTGGGAAGCCTACGAAAACGGCGAAACCGCAGGTGAAAAATCTCGCGAAGAGCTCACCCGCACTTATGATGAATCGCTTAACACAGTTAAGGACAAAGACGTAATCGAAGGTACCATCATCGCACTCAACAAGCGCGAAGCTGTGGTTAACATCGGTTATAAGAGCGATGGCATCATCCCGATGAGCGAATTCCGCTACAACCCCGACATCAAGATCGGCGACGTGGTAGAAGTGTTCATCGAAAACCAGGAAGACAAAAAAGGCCAGCTGATTTTGTCGCACAAGAAAGCTCGCGCAGCCCGCTCATGGGATCGCATCAACGCAGCCCTCGCCAACGATGAAATCATCAAAGGCTTCATCAAGTGCCGCACCAAAGGCGGCATGATTGTGGATGTATTCGGCATCGAAGCGTTCCTCCCCGGTTCGCAGATTGATGTTAAGCCCATCCGCGACTACGATGTTTATGTAGGCAAGACAATGGAATTCAAAGTTGTCAAGATCAACGAAGAATTCAAGAACGTTGTTATTTCTCACAAGGCCCTCATCGAAGCCGAACTCGAACAGCAGAAGCGCGAAATCATCGCCAAGCTCGAAAAGGGTCAGGTTCTCGAAGGTACTGTCAAGAACATCACTTCTTACGGTGTATTCATCGACCTCGGTGGTGTTGACGGTCTTATCCACATCACCGACCTCTCTTGGGGCCGCGTTACCAAGCCCAGCGAAGTTGTTGAACTCGATCAGAAACTCAACGTTGTTATCCTCGACTTCGACGACGAAAAGAAGCGCATCGCTCTCGGTCTCAAGCAGCTCCAGCCCCATCCATGGGATGCCCTCGATCCCAACCTCAAGGTTGGCGACCACGTTAAGGGTAAAGTTGTCGTTATGGCTGACTACGGCGCATTCCTCGAAATCGCTCCCGGCGTAGAAGGTCTCATCCACGTAAGCGAAATGTCTTGGAGCCAGCACCTCCGCTCAGCTCAGGACTTCATGAAGGTAGGCGACGAAGTAGAAGCCGTTATCCTCACCCTCGACCGCGAAGACCGCAAGATGAGCCTCGGTATCAAGCAGCTCAAGAACGATCCTTGGGAAAATATCGAAGAAAAGTACCCCGTTGGTTCACGTCACACAGCCCGCGTACGCAACTTCACCAACTTCGGCGTATTCGTTGAAATCGAAGAAGGCGTTGACGGTCTCATCCACATCTCTGACCTTTCTTGGACCAAGAAGATCAAGCACCCCAGCGAATTCACTCAGGTTGGCAACGACATCGAAGTTGAAGTTCTCGCTATCGACAAGGACAACCGTCGTCTGAGCCTCGGCCACAAGCAGCTCGAAGAAAACCCCTGGGATGTATTTGAAACCATCTTCACCGTTGGTTCAATCCACGAAGGTACTATCATCGAAATGCTCGAAAAGGGCGCTGTTGTTGCTCTCCCATACGGTGTTGAAGGCTTCGCTACTCCCAAGCACCTCACCAAGGAAGACGGCACAACCGCCAAGGTTGACGAAAAGCTCAACTTCAAGGTTATCGAATTCAACAAGGACGCCAAGCGCATCATCCTTTCTCACAGCCGCACATTCGAAGACGAAGTTCGCGCTGAAAAGGCTGCCGCAGCTACCGAACGCAAGAGCAACAAGCGTGCTCCCCGCAAGGCTGAAGAAGCTCCCGTTGCTGCTCCCGCTATCGAGAAGACAACTCTCGGCGACCTCGAAGCTCTTGCCGCTCTCCGCGACAAACTCGCAGGCAAATAATCTTTAACGATTATATAGATAATAAAAACACCCGTGCAGTCAATGATTGCACGGGTATTTTTTATATTGTATTATCAGTAATCAGCTTTTCTTTTCAAGACGTTTGTGTTGGTAGAGCTGATATGAGTTGAATACATTGTGCCAGATACTGTAGAATCCGCCTACCATTGAGGTTACGGGGCTGAAGAATGTGTAGCCCATCCATATTGCCATCACGGTATTTTTCTGTCCTAATGCCTGGCCGGCAGTTACTTTATCTCCGTAATGTTCGCCTATCTTGCGGCCGAGCCAAAACTGGAATATGCAACACACCAGCGATATTACCACAAGCCACCACAGAGTTGACACCGGCACATCGCTGTGAACGATGCTGCGTGTGGTCACCGCTATGGCAAGGGTCAAGGCAACCGCCCACAGATAAAATGAAATGCCGGAATAATGGCTGAAGAAAAAATGCAGTTTGGGCGACATATAACGTATGAGCAGCGCAGCTATCAGCGGCAACAGAAGCAACGGAAATACCTTGGCCAGGATAATGGCTGAGGATGACAGAAATCCAAGCTCGGCATTGGGATGAACCAACGGAGCCATAGCGGGAACCAAAACGGCTACAAGCAGATTGACAAGTATGGTATATGAAGTTATGGCGGCCACCTTGCCACCAAGTTTCTTGGTTATCACAGCCGCAGCCGTGGCGGTGGGACAAAGCAGGCACAGCATGGCGCCCTCCACCTCTATCCTCGCCGCAAACGAAGGCCAAATAACAAGCACAAGGCCGAGGGCTACAAACAATCCGCCCTGTATGAGCAGCAACCAACCGTGCCACGGACTGAGGCGCAGGTGGGTGGGATTGATGCGGCAAAAGGTCATGAACAACATGCAGAAGATAAGCAGCGGTTGCAGTATATTGACAGCCGTGTTGACAAACGCATGTGTTGGATTCAAAAAGGGTATGTTTACATAGGCGAAATAGCCCAGTACTCCGGTAAGGATTGCTATTATCAGCGCCCAGTCTTTAACGAATTGTACAGCTTTCATAGTTCCTAAGAGTGTGTTTGGATTTAACACACAAAAAATGATTATATTGAGGAATTGAAAATTATAAGGATATGTTTCGCATTAATTTTGAGGCCAATTACGGTGCTTTTTCCACCGTTCATCAGTCACGTAGCTCGCTACGCTCCTTCTTCACGCTGAAAAAATCTCTCGTAATTGACTCTCAAGCTTAATACGAGTTAAATTCAAACACACTCTAAAAAAATTGACAACCACATCAGCCGTCAATCAAGCGACGCCGGTTGTGGTTGTCATGGTATTTTAGCAATTGACGGTTAACCGTCGTGCGTATTATTTCTTTTCTTCTTCTTTCTTGGCGGGAGTGTAGCGCGAGTTGAGACCTTCGATGACTTCGGCGGTGATGTCGAGCTCGGGTTTGAAGAAGCCTACTTTCTTATCAAGGATTGCATCGTAGTTGTAAACCTTGTTGTAAGACTTGAGGAAGCTCTGGAGCGAATCGTTAAGGCGCTGGTTCTGCTCAGCCACAAGACGTGCGAGACGGTTCTGGTGGTTGTTGGCCCAATTGTTAGCCTCGGTCTGGCGCTGCTGCAGGTTGTTTACATCAGCCTTGTAAGATTCTTCGGTGAGGTATCCGTTGCTGCGAGCCTTGTTTTCGATAGCTGTAGCCTGACGGTTGAGGTCTGTATCTTTCTGACGTGCAGCGCTTTCAAAGGCCAGCATTTCCTTCTGCTGCTCGGCAGCGAGTTCCTGTGCCAGAGTGTAAGCCGACAGCACAGAATCAATATCAATATAACGAATGTTGCAGGTAGATGTGGTAGAGTCGCTTGTTACAGCAGCCTTCACAGGGGCTTTATCCGAACCAGAGCAGCTTGCGCCGGCTACGGCGAGCAAAACTCCAACGGCGAGGGTAAGTTTTTTCATGAGTTAATTTCTGGATTTCTCCTTAAATTATTAATATTTATATTTCTTTCTTTATTAGAATGAGCAGCGCAGCCAATACCGCGGCTACGCATTGCCTCTGAATCGCTGATATGGCCCGAAGGGAATTTTGCCCCCTTCACAAACAGCACCTTTATGCCAAGCATCACAACTGCCAAAAACAGCAGTATTACAGCCAAAATTATCAATTTCATGAGGCTTACTGATTTTTACAATGCAAATATAAGAAAGCTTGGCCGATTTTTTTGCATTTTATCGAATTTATTTTGTAACTTAGGGGTCGAAAATAAACAATTTTAACATTAAAGCGTTATATATACGTTGATATGCGCCGTTTTCACAGCACAATCGACCATAAAACCAATTGATACTATGACAATCAAAGACCTCAAACCGGCACTCATTTTTGGTATTTTCGACCAGATTACACAGGTGCCCCGTCCTTCTAAAAAAGAAGAAAAAATCCGCAAGTTCCTCCTCGATTTCGCAGCTGAACACGGAATTTTTGCCAAGACCGATGCTGTAGGCAATGTCGTGATGACCAAGCCCGCCACAGCCGGCAAAGAAGGCGCTCCCACCGTAATTCTTCAAGCACACATGGACATGGTGTGCGAATCAAACAATAAGGACTTCGACTTCGAGAACCAAGCCATCGAAACTATCGTAGACGGCGAATGGCTCCGCGCCAACGGCACCACTCTCGGCGCCGACAACGGCATAGGTATGGCCGCCGCTCTGGCTGTGCTCGTTGACAAAGACCTCGTTCACGGCCCCATCGAATGCCTGTTCACCGTTGATGAAGAAACCGGCCTTACCGGTGCAAACAACCTGGGCGACGGCATGATCAGCGGACAGATGCTGCTCAACCTCGACTCTGAAGACGATGCCGAGCTTTTCGTAGGTTGCGCCGGCGGTGTTGACACCACCTGCACATTCCACTACGAACGCTCTATGGCTCCCACCGATTTCCACTACTTCAAGTTAGACATCGAAAAGGGTCTGGGCGGACACTCGGGCGGCGATATTCATCTTGGCCGTGCCAACGCCAACAAGCTTCTTGCCCGCTTCCTGTGGCTCATGACAAAGAAACACGAGCTCTCGCTGGTAGAAATCTCAGGCGGTAACCTGCGCAATGCCATTCCCCGCGCTGCACACGCAGTATTCGGCGTGCATACCTCAAAGAAAGAAGATATAGTAGTGGCTTTCAACAACTATGTAGCCGACATCAAGGGCGAATACGAAGGTATCGAACCCACTCTCGAACTGCATATCGAATCGGTTGAACGTCCAGACTTCTGCATCGACACCACCACAGCACATCACCTGATTGGTGCTCTCTACTGCGCTCCTCACGGAGTTGTATCAATGAGCCGCGACATCGAAGGCCTCGTTGAAACCTCAACCAACCTCGCTTCTGTAAAGATGCAGCCCGATAACACCATCCTGGTAACAACCTCGCAGCGTTCATCGGTTGAAAGCCGCAAATGGGACATCGCCCACCAGGTGGAAGATCTCTTTGAACTTGCAGGCGCCAAGGTAAGCCACGGCGACGGATACCCCGGATGGAAGCCCAACCTCAACTCTACAATCATGCACCTTGCCAGCGACGCATACGAAGAACTCTACGGCGTGAAACCCGCTATCAAGGCCATCCACGCCGGACTCGAATGTGGTCTGTTCAAAGAAAAACTGCCTCATCTCGACATGGTTTCGTTCGGTCCCACACTCAAGGACGTACACTCGCCCAACGAGCGCATGCACATCCCCGCAGTTGAACGCTTCTGGGGACAGCTCACCCGTACTCTCGAAAAAGTAGCCGACCTCAAGGCTTAAAATTATTCCCTATCAGCATAAGGACATGGCAAAAGCCTGTCCTTATGCTTACTTATAGGATTGTCTAACCAATAAAACATAATATGCATTTTACCCGAACGGGGATACTGTTTCTTCCTCTCCTCATATTCATAGCCTGTACATCAAGCAAATCGCAAGCTGAGCCTCAGTTTATCCTGACACCGCCCGACTCTATCAGATACATTGATCCCGACCGGCAGTATTTTGTCATCGGAGAAGATACCGTACGTCTGCGTTTTCAAGAACCCGACTCGGTAAACTACGGCCCACTTACCGAAAAGGATTTTCAGGAAGTGGCCGCGCAGCTGGGTGTTGAAGTCGCCGCGGTAAAAGCTGTTGTGGATATCGAGGCCGGACGCTCGCACCAGGGATTCTGGGACACAAACAAGCCGTTGATCAACTTCGATCTGAGTGTGTACCGCAAAATGGCCGCCCGCCACAAGGTCAACCTGTCGAAGTATACCAAAAGTCGTCCTGCCATATTCTCACGCCCTAATATCTCAAAATACGGATCGCAGCAAGCCGCTGTTCAGGCTCGACTCGACCAGGCCATGAGCATTGACTCTGTCTCGGCCATAGAAGGCACGTTCTGGGGTATGTTCCAGATAGGAGGATTCAACTGGCGCCAGTGCGGCACCAAGTCGCCTCAGGAATTTTACCGCCTGATGTCGCGATCAGAGCGTGACCAGCTCGAGCTTTTCGCTGAATTCATAACCCGTGCAGGTCTGCTCCCGGCCCTCAAATCGAAAAACTGGAGCGCATTTGCCCGCGGATACAATGGCCCGAGCTATGCCGCCCGCGGCTATCACCGCAAACTCGCTGCTGCCTATCAGAAACATAAGAAAAGCTAATTACACATTTTGCAAAATGAGGAAAATGTCGTAACTTTGCATCATCGCCCCGATAGTTCAACGGATAGAATAGAAGTTTCCTAAACTTTAGATAGGAGTTCGATTCTCCTTCGGGGTACATAAAAAGCCCGCAACTGCTTTCATCTCAGCATGGTTGCGGGCTTTTTGTCTTATAGACTATATCTTATTTACTCATAAGGTCAAGGGCGGGAATGTAGTCAACCCATATAGCCGGAATTGTTGCCGAGTCGCTCGGTATGTATTCCTCCTGCTTGTATATACCTGCCTCTACCGCATCGTCGGAGGTAACGGCATAGTACACTGCATCGGCACCGGCTTTGGTCAAGGCTACCAAGGCTCGGGTAGTCGGCTCGAATACAGTGTAAACCCGTGCGCCTTTCAGCGATTTCAGGCGGCTCTTGCTTATTGCGTTTTCCTCGGCGGTAGCAGTGGCCGAGGGTGTGCCTGTGGCCTTCCATGCTCCGTTGAGTATTACTACGGTTCCGCACGGCTTTTCGCCGGCGGCCTTTGCCTGTTTGCCGGCCGATACGGCCATGTCGATGAACGTGTCATCGTTGGGATTGGCTTTTTCGGTTGTCGACAACTGAGACTGGGCAAATGCACATAGCCCCAGGGCTACGGCTGCGATTGAGGCAAGTATTCTGTTCATATCACTTTATTTTTTGAACAATCACACGGTCAATGATCGCATGGTTGGTATTGAGGTTCATATTTTCGTCTTCGGGGAAGAATGCTATTCCTATCTCATGATTTCCGGCTGAGAGGGGTACCACTACATTGTTGGTGCGTCCCCAGTCGCTCCAGTTTCCTACCCCGCGGTGAGGCATCACTATGGTGCCGGCTTTATTGCCGTCGACGGTGAGTGTGCGAATGGCACATTTGTTCTCGGTGTTCACCGGACCGTTACCGTTGGCGTAAACCAACGAGATTGAGTAAGTGCCTTCTTCTGCTACAGGCAGTTTGATATTTATCGGTGCCGTAGAGTGGTCAACTTCTACAAAACCGAGGCCATGGTAGCCGTTGATACCCTCGGCGGGCTGATAGCTTACCTCGGCCGACTTCAATGCCGTTGACTCTCCGGGCATTTCAATAACAGTGGTGGCGAAGTTGTTTAGCGGCTCTGATGCGAAAGATTGCACGCCGTCGGTGCTGACGCCTATCACCTGATATTCGCCGGGCACCACGGCTTCGAAAGATGTGTTTCGTGTCTCGGCCACAGGCTGTCCGTCGCGCAGTACTATATATTTGCCAATGTACTCTATCGGCTGCCATTCGAGCAGGTTGTTGACCGGCGCGCCTTCAGCGGCAAGTTCGGGCGAGTGCGACAGGCGTGCTATTGGCGTAAGCGGTGCTTTTTTGTTGGCGGTATGAGCCACCTGCATGGGGGTGAAGTCATTGTCGGCCATGGTGATAACGATGTTGTTCTCGCCCTTTATGTTGGCGGGTACAAAGGGTCCGTGAGGCTTGCCGTTCAGTGTAAATTCCCTTATCTTGTTGCCATAACCCTTTACGGTGATATTGAGCTTGGCATTGCGATAGGTGAAATTATTAAGCGAGCGAGTCTGTCCAAGGGCCTTGGGTACTACGGGGTGGAATGCCAACCCGTCTTTTTCGAATGTTATACCAAACAGTATGCGTTGGGTTATGGCAAGGTTTCCGGCCAGACACCACAGCATGTTCGACGAGTTGAGTTCTGTGGCAATGTCGCCATTGTCGAGCACGAAGTTTTCTTTGTTTGTAGTGAACAGCGCCGCCGGACGATACACCGAACCTATGGCTTCGAGCAATCCCTGCTCATTGCCCACCTTGGCATTGGCAAGAGCCCAATATGAGGCTACCCAAGGCCATAATGAATTGTTGTGGTAGGGCGGCATATCGGCAATCTGCGGGAAGAAAATGCCCACGCCGTAGGGCGTTGTGGGATTATTCTCGGTGATGCTGCGGGCGCGGTCTTCGGGAGCCACGTCATAGAGTATGGCAAGCGATTCGCCAAGGGTTTCGGCTCGCGGATTGACTATAGGGAAGTTGCGACCGTAATTATACATGGCATAATAGCCCTTGTCGTCGAGCCACAAGCGGTTGTTTACGGCTTCTGCAATTGCATTAGCCTTGGCTTCATACATTGTTGCCTCTTTTTTCTTGCCGAGGTCCGATGCTATTTCCGACAATACGCGGTATGTCTGTGCGTGAACTATAGAGGTGCCGAGAGCTTCTGAATTATAAATATCGGCGGTCTGCATCCACTTGGGATAGCTTTGCTCGCGCCAGTCAATGAATGAAGTCTCGCCTTTGACTAGTCCGTCGGCCGATGCCGTAATCTTCTCATCATCGCTCATAGAGTTGGCAATGATGGGATATATGTATTCGAGCCACTCCTTGTCGCCTGTGACCTTATACACCTCGTATGCCGCGAGAGCCCAGATCATGCGGTCGGAGCTTATAGGCCATGCTCCACCGCTGCCGGTGTCCTGAATGATGCGGCCTGTAGGCGTAACCTTGCGCATCAGCGAAATCCTTGAAGCCTCGGGCTGCAGATAGGCCATCGACAGCAGAATCGAGTACGAAACGTCGCGTGTCCAAACTCCGGCCCACTCCTTGCCTGTGCGCAGGGTGGTATCCGGTTCCACTGCATTTATCATTTCTTCAAGGCCGAGATTGTATATGGCGGTATGAAGCTTGTTGGGGGTGATGAGCTGTGGATATGGCGAAATGTCCTTAGACAGTTTCCAATGTTTGTTGATCGGCATGAAATAACCGGGTTGTGCTGAATAAGTTGATATCAGCTCTGTACCATCAGGCGAAAAAGCCATGTATTCGCCCTGGCTTATTGTGTCGCCGTGCCAGCTGTAGGCATCTGTAGCCACAATAGGATTGGCGGCGTTGACTGCTGCGACGGTTGAAGCCGCTGCCATCAACAGCCCTATACGTTTGAAATTTTTCATGATAAGTAAGCAATTGATTCAACACACAAAGTTAAACAAAAAATTATTCATTTTCTGCGTTTTGAGTGCCAAATTATCCCAAATACTTAAGTTTGATGAAACGCTTGGTGCCGGGGCCTATGGAGAACATGGCTGATGCGCGCAGTCCTGCCACCCATACTATCTCATCATCGCATGTCAGCAGCCACAAGGCTTGCTTTGACGATGTGCTCAGATGCGCATCTGCAAAAATGTCGCTGAGCAGTTTACTATCCTTCATGCCATACGGAATCATGCGGTCGCCGCGCCGCCAGTGTCTCACGGCCCAACGGTGATTCTCTTCGAGAACCTTTTCATCAATATAGGCTATGTTGGCATCGCGTTCGGGACGGAATTCGCTCACGTCATGGTGACTTACCTCAATGCGCAGCGGCTCGAAAATATCGCGTGAAATATTTACCTCGGTGATATCAAGACCACCGGCCCGCTTGGTACGCGGTGCGCGCAGTTTGCCGTGATCTACATCGCGTATTATGCCCGAGGGGCTTGTAAACGTTCCTCCGCTGCGCTGTGAACATTCGAGCATCGAGTTGGTCATACTGCGGTTGAATCCCTCTTTGCGCAGGTATTCAAACAGGTATGCGGCGGCAAAGCCCTCGTTATCAAGCAATGCGGCGAGGTCTGCCTCATCGTTTTTCTCATCCACATACGGCTTGATACCATTGCTCACGGCAAGGGAGTACACGTCATTGTTCTCGCGCAATATCTCCATTGATTTCAACACGGAATCAACGGCTCCCGGAAACAGTTCCTCAAGCATGGGCAGCACATGGTTGCGCAATCGGTTGCGTGCAAAATCGTCGGAGGCGTTGCTCGAATCAACAATCCAATCAAGGCCTTTCTCGCGCAGATATTCTTCAATTTCGGCCCGAGAGGTATCGAGCAGCGGACGCACTACCAGGCCATTGCGGTAGCGCATTCCCGACAATCCTGCCACACCCGAGCCGCGCATCAGGTTCAGGAAAAAAGTCTCGGCCTGGTCTTCCTTATGATGCCCCACGGCTATGGCCTGCGCGAAATCGCGGTCGAGCAGCTCCATAAACCAGTTGTAGCGCAATTCCCGGCAAGCCATTTCGAGCGACTCGCCGGTCTCTTTGCGCCGGGCATCCACATCAAAATCCTTTATATACAGATCAACTCCAATCTGAGCGGTGATGTCCTCCACATGACGCATGTCGCGCATTGATTCGGCACCGCGCAGATGAAAGTTGCAATGAGCGGCCACGCAGTCATAGCCAAGGTCGGTAAGGGCAGCCAGCAGAGCCACCGAATCGGCTCCTCCGCTCACCGCTACAATTACCTTACCCTGCTGGCGCAAGAGATTGTGCCTGTGTATGTTTTGTTTTACCTTGGCTAAAAACTTCATTTCAATTGCCTCCTAAATTATCAAGTGTCCTTGAAGCAAGTTCACCCTTGATATTGATATGGTCGAGAACCATCTTTACAAAGGGATCGTCCTCAAAGGCACCGCGTACATTCACAAAGTCGCCCTGAGCCGAACTTTCAGGGTCGTCAATTCCGAAACCGGTGCGCGATTGCAGCGAATATTCCTTACGGGCATCGTCATACAGCATATTGTCGAGCATCTTCACACTGTCGTGCCAGCGTGTAACTATAGCCCGCAGGTCCTGTATGGTAAGCTCTTCAATGGGTTTGCCGAACCATTCGGGCAGATATTCATACACCCAGGTCCATTCCATGTCGTAGTAATCTTCGTGCAGTTTGTGCCAGCGCGCTTCGATGGCATCGAGAGTGTCGAGAGTACCATCGGCAATTTCGCGACACAGACGGTCGATTTCTGACTTGGGAGCAAACATGCCACAAACGTCAACCCACTCTCCGCGTCCGGCCGGATGCAGTGGCGAGAGGGCCTGCAATATCTGCGAATCTGAGGTGAGCTTGGTGTTGCCAAGCCGGTGTATAACCGAATTTCCCATGAATTTGTCAATGGCCATGCTGTAATAACGGCGGCCTTTGCGCAACGCACGGGCCTCGATGGTCATGGCCTGAAAGGCAAACCGCTCGGCTGTGGCGCCGGCGGTGCGTTCAAGGTCGTTGAGCAGCTGGCGTCCGCTCACCATTTTACCCACTGTATATGGGCTGAGCAGATTGAAGTTTATACAATCGAGCTTGTCACTGTCCTTGCGTTTATCGCGACGTGGCCACTTCTGTGCATCGCGTATGGTTCCTACACTGCGCAGGTTGACACCCGGCACCAGGTACGAGCCCGAATGATTTTCGATAAGATATGAGAAGGGCAGACGCGAGGTGTCGGAATGATTTACATGTCGGCCCATCACCAGCGAGAATGCTCCTATACGTGCCGGCCACAGGATGTACGAATCGCTCGTGGTCTTTGAACCTCGTTCCACAACTCCCTGATGTATGGGGCCGAGCTTGTACATGTGGTTGCTCTGGTTTGAGCCGGAACCGGCGTTGAGGAACGAGAATATACCGGCGATGAGCAGGCTCGACTTGTGCATGGTGACGGTGTAGGGACCACCGAATATTGCGGCAGCCTCGCCATTCTCGCAGTTGCAGTTGGCAAAGAACAGCGAGTCGTGAGCCGAGAACAGATGCGACAGGTTGGTGGCCTGCCCCACAAAACAATGGCGCACCACAGCACCGTCGTCAACCCGGCTGCCCGAGGCCAAAACAAAGCCCTCGGCTATTACATCGCGGCCTATGAACACAGGATCAGACTCAGACGACACCGTTGTGCCGTCCTTAAGGCGTGTAGCACCCTTTATACGCGAATAATCTCCGATATTCACATCGTTGATAGTACCACAGTTTGTGATTTCGGCATTCTTCCCTACCCTTGCGCGACGGCCACGGAAGCCTGCGGCGTGGGCTCTTATCATTTCTATGAGCTTTGCAACTGTCTCGCGCTCATGGCGATACAAGGCTATGAGGTATGCGGTTTGGGCTGAAAGACGTTCGTAGACGGGCACCTCGCGGCCTCCGGTCTCATTGAGCACCGATACTTCTGTACCTATACCGAAGGTTGAATCAAGGCTGCACACCAGGCAGTCGACATTCTCTATATACGCACCGTCGGCAATATCATAATTGGCTATGTAATTGGCGACATGGCGTATATACACACCGTTACCAATAGTAACGTTGTGGAGTGTCACATGCGATACATGCGAGCGGCGCAGCAAGCCTCCGGGGCGCTCGAAGGTGCCATCAAGCACTCCTATACGCACCTCTCCCGAAAATTCCACGTTATCAATGGATGAACACTTGAATCCCGGGGCAACCATTACGCCTGACCAGTCAGCGCAGACGCATCCGCGCGATTCGAGGGTCTTGATTTCTTCTGCTGTAAGTCGTCGATAGTTTTGATTAGACATATTTCTTAAATTATTTTACTGAATCTTGCTGGTGCAAAGTTACAACAAAAAATACAAAATACGAAAAATATCTGGAATAAGCCTATTCGTTGCTATGGTATTTATATTAACTTTGCATTTCATTTAGCAATGGAGAGACAAAGTAAATCGAAATATTATCTATTCATCGACGAATGCGGGGATCACAATTTGGATAAATACGACCCGTCGTTCCCGATATTCACATTGTGTGGGATTCTTGTCTCACGCAAGAATCTCAACGCCCTCAACAAAGCGTTTGAGAATTTGAAAACTGAAATCTTTGGAGCTGCTGACATTGTCATCCATTCAGTAGAGATACGTAAATGGCGTGGCGCTTTCCTGTGTTTGAAGGATGAAACGCTTAGGATTAAGTTTTTTGAAGGCATCGAACGCATCCTTAGCCAACACGACGCTTACGTTATAGTAAGTTGTACTATCCTCAAAGAACAACTCAGTAAATTTTGTATTCGAGGCGAAGAAGATGATGTATATGGGCTATCTTTGTCATACTTGATAGAAAGAAGCATATTCTGTGTTGACAACAAGGAAACAAATGCCGAAATATCAATAGTGGTTGAGCGCAGAGGCAAGAAAGAGGACAGTAAGTTGTTAAACTATTATAACGGTCTTCGCAACAGAGGTACTAAATGGGTAACAGCCGAGCGTTTGCGTTCGCGCATTGGAGGGTTTGGCTTCAACTTTAAGAGTGACAATATAATTGGCTTACAAATAGCGGACCTGATAGCATATCCAATTACCACACATTTTCTTCATCCGGAAAGACCCAATAGATCCTATGACTCTGTAAAACACAACATATTTTCCGACAATGGTGTATTACTCGGTCAGAAAGTGATACCTCACTAACCAAAAAAAGAGCGGTCTTTCGACTGCTCTTTCCAACCGGCTACTGCCGATCCATAAAATCGTTGCTCGCGCAAGCGAAGTATTTCTTTCAAGGGGAAACTACCCTTTCTGTATGCAAAGATAGCGATAAATCTCATCTCCACAAAATATTAACGCAATAATTTGCTGAAAAGTTTTTGTAACCGACAGATCTTAGCCGACAGATTATCGTATTAGTTGTGTCTTAAATCATTCGGCGGTAGCCGGAACAGACTTGGATTTCATTCTGTGGTTAACATACACCTTTACACCCCATGCTACAGTGAAGTACACTATAACGAGTAACCATAGCATAAGGTATGGCTTTGAAGTCTCGCCCAATGTGGCTCCGTTTGAATTGATTCTTACAAAGCCTTCAACTCCCCATGTAGCCGGAACGAGGTCGGCAAGCCACAACCAGAATTTACTCATGGCGTATCGGGGCCAGGTAAGTCCCGACAGGAACAGGAATATGATAGAGGTGAACACCACTATGATGAAACAGCTCTCGCGCTCGGTACACAGATTGCTGAACAACTGGCCGAACATGGCCGAGGCCAGCAGTAACGGTACCAAAAACAGCATATAGTCAATGGTTGCACCATTGTGCGGCAGGCTGAACATCTCGGGCACACACTTTACCACATAAAGCGTCATGGGAATGTATATGACAAAGTAGCACAGAGCCTTGCCCCAAATTCGGGCACCGGCCGGAGCATCTACCGCAAGCGGGTCGATACCGCCGTTGCGGCGGCGACGCTCGTTGGAGTTACCCCTCAGCATACATATACCGAGCACCATACTTTGTTGCAGGATGAGTATGAGCACGCCCGGCATGATGAACGATGCGAATCCCTGACCGTGGTCGCCGAGGAATGAATTGTGCGAGGTAAGGGGCATGGCATCGCCACCGCCTGTCAACGATTCCATACCCATGGTTTCGATACGGGTCTGTGTGATATCCGAGGCGAGTTTGAGCTGAACGTCGGCCATAGCCGATACAAAGGCACGGTAGCGCAGCAGCAGACTCA
Source organism: uncultured Muribaculaceae bacterium (assembly GCA_910586975.1). Lineage (GTDB taxonomy): Bacteria > Bacteroidota > Bacteroidia > Bacteroidales > Muribaculaceae > CAG-873. Next base: position 7,309 of record CAJUKX010000027.1, on the reverse strand, counting down.
TCTCGTAGTACATGGGCACAGTGGCCTGAACGCCGGTTCGAATCTTTTTCTCGTAGTCGCGCGGTATTTCCATAATGGCAAACACCTCATTCTTACCGAAAAGGTCCTTGGCCTCGGCCATATCTGAGCAATAGGTGTACACCGACACCGAGGGCGATGCATCAACGGTGCGTACAAGTTCACGCGAGAGCGGAGTACGGCAGTTGTCCACGACCGCAATAGGCATTTCGGTAACAATTTCGGGATTGTATATCAGGGTGTAGGTCACCGGATAGGCCAAAGGCAGCACTATGAAGAACAACATTATTCCCACATCGCTGAACACAAGACGGAACTCGCGGGCGAATACACGTCCCATGGCGTCGAACCAGCCCAGCGGACCGCGACGGCGAGGTGTTGCTGAAGGTGTGTTATCTTTCATAATTAGAGTTTAGAGCTTGTTTAGAGCTTGTTTAACAACAAATGTTAACGACAGGGCGGTCAGTAGTTGAGCGATTATGTCGTGAGGAAGAGGGAGTTTGCTTGCCGCAAACGACCGAAGACAAGCGGCATAAGCGCCAACTAATGGCCGTGCGGCCTTGTAATTTCAACATTTGCATAAACATGTTTATTTTTATTTTATATTTTATCAATGCAAGAGCTTTATGTGAAAGTTACTTTTGCATCTCATCTTTTGGGCGTCTTATACGCTTTGTTTCAGTCGTGTACGTCAAGTACACTCCTTCAACGCAGCGTTTAATCCGCTCCAAAATATGAGACCCTGTCGTTCACATTTGTTTTTAAACAAGCTCTTAGGGTACATATACCGGCTTGAGACATGCTTTCTTGAGCCTGCCGATCAGGAGCATCGAAAGCAGCGGGAACACAATCAGTGCAGCCAGATAGATGCGTGAGTAATAAATGGGAAAGCCGTTAAGCCCCGAGAATATGTATGTGAGGAACATATAGCGGGTTGGTATCAGATAGCTGAATATTGATATGGCTCCATACATATTCTGTACCGGGAACGAAAATCCGAGGAACGAGAACGAGAGTATACCTATCAGCGCCGACAGGGTCATGGCAAGACGCGGATTAGGTACAACCGAAGCAAATATGACTCCCATGGCCATGCTTGCAGTGACAAACAGCTCCATAGCCAGGCATATAACGCCCAAATGTGCGCACGGAAAATGCAGATAGCAGTAGAATACCGACAGTATGAACTGCCCCACAACGCTCCATACCACCCACTGGGGGATAAGTTTGCCCAGCAGTGCCACACCTATGCTGCCGCGTGCCGTCGACAACCACTCGGTCGATGTGCCGTTCTTAATCTCCATAGTGATAGAGAATGTGGTCATAAGGAATATCATAAGGGCAATGGCACCGAAGCAGAACGATGGCGACAGATAGATGGAATAGTTCATCCACGGATTACCTATAGTCTGATCTTGTACCGACACAGGCTGAAGCATACCGGCACCGGCCACATCACCCAGCCCCGACATTTCAAGTTTTGTTTTGGCCACTCCTGCGGCAGTGCCTACCGCAACGGTCTTGAAGCCCTTGAACGCCAGAGTACCGGGAATGAAATATGTGAGGTTGTCGTAGAAATCCACAGTAGGCTTGCGGCCCGCCACCACATCTTTTTCAAAATTGACGGGGATTACAAAAAATCCGAATGTGCGACCCTCGCGCACCGAGCGCATGGCGGCATCGTAGCTCTCAAGCCTTTCGGTGAGGTCTATCAGTTCGGTGGAATTAAGATTTCGTGCCATCTCGCGCGAGAGCGTCGATTGGTCGAGGTCGACAATGGCAGTAGGAACCTTAAGCGGCAATCCCGGCTCGAGCATCCCTGCGAAGAGTGCGCACACCATAAGCGGTACCACAATCATACCGAAAAGGTACATCTTGCGGCTGCCAAGGGTTGCGATACCCCTCTTGAGCGAGTCTTTTAAGCCTATTTTTGCCATAGCGGTCTATGTATTAGCGGTTATACACAATCGACATACCCGGGCGCAGATTTTCCACTTTCTCTACCGGACGAGCCTTTATCTGGAATGTACGCGAATCCCATGAGCCGTTGCTCTTGGTAGAACGCCACATGGCGTAGGTACCCATGTCGCGCACGTAGTAAACCTTGGCCTTGATGTTTTTCTTGTCAAGGGCGGGAACCATCACTTCAATTTCCTTACCCATGGGCAGGTCGTTGAGAAGTTCTTCGCGAACATTGAAAACAATGAAGCGGTCGTCTTTTTTCAATATGCTTGCAATGGGAGAGCCAAGCGACACGAGTTCGCCTACCTCGGGATAAATCTGGTCAACAGTACCGTCGCATGGAGCTGTGAGATAGCTGTCGTCGAGCACAGCCTTCACCTGAGCCACACCACCGCCGGCAGCACTTACCAGAGCGGCTGTCGACTGCTTGTCTTCCTGCTGCGCACCGGCGCGGGCAAGCGAGAGGTTGCTTTCGGCAGTAGCCTTGGCAGCCACAGCTCCATCGTATGCAGCCTTGGCCTCATCGCGCTTCTGCTCTGAGATAACACCTTCTTTAAAGAGGTTTTCCATGCGGTCGTATGTCTTTTTGGCAATTGTCACGGCGGCATTGGCCTGAGCTACCATGTCAGATGCTGCCTGAATAATCTGTGTGCGTGTACCGGCATCCACCTTGCGGTTCTGAGCTTTGGCCACTTCCTGCAGGGCTTCGGCCTGGGTGAGTTGGGCCTCAGCCATAGCCGAATGGATGTGAACGATGGTGTCGCCCTCTTTTACAGAGTCGCCTTCTTCAACATAGAATTCCAACACTCGACCGGGAAGCTTGCCCGACACACGTACGGTTGTACCTTCAACCTGTCCTTCAACCAGTTCATCGGGATGGTTCAGAAACAGGAATCCGATAATTGCAATCACTCCAACCACGAGCACCACTATGCCCATAGTGATCATCAGCGACTTTGAGGCCCGCTGTTCAGCCTGACGGGATGTATTATCTGTAGACATAACGCTTAATTTTTTGTGCATGATTTATTTAATAGAGTGTGCCAAGGCATTTGGAGAGGTAAACATCGCAAAGTCTTACGTCGATCATTGCGTCGATTTCTTCTGAATGGGCTTTGAGCCATGCGGTCTGTGCTTCAAGCACATTGTTGGCAGTGGCCATTCCTTCGCGGAAGGCAAGGTTGGCACAACGCAGGTTTTCGTTGGCCGATGTTAGGTTTGACTCGGCGGTCTTGTAAGTTTTATAAGCCTCGGTGGTCTTGAACGATGCCTGCTGTACCTGCAGGTCTACCATAGTCTTGGCATCGGCAAGCTGTAGTTCCATCACGGTCTCGTCAACCTTGGCCGCGCGATATTTATTGTAATTTCCGCCCCAGTGCCATATAGGTATAGTCACCATAGCACCTATAGAGAATGCACCCTTGAAGTTCTTCTTGAATCCGTCGTACATATTGGGATTTGAAAAGCTGTAGGCACCTACCAAGGCTACATTGGGCAGCATCGACGATAATGCGAGCTGTTTTTTGTGGCCGGCAATCTTAACACCCTGGCGCAGAGCTTCAAGGTCGGGACGGCGGGCATATATGTCTTCCATATTATATTCTTTGGACACTTCGGCATTGAGTGTTACCTCCTCCTTACCTTCATCCTGAAGTGTGAAAACCGTATTTACGGGCAGTCCGCACACCTGGGCAAGAGCCATGCGGCTGAGCACAAGGCCGTTCTCTACCTTGGTGAGATCTACGTTAGCCGAATTGAGTTTTACATCAACGCTCAGCACATCGGCCTTTGTCACTACTCCCTGGTCAAACATAAGATGAATATCGCGGTCGAGCGAATCGAGCAGGTTGACATAGCTTTGGGCAAGGTCGTATTTGGCTTTGAGCGACACCACCTGCCAGTAAGCCGCATCAACGGCATATATCACATTCTCAACTTCATTATCGTGCATCCTCTTGGCCAGAGTCTCGGCATCGCGCGTGATTTTGTTCATCGCCACAATCTTGCCGCCCATGTATATAGGCTGGGTAAGGGTGACGGCACCGAAAAACACATTGTGAATGTCGTAAGTCATGGCTTCCTTAGGTATAAGAGCCACGGTAGAAGGCACATACTGCCCGTTCGGTCCCTTTATAGGCATGCCGGTCTCGGGATTGGTCACCAGATTAAACTCATATTTACCCGTTTTCATGTCGAAGCTCTTGGTGGGCAAGAGCTGGTCAGAATCGAATATCGACAGTTCGCGTTGATTATAAGTATAACCGCCGGTAAAATCAATGGCGGGCAGATAAGCGGCAAAAGCCTCATCTTTCTGGTATTTGGCTTTCTGTATGGCACTGCGGCTCATCATGAGCTGTTTGTTGGAACGCAATGCCATCTGTCGGCATGAATCAAGCGATACAGTGCCCGCATTCTGTGCCATGGCAGCAGTAGTCGACAGCAACAATATTGATAAGAAGGAGCTGAGCCTCATAATGGATGTATTATATCAGGTTTTTCTAAATAGTTGAATCAATTAAGGCAGCGCTCGGAGCCCATGGCCCCTTGGCGCTACTAAATTAAAACCCGCGAGGGGCATAAATAGTTTGTTTGAGGAGTGCAAAAGTAGTATGCCCGACAATTTTCTGCAAACGTCGTGGAAAAAATCACCAACTATTCGAAAAAAACACCTTTTTTTATCAATATCCCGTCAAAAAGAAAGGCTTCAGGATTATTGCCTGTAGCGCAGTTGCCAGAATGCGACAGCCGATGCTGCCGCCACGTTGAGCGAATCCACGCCGTGAGCCATGGGTATCCTCACCGTGTAGTCGGCATTGTCTATCACATGGTCGGCAAGGCCGTCGCCCTCCGTACCCAGTACTATGGCTAGCCGAGGCTCACGCCCCAGAGTGTCATCGTCAATGCTCACCGAGTCGTCGCGCAGTGCCATTGCGGCAGTCTTGAAACCGAGAGCGTTAAGGCTCTGTACCGGTGCATCAAGCCAGGTCCATGGCACAAGGAATACCGTGCCCATCGACACACGCACCGAACGGCGGTTGAGCGGATCGCACGATGTGGGAGTAAGCAGCACGGCATCTATACCCAAAGCGGCGGCCGAACGGAATATGGCACCGATATTGGTGGTATCAACCACACCGTCTATTACGGCCACACGGTGTGCGCCCTCGCATATCTGCTCCACGCTGCGCGGTTTGGGACGACGCATGGCACACAGCACTCCGCGTGTCAGCACATAACCCGTAAGGCTGGTGAGCAGCTCGCGGCTGCCGGTATATACAGGAATATCAGGATAAGCCGAGATTATAGAAGCGGCATCGCCGTCGATATGCTTGCGCTCGCACAATAACGACAACGGTTCATAACCTGCCGACAAAGCCACATTGATTACCTTGGGGCTTTCAGCGATGAATATACCCTTATCGGGGTGGAGTCTGTTGCGTAACTGCGCCTCAGTGAGTGTTGAGTAAACATCAACACCTGCATCTGAGAGACTGTGTATTTCTATAACCGGCATGAGAATTATATGAATATAATTAGGGCTTTCGACTAATAGCCGAAAGCCCTGTTGAGAGGTACCAAGCAGAATCGAACTGCTGTACACGGTTTTGCAGACCGTTGCCTCACCACTCGGCCATGGTACCGGATTGCGAGTGCAAAGTTATGGCTATTTTTTTTCTCTTGCAAGACTTTTGCAAAAAAAATTCAATTTTTCTGTATTTTTCCACAAAATCATGGAGTTTATATTTCATACCTTACTATATCGACAGTAGCGGTTTTGACTTGCTCAATGATTTCAAGGCAACGCTCTTTCGACATCTTTATTTTTTTCCCGACAATAATAAAATCGGCAAGTTTCGGATTGCCTTTACCATTTACAGAGGTGGCATGTTCGCCATTATATCCCTCGGCACATAATGTTAAATCGTAGGCAGGAGCAAGTCTCCACACCCATTTGCCACGATTATCCGTTCTCACAAGAAAACTGAAGTTTTTGCAATGATCATCCTTATTATCTGTAAGATAATTGAAAACCATGCGGCGATACATTTCCTCCACGTCTTCGACATTCTGCGTGATATAACCTGTCAACGCCAATAAATTGGAATAATCAAGGACAGGTTCGCTCAGAGAGATTCCAAGCAATCCACCGGCAGTGGCTACATGGATTCTTTTGCCGCTGTTGTCAATATCAAATCGCCTGGATGTAAAATATTTACCATTAGTCAATTTGAAATCAGGAACATTAATGCCACATTCTCTGGCTATTGTATTATACCGGTACTCTTGCTCGCCCATATTATATGGGTCGTATGTATGTCTGAATTTTACAAGCCAGTGACCATCTGCATCAGAAAATATAGCTTTAGGACGTGCACCACCACTGTTACCGCTATTGTAAAGCAGCATTTCTGCATCTGTATCCTGTTGCTCTCTAAGTACTTCCAACGCTTTCTCTTGCAAGAGATCAAAATCAGAAATCTCAGTTTCTCGGCTTATTATTCTAATCGGTTTATAAGTCAACGCTCCCATTCCACTTTCGCCAACAATACTCAGCCTGTCTATGGACGAAAGCTCCCTGTCATCAATTCCTTCCTTTGCCAATGCCTTATGAAGAAGATAACGGCCATACCCATCAGGTATGCTGTCCTCAAATATACCGAAGTTACCGGCAAACGGCTGTGGCTTGGCAACGAATGCCCCCGGTTTCAAGGGCAGTTCGAGTGGAGATATACTGAACCCGTCTATGAGCCATGAACGGTCATACTCAAACATACATAGCTTGTTATCAAGGCTAAGGGAAAGAATTCCTACTTGTTTGTCGTGATAATTTACAGTAAGTTTGTTAATCATTGTCGCATTTTTTTCTTGATTTGGGATACGCTTTCTTTTTACCGGAGTTTTTGCGGATTAATTCCAAATCCTCTATCGTTGAGAATTTTGGTTCTGCAAAAATATTCTTTATTTCCGACAGATAGCCGAGAGCTTTGGCAAGTTCTATAAGATTTTTCAATGATATAAGGCCTTTTTGCTCAAAACGCGCAAGATTGCCGAGGGGAACGCCCGATGTCTCGGCCATTTCCTCGCGTGTAATGCCTTTCTCGACTCTGCGGCTACGGAAATCATTGGCAATCTTCATCGCCTCATCCTCCGGAGTCCACAGTGTAAAGCTATCTAATAGTGTTAATATTTCAGCAGTTTCTTTCCTCATCGATATAAAGTGATTAAATATTATCACTTGCAAATATAACAATAATAATTGACAAAATATAATTAAGAAACTGTTTAAAATTTATTTTATCTTGTCTTTGAGAGTCTTGTCAATGTATTT
>CAJUKX010000026.1 GCA_910586975.1 uncultured Muribaculaceae bacterium | reverse complement strand
TAAGGGTACAACGGTTTTCGAGACCGTCCCGTTCGACCGCTCCGGCATCTTTCCTCGGGATTTGCGGTGCAAAGTTATGATGTTTTTTTTATTCATGCAAATTATTTCGGGTGTTTTTTGCGATTTTCTGCGGAGCGGAAGGAGCGGAATGCGCGTGGAGTGTAAATTATGTGTTTGGGTTGATGGAGGGGTGGGGGTATGTGATGTGGTTGTAAAAAATTTTTGGAATTTTAAAAGTCTGAAAAAATAGGGTCGAAATAGTTTGGTCAGGTGCCGAATATTTAGTAACTTTGCGCCCGATATCGTAACCGCTGTCGGGACGAAGCTGCCCGAGGATGTTGCGACTAATGTTAACATTTTAAATATCAATATTTACAATGGATTTAATCAAGGTTGCCGAAGAAGCATTTGCAAGCGGCAAGGAACATCCCGAATTCGGCCCCGGCGACACAATCACAGTGGCCTATCGTATTAAAGAAGGTAACAAGGAACGTATTCAGCAGTACCGTGGTGTAGTTATCCGCATCTCCGGTGAAGGCAAGAAAAAACGTTTCACTGTACGTAAGATGAGCGACAACATCGGTGTTGAACGTATTTTCCCCATCGAATCTCCGTTCATTGATTCTATCACCATCAACAAGTACGGTAAAGTACGTCGCGCAAAGCTTTACTACCTTCGCGCTCTCACCGGCAAGAAGGCTCGTATCAAAGAGCGTCGCGTTGCCAAGTAAGAATTTTATTCTACAAAAAAATATCCGCATTCCTGCCGGCAGGTGTGCGGATTTTTTTATGGGATATCGTATTTTTCTGAAAAATATAATCCCGGGCACAATCGAGGGTCGACTGTGTCCGGGATTATATTGTAGAATAAATAAATGTTATTTGAGAGTGCCTGCTTCGGCCTGACGGATCATTTCCTTGTCGGCTGTGATGTAGATTTCTACACGGCGGTTCTGTGCTCGTCCGGCAGGGGTGTCGTTAGATGCCACATAGTCGGCCATGGGGATGCCTTCGGCTGAAAGGCGTGTAACAGGTACACCCTGATTGGCCAGGAAGCTTTCAACTGACTTGGCGCGCCCGGTTGAAACCTTTTCGTTAGCTGCCATTGAGCCGGTGTTGTCGGTGAAACCGTAGATCTGGATATTGGTGTTGGGATTACCGATTACAGACTGGGCAAAGCGTGTGAGGTCAGCCTTGGCCTGTGTGCTGAGGGTGGTTCCGTTGGTGGGGAAGAGTATACCGCCGTCAAAGGTTACTTTGATAGCCTGCAGACCGTTCTGGTCGGTGGTCTGTTCTACCTTGGCCTGATTGGCGAGTTCCTCCTGGAGTTCTTTCTGCTGTTTGTCCATACGGTTACCGATAAGAGTACCGGCACCTGCACCAACGGCAGCACCGATAGCCGAACCGATGGCTGCGCCTTTACCGCCGCCGATGAGCGCACCGATGCCGGCACCTGCAGCTGCGCCGCCGCCACCGCCGATGAGTGCACCCTTACCGGTATTAGTCATTGAAGAGCAACCTGTTTCGCCGATGAGCATAGCTCCGCAAATCAGCGCGATGCAAGAGAGTTTTAAAATTTTCATGTCTGTCAATTTTTATGGTTGAAGTATTGAGTTAAATAATTCTTATTACAAAATTACAAATTTGAAACCGTTTTAGTTTCTTTTTTTGAAATTATTTAGTTAATTTTGCAGTTACTATCTAACCCGATTTAAGCCATGGCCGGTAACCTGACGAAATTACAGTCAAATAAGACTCTAATACTTGGACACTTAGGAGCATTGTTATGTGTGACAATGTGGGGCGTCTCGTTTGTATCTACAAAAGTATTGCTTAATTACGAAATGCAACCGGTAGAAATTTACATCTACCGATTTACAATTGCATATCTATTGATACTCGCTATCAACCATAAACGGTTTTTCTCCAACAATTGGCGCGACGAGGGTTTGCTGCTGATGTGTGGATTGCTTTCGGGCTCGATATACTTTTTGGCAGAGAATTTTGCCTTGAGATATACTTTGGTGACGAATGTATCGCTGCTCACATCGCTTTCGCCCCTGATCACGGCCATGCTTGTGGGTGTGATGTATAAATCCGAACGCCCCGGAGCCGGTATGTGGATGGGGTCGATGGTAGCATTTCTGGGTGTAGCTTGCGTTATTTTCAACAGTAGTTTTAATCTCGAAATCAATCCTTTAGGCGATATACTCTCGCTTGCGGCAGCCTTCAGCTGGTCGCTCTACAGTCTTGTGCTCAAACGACTTAACGCCAACTATGATATTTGGTTTATAACACGCAAGACCTTCTTTTACGGAGTATTGACATCATTGCCGTTCATAATGGTAGAGCCGCCCAAGTACAATGTAATGGAAGTTTTAACCACTGGCCCGTTGTTGTTCAATGTGCTGTTCCTTGCCGTTGGCTCGTCGCTCATAGCATTTGTGCTTTGGGCTGAGACTGTAAAGAAAGTCGGTGCACTCAAGGCCAACAACTACATGTATCTGCAGACGGTAATAACCATGGCATTCTCGGCGGCATTCCTGGGCGAGAAGGTGTCAATTGTGGGAATAGGCGGTTGCATACTGATATTGTTAGGCCTTTGGCTGGGCGATTACCTTACCCGCCGCAAAAAGATGAAGTCATAACTGGATGTATATGTTTGAGAGCAAGGGTACTCAATATCCTGCATGGGGGTATTCAAGTGTGAACCCATATTACAGAGAGCGTTATATAAAGAATAACGGGAATATGGTAGTGCTGTCGGTAAGCTATTCTACTGACTTCGGTTCAATTTTCCGTTCATTACGCCGTTCTCTCAATAATTCTGACAATGGATCATCATTGCTGAAGATGTAGTCAACCGAAAAATATGGGGTGGGTAACATTCTGCCTTTAATGTTTGTTTTAAAAGTGGCTGTTTATTAACCGGCCACTTTTATTTATGAAATCTACATCTTCACATAATCCGGATAATCAGAACTCCCCGCAGCAGTCGCCTCTGCGGACTATGCTGTGCGGCAATGCGTTCATCTTAATTGCCATAATTCTTTTTGCCATGAACATTCCTGTGGTTAAAATACTTATACCGCAGTGGATGGATGCCGAGGATGTAACGCTGGTGCGCCTTGTGGGCGGTGGTGCTTTTTTCTGGATAGTATCGCTTTTTGTGAAGAAAGATCCCATTGACAGAAAGGATTTTCTCAAGATATTCCTGGGCGGAGGATTTACGGTGTTCTGTTTTATCTATCTGCTTAACGTGGCACTGAAATACGGCAACCCCATTGATGTGTCAATCATCATGACTCTGCCGCCGGTTTACATCATAATTTATCAGATGATATTCAAGCACAGGCGTCCGTCGTGGCTCGAGATTGCCGGTATAATGATAGCATTTGCCGGCGCTGTGATAGTTATAGCCAACGGCCACCAGACCAAACACGCACCGAATCCCTTGCTCGGAGATATGATTGCTGTGGTGTGTGGAGTGGCCTACATGGCCTATCTGCTGATTCTCGAAAAACCTACACACAAGTATCGCCCCGTGCCTATGTTGAAGTGGGTATTTCTGGGAGCATGTATCCCCTGTCTTGCTATATGCCACGGAGTGCCCGATGCTCCTATTCTCCATACCCAAGCGGGTTTCATGCCTTGGTTTTGGGTAGTATTTCTTATGCTTGGACCGTCGTTTCTGGCCTATCTGCTGGTAAATCCGGCCGTCAAGATGATTGGTAGCGAGCTGGTGTCGATATACCAGTACTTTATGCCGGTGGTCACTACCATCGTTGCCGTGATGCTTGGCGAGGCCAAATTCCAGTGGATAGAGGGCGTGGCAATAGCAGTGATTATCGGAGGCATGCTTATGACAGATATTGGCAACCGCCGTGGTAAAAAACAAATTAGCCGAGTCTGAATACAATGCGCTGCACACCGTCTTGCCAGCGTGTGCTTGTGATTCTGAATTCGCCTATTTCGCCTGTATATTTCACGTGTGTACCGGCACACAGGCATTGGTCATAGTTGCCTATGTGTACCACTCGCACGGTGTCGGATGCTCCATCGGGCAGCCTGCTCATATCGAATCGCTTCATAGCCTCGGCTTGAGTAATGTATTCCTCGGTTACCTCTACATTAGCCTTCACAGCCTCGTTTACATAATTTTCGAGCGATTTGATTTCATCATCTGTCAGAGCTTGGGGCAAATGATAATCGAGTTTTGACTTTTTGCGCTCGATGTGGGCGCTGAATGCACGTCCATGGCCGTAGCGACGAGCCATTTCGCCATTGAGCAAGTGCTCGGCTGAGTGCATGGGCGGAAATTCCTGCTTGTTATGATCGTTTAGAATAGGTGCTTCCATTTTAGAGCTTGTTTTTAAAACATAATCTTAGAAACTGTTTAAATTTATTTGTCGCAGGATTTGAGAAGGATTGTGATTTGGATTTTTGATATTGATGATGGAGTTTAGTGGCTCGTAAATGACTGAATCCATATCTAAAATACATTGACAAGACTCTCAAAGACAAGATAAAATAAATTATAAACAGTTTCTTAGAGTGTATTCAATTACTATTTGGGAGATACGTGCTATAATAGCTTCGGTTTGAGCCATGTCGTAGCCTGAGTTTTCTATGAATACGGCTATACTGTAGCGGCGGCCGTCGGGCAGATGAACATATCCGGCATCGTTTACCGCCATAATTCTGCCGTCGGGCAGTATGAATCCTGTACCGGTTTTGTGCCCCAATACGGCATTTGCTACGAGCACGGGCTTTGCGAGTCGTTCAGTTCCTGTGGCGCACGTTTCCATCAATTGCTTTATATCTAAGGAGATGGGGTCATTGAAATCCCTGTCAAACTTATCCATCAACGCGGCCATCGCCAGCGGAGTTGAAGAGTTGGCATAACACAGTGTGTTGTCTTTGTGCATCTCATCTTCGGTGTTGCGTACATGTACATCCTTGATTCCAAGTTGTTTTAGATACCGGTCTACCTCAACAGTGCCATTGACTTCACGCAATGCTATGTCAGACGCATTATTGTCGCTCAGCTGTAGCATGTAGCCGATAAGCTCTTTGGTAGAGATTTGCAGAGTGTCGGTTGATAATTGACTTGATGCTATGATTTTTTCAGTCATAGGGCTGTAAGTGTTGGTGTGCAGGTCTTGGGGCAGCATGGCAACCGGGCGATCCAATGATAAACCCTTGGTGCGGTATTGCTCTGCCAAAGCCAAGGCTATAGGGAACTTATATACACTGAGCATAGGGAACTGCTCATTACCATTGACCGCAACGGTGTCTGAGCCGTTGATAATTACAGCAACACCTATACGTGCATCTTTATCGCGTATAAAATCTTCAAGGCTCGTTTGCAGCGAGGCCACATTTCCCCTGACGCCCGAGCACGACATTAAAAATAAAGAGATAATTATGGTGCATATATATCGTATCATATCAATTATTTCTTTTTAAAATTCTTAGCCTTAACTATATTGTATGAGTCGGCCACCAGTTTAAATATTTCAGCGTCGGAGACATCACCGCCCGGGTGCAATTCTATCCAATATTTGGCACTCATATTGCGGTGGCTCGAACAGGCTGTGCGGGTTTCGAGCAGCGTGGCTATGGTTTCAGGATTGCCTTTGACTGTCACGCCGGTGAAATCGTCCATATCAAACATGCAGAACATGTGATCGCATACATAGAATACGAGTACCGATTCAAAACGCGCAGCGAATTTTCCGAACGGAGTCTTTTCGTAAACCCCTTCGAACGACAGACAATATTCTCTTAATCTCTCAATATCCATGTAACGATTATTTAGCTATGGCTGCGCCGGCAAAGGCGGCAACTAATCCGAGAGCGACACTAAGCAACACGTATACGGCAAACATCATGACCTCGCCTTGTTTAAGAAGCGCAAGGCTGTCGTTGCTGAATGTGGAGAATGTGGTGAATCCTCCGCAAAGGCCGGCAGTAAGAAATAATCTTACTTCGTCAGACAATTGAAACCGTGCCGACAGCGAATAGAACAGCCCTATCAAGAAAGAACCCGCGATATTTACAGCGAACGTTGACCACGGGAAATTGTAGGGCACAATCTTCTCGTGCAAAAGCATCTGAACGCCATAGCGCAGCACACTGCCTATACCGCCGCCAAAAAATACTGCCAAAAAAGCCTTTATCATAGTCTATATTGTTCAGTAATGCAAAATTAAGAAATTCCGCCGATATATTATTCATTAATTTATCAAATATAAAAGAAATATTTTCCATTGGAAAATTTGTCAATAAGAAAATTTATTGTACCTTTGCACTGTCTCAAATTATGAAAGTGAAAAAACTAATAGATATGAAATACCTAATTATAGGCGGTGTGGCCGGTGGAGCAACCGCAGCCGCGCGAATCAGAAGAATAAGCGAACAGTCGGAGATTGTATTGTTTGAGAAAGGCGAATACATTTCGTACGCCAACTGTGGTCTGCCATATTATATCGGTGGAACTATTGAAGAACGCGACAAGCTCTTCGTGCAGACACCCGAAACTTTCGGCCGCAGGTTCAAAATTGATGTCCGCACATCATCTGAAGTCACCGGTATCAATCCTAAGTCCAAGATTGTGACAGTGAAAGGTGCTGATGGCCGTGTGTACACCGAGAGCTATGACAAACTGCTTCTGTCGCCGGGTGCATCGCCTGTAAAGCCGCCCCTGCCCGGCATAGACTCAGAGGGTATCTTCACATTGCGCAATGTGGCTGATACAGATGCTATCAAGGCATATATGAATGAGCGCAGCCCCAAAAATGCGGTAATCATAGGTGCCGGATTCATCGGGCTTGAAATGGCTGAGAATCTTCATGAAGCCGGTATGGAAGTAGCCGTTGTTGAAATGGCAAACCAGGTCATGGCTCCCATTGATTATTCCATGGCATCGTTTGTTCATCAGCATCTTGCGCAGAAAGGAGTAAGCCTGTATCTTGAAAAAGCAGTGTCTTCATTTGAAAAGACTGACACCGGTATAAAGGTGGTATTCAAGTCGGGCGAAACGTTGCTTACAGATTTGGTTATTCTGTCGATAGGTGTTCGGCCAAACACAAATCTCGCCGTTGAGGCAGGATTGGAACTCGGCGAGATGAAAGGATTGAAAGTTAACCAATATCTTCAGACCTCTGACGAGAATATATATGCCGTGGGCGATGTAATTGAATATCCGCATCCTGTCACCGGCAAGCCTTGGCTCAACTACCTTGCCGGACCGGCCAACCGTCAGGCACGCATAGTGGCCGATAATATGGTTTTCGGCAACAAAGAGACATACGAAGGAGCAATAGGCACATCAATTGCCAAGGTATTTGACCTTACCGTAGCGTCGACCGGCCTTGCAGCCAAGCGTCTCAAGCAGATGGGCATTGACTACCTTACGGCCACCATACATCCCAACTCACATGCCGGCTATTATCCCGGAGCGCTGCCTATGGCCGTAAAGGTGATTTTCTCACCCGCCGACGGCAAGCTGCTCGGAGCGCAGATAGTTGGTTATGACGGCGTTGACAAGCGTATAGATGAGCTTGCCCTCGTTGTAAAACGCGGCGGATCTGTATTCGACCTTCAGGCAGTGGAGCAGGCATACGCACCACCGTACTCGTCGGCAAAAGACCCCGTGGCCGTGGCAGGATACGTTGCCGGAAACATCGTAAAAGGCAAGATGAAGCCCCTTTACTGGCGTGAGCTGCGCGATGCCGATCTTTCAAAAGTCACCTTGGTAGACGTGCGCACTCCCGATGAATTCAAGCTCGGAGCAATAAAGGGAGCTGTAAACATACCCCTCGACGATATGCGCGAGCGTATTGGAGAGATACCCGCCGATAAGCCTGTTTACCTCTACTGCGGAGTAGGATTGCGCGGTTATCTGGCATCCAACATTCTGCTTCAGAGCGGATTTAAGGATGTTAGCAATCTTGTGGGTGGACTCAAACTATACAAATCGGCTACCGCTGAGTTGCCCCGGCCTAAGGGCTTTTCTGCTGCCAAGCGTTCAGAAGTAGCCTTTGATACTCCAACGTCGCGGTCTGTAAAGGTTGATGCGTGTGGCATATCTTGTCCCGGACCGATTATGAAGTTGAAAAACAATATGGAGAAACTCTCGGCAGGCGAACGGCTTGAGGTGATTGCCACCGACCCCGGTTTTCCACGCGATGCCGAGGCATGGTGCGAGACAACCGGCAACCGGTTCATATCTTCAAGCTCCCAAAGCGGTCGTCATACCGTGATTGTTGAAAAAGCCGGAGAGCAGACCGCCCCGCCAACAGTTCTCGACTCTGAAAAGGGCAAGACATTCATACTTTTCAGCGATGACCTCGATAAAGCGCTTGCCACATTCGTACTCGCCAACGGTGCCGCTGCAACAGGCAAGAAGGTAACCATTTTCTTCACTTTCTGGGGATTGAATGCAATCAAAAAAGAAGTGAAACCGGCTGTCAGAAAAGATATTTTTGGCAAAATGTTTGGCATGATGCTGCCGTCGAGCTCCAAGAAACTGAGTCTGTCGAAAATGAATATGGGCGGACTTGGCAGCAAGATGATGCGCTACATCATGAAGAAGAAAAATGTGGATTCAATAGAAGTGCTGCGTGCGCAGGCTATTGAAAACGGTGTGGAATTCATCGCCTGCCAGATGTCAATGGACGTGATGGGTGTTGCCCGCGAGGAACTTCTTGATGAAGTTACCGTAGGCGGTGTGGCCACATATATGAGCCGTGCCGAGCAAGCTAATGTAAATCTGTTTATCTGATTACGATGGAAAAGATAAAGTCGATATGCGTAATGCGCGAGCTTGTGCTCGCAATGACAGAACTCGAATCGCAACTTCAACAGCTGTACGGCGTGTCGTTAAACGAAGCAATGTTGCTGTGCTGTATAGGCGAAGAAACATTGACTGCTTCTGTGATTTCGGAGCATACAGGACTTGCACCCTCCAATACATCCAAGGTTTTGCGTTCAATCGAAAAAAAGGGGTTGATAAGCCGTTCGCTGGGCGAGGTAGACAAGCGTCAGATGTGTTTCTCCCTATCCGACAAAGGTATGGAAACACTGATGCGCATTAAAAGAGAGGAAATAAAAATACCCGAATTCCTCGCCCCGTTATTCTAAGAATTTCTTCTTGAATATAAAGACATCCGAGGTAGAAACAATAATCCGGTTACTGATAATAAGGTAACCGGATTATCTCGTTCTCAGAATTGCCAACAAGTTGTTGGCACATCTCGCCTTCAGAATTGCCCACAACTTGTGGGCAATTTTTGGGATTGAAGAATAACCGGATTTTTTTATTTCCCTGTGCCGAAGCGGGAGGTGTCTATGCTGCTGTCGTTTTTGGGTTTGAATCCGTTGAAACGCCAGATGAATGTAAGTTTGAGGTTGCGGGCCATATCGTGCACTTTCATGCGGTAGTCTTGTCCGGCGCGGTTGATTGTCATGGTTGGCGACCAGCGGTTGAATATGTCATTGGCTTGCAGGTCAAGCTCGCAGCAACGTTTCTTGCCGAATTGCCATTTAACACCTGCATCAACTTTCCACATATTTGAAAGATCAGCCAAACCTTGTATAGACGGAGAGATATAAGTGAAGTCAACTGATATAGAGACCGGACTATTCTGAGTGAATCTGAACGAGTTGTTCAGCGCACCGTAAAATATCCACTTCCGGTTATCGAAACTTATGTCGTGGAATCGGTCGGCCTTCTCCCGTTGGTTGAATATGTTGGCAGTAGCGGTGGCATTCCAGATATAGCCGATATTGAACGGCACGTTCAGGTTCAGCCCCACTGTGCGCTTATAATTTATGTTGATGGTTTGGTAAATAAGGCTCAATTCATCGGGCGATTGATAAGGAAGTTGCACGGTTGCCTTGTCGGCATACTGCGCATAGAGAGTTGCAACGTACTTCTGTTTGAAGATATAGCTAAACTGTGCGGCATAGTTGAGATATGGCTGCAAAGACGGATTACCCAATACTTTTGCGTATGGATTGATGTGCGATGTGCCGTTGCGCAGTTCCCAATACGACGGGTATATGCGTATGGTTGATAAATTCAATTGAAAAATACTTTTAGGTGTCTTGTAGTATGTAGCACCAAGTTGCGGTATGAAATTCCAATTGTGCTGATAGTTGTTGTGGTAATATTCACCCTTGGCCGACACGTTGAACGACAGACCCCAATCGAAAGAGCGTTGCAGACCGATATAGGCATCGGCGACATCCTCAGAGGTCGTTCCGGAGAATCCCTCAGAATCACCGATTTTTTGTGAACTGCTGTCATCGGCTCTCTGATATTCAACGCCATAATTGAGTTGCCACTTGCCGAGCTGATGCTGCTGATCGAGATACACATGCCATCGATTGATATTCTGCTTGTTATGCTCACCGATTATGAAATCACTTCCACTGTAAAGCGACTGATTGCGTTTTTCTCCGTAATAGGTATAATCGCCGCCGACTGTAAGACCGAAAGGCGCAGAATAGCGCATGGCTATGTTGTGGTAGTTTACAGGCCCACCACAGTTGTAATAGTTGACAAAGCTGCCGAGAGTGCCGTCCGACAGGCTCCGGCCTTTGGCTGATGAGTTTATCTGCCCGTTGTAGGTCAGGCGCAAGCTTTTATATGTAGCCGATGTATAGATAGAGTTGGACCAATTCTCTGATATACGACGCATATCGTCCTCAATCAAGGTTCGTTTACCTTCAAACAGATGATTGGAGAAAGTCTGCTCGCGATTCCACCCCTTTGTGCGCGACAGTCCGTAGTTGAGGTCAAAAGTCCAGTCATTCACAGCATACGTCGCTGCAAGTGCCCCGCCGTATGAACCATAATGCGCCTGATTGTATCCGGCACGGACTTGTCCTTGCAAACCGTCGAGAGGAGTAGGGGTCTTTAATACTACGTTTATAACAGCTCCGTTAACATGGTATTTGGCGGGAGCGGTGTACATTATTTCCACTGTTTTCAGTCGGTCGACCGGGGTAGTGTAGAGTAGTTGATACAGATTCTGAAGGGGCATGTTTGTCAACTCACCGTTAAGTATGATTGTGACATTTGTTGCTCCGGCCAATCCTATCATGCCGTTGTTGTTGACGACTCCCGGCAGGTAGCCTAAGGCCTCAAGTATGTTGCTTACAGGTTTGTCTTTGACAATTGCAGGCAGATCAACCACCATCATGCCGTCTTGCCCCTTTACTTGCGGTTTTTCGCCGGTCACTACCACTTCGTTCAGTTGCCGGCTGCCTATGCTGTCAGTGTTCTCACTTTGAGCCGACAAGTGATTGAAAGCCGACAATGCAATAAAAATGATGAATATTCGCTTCATAATTGTAGGTTTATTAATTCAGGGCAAAGTTAGTGCAACACCCGGCGCCAAACAGTACATGTTACCTTATTTAGTCTTAAGTCTTACCTTATTTAGTCTTAAATCTGCAATATGCAGTGTGGCAATGCCAAAAATTATAGCTAATTTCGCGTATGAAAAAATTCAGAATCAATTCCATAATCTTCATATCTGTAATTGCGGTCATATTTGGTTGTAATGTATTTTATCTTGTCAAGTTATACGGTTCGATCCGCAATGATGCAGAACGCGAGGTTATGAGGGCTATGACAGATGCCGATATTGACGACCTTATGTACAGGGCCGGCAGGGCACAGGCCCTTGCCTCGAATGTGCAGATGCAGGAAGAAGCTGCCGATGCGGCAGAATCCAAGGCTCCGAGAAGAGCCGAGGCCACAACTTACAGGGACGAAAACGGGCAACTGATATCTGTAAGGACTGAAGTTGACGGAACCGTAGTAGAGGAACCTTCAGCTCTCTCTGAAAACCTGTCGTATGCCAACCAGATGGTAGATGCAATGAGCCGTCAGTTTCACGCCATTATGGATAAATATATACCATACGATATGGCCGTGATGGATAGCGTGTTGAGCAATCAGTTAAATAACAGGTTTATTTATCCCGAGTTCTTATGTGTTGAAGTCGTAAACGGCATTGATTCTGTAATATGTCATAATCCAAAGCTAAAAGAAAAAGCAGAATTAGACTCGTTCAGAATATGTATAAACCCTGATGAGGGAATATACTATAAAGCATATATGACGCCCCTCACCCGCCATATTCTCTCTCAGATGATGGGCGTTATCGTGACAATATTTCTTCTGATGATTGCTTTTGCAGCGGCTTTTTGGTATCTGTTCCACACGGTTTCCAAACTGCGTACCATAGAGGAAATGAAAGACGATTTTGTAAGCAATATGACGCACGAGCTTAAGACTCCGATTTCCATAGCCTATTCGGCCAACGATGCTTTGCTCAACTATGATGACACAAACGACCCGGAGAAAAAATCGGCTTACCTCGCCATAGCCATGAAGCAGCTTAAGAGGCTCGGAGAGCTTGTTGAGAATATTCTTGCAATGAGCATGGAGCGTCGTAAGACTATGACATTGAAACCCGAGCAGTTTGATTTATCAAAACTGACTGCTGAAATAGCTGAAGCGCAGCAGCTCAGATGCGATAAAAATATAGAGATTGGCATAGAATCGGAAGGCGCGGTCATAGTTACGGCAGACAAATCGCATATATCGAATGTTCTTAATAACCTTATTGACAATGCTATCAAATATTCAGGCGACTCCGTTGCCATAAACATTAGAATAAAGAACGACCGTCTGGAAGTGGCAGACAACGGTATAGGAATCCCCTCGAAGAGCCAGCCCTACATCTTCGACAAGTTCTACCGGGTGCCTCATGGCAACCGCCAGGATGTACGCGGATATGGCATAGGGCTTTATTATGTGAAACATATCCTCGAAAAGACGGGATGGAGTATTTCTGTAAAAAGTCAGCCGGGACATGGCTCGATATTCACTATTAAATTCAACGGCAATGAAAGCTAAGATTCTGTTTGTAGAGGATGAGCGCGACCTCTCGCTCATTGTATGTGATACACTGCGTCAACAAGGCTATGAGGTAACGGCGGCATTTGACGGAATTGAGGGGCTTGCCGCATATAAGACCGAAGGTGCCGACCTTGTTGTAGCCGATGTGATGATGCCCCGGCTCGACGGCTTTGCTATGGCAAGGGAAATAAGGCGAATTTCGTACCGAGTGCCAATTATATTCCTTACTGCAAAAAGTACAATTGTTGATGTTGAGGAAGGTTTTGATATCGGGGCAAACGACTATTTGAAAAAGCCGTTTGAACTCAGGGAACTGCTTGTCAGGGTCAAGGCCTTGCTGAGGAATATGGCCGGCGACAAGGCCGAAAATTTAGTGTATTCTATAGGAAACTTCAGCTTCGATGCAAGCAATCAGCTGCTTTCTATAAACGGCAAGGAAACTGTAATTTCCAACATCGAGACACGGATATTGAAAAAGTTGTCGGCCAATATGGGCATGACTGTGGATGCAACCGAGTTGATGATAGCCGTTTGGGGGCGCGATGAGCTTAGCAACCGCAATTCACTTCACGGCTATATACACAAACTGCGCAGAGCTTTTAGGCCAGATACGAATATCAGCATAATAAATCAGCGTGGCTTCGGCTATATGTTAACCGTTAAAGAATAAGAGTTATGAGGTACAAGTATTATATGTCATTGCTCGTGGCTATGTTGCCAACCGTGGCTTTTGCTCAAACAGAGCTGAAGGACTCAACAATTAATATCGCTCCTGCCATACCCGACAGCGTCAGAATGGAGTCAACAGTAATGCCCGACAGTATGTCAACAGTTATAAATCCTGTGGAATACAGGTGGAGATATAATCCTGAAACGGATATGTTATTTCCATACAGAGCTGCATATCCGCTTGATCTGCATGTTCCCGACCTGAGTTATACTCCCGGACAGGCTCGTCTGTTAAGCTGGGGCAGCGGCGAAATTGTAGCTTCAGGTGGAATAAGGGCATTTCCGGGACTGATGCAGATTGACAGCGGTGCTTTAGGCATATATCAGTCGGCCGGCGATTTCACATTCTATGCCGGGGCTATGGTTAATAAATACGGATATTTCAGGGGATTGCATACCCAATATGGTATTAATGGCAGCATATCATACCAATTCACCCCCAAGCTGTCGGCTACCGTATTTGGCGATTATTATTTTGGCCGGCCACCGCGTATGGCCAACGGTATGCCCATGCCGCCGTCAATGATAGGCTATTATGGTCAATCGAAATTCGGTGGATATTTAGACTATCAGATTAATGAACGGTGGGGCGTGCAGACCGGTGTACAGACGGTGCAACAGGTAGGAACAAACCGATATCAGGCCGAACCGATAGTCACCCCTTATTACAAAATCAGCAAAAAAGTATCCATAGGCCTGCCAGTAGGGCAAATTCTTTACCATGTTTTGAAAAAATAAAAAATGCAGACAGCCTATTGTCACCGGCTGTCTGCATTTTATTCAGATTATTGGCTGATTACCAATTCTGCAGAATGAGGATTTCACGCGGAGTGAGATGCAACTGCTGTTCTACAGTAAATTTCTTACCGGTTAGCGCGTCGGTCCATGTAGAACCGTATGGAAGCACCTCGGCAGTACGCTCCATTGTGATGTCGAGCGGTGAATCGTTGCCGTTCATAAGCACTACTACCGCCTTGTTGCCAAGTCGGCGTTCGTAGGCATACACACCGTTCTGCGGCATAAAGTGCTTGAGTGTGCCTTTTGCTATCACCTCGTTAGATGCGCCACGACGCCAATTGAGTACTTTAGAAAGAAAATTCCAAGCGTCGTTCTGAACGTCGGTGCGTCCCTCGGATGTAAATGCGTTGACCTTATCGCCGGGGAATCCGCCGGGGAAGTCTCGGCGTACATATCCGTCAGAACCCTCCTTGGAGCCATTCATCAGCAGCTCTGTTCCGTAGTATATCTGAGGAATACCGCGCGAGGTGAGCAGCAGGGTCTGAGCCTGCTTCCATACGCCCAGCGAGTCGATGGCTGCCGGCATATCGGCCAGGAAACGGTCAGAATCATGATTGTCGAGGAAAGTGAGCACATGCTGCGGGTCGGCATACAGAAAGTCCTGCGAGAGATGGTCGTACACCTTGTTGAGACCGTTCCAAGGGTCGGTTTGTGCGTTAAGCGCATCGCGTCCGTTCTGCACGTACCAGAAGTCCATCACGGTGGGCAGGTATGTTTCCTTGGGATTCATCTTGTTGCCCTTCTGCCAGAATGCACCGCCGGCCTCGCTGCCATACCAGCATTCGCCCACGATATTGAAGTTGGGATATTCGGTGAGTACATCGTGTGCCCAACGGCTCATGGCGTCCATGTCGGCATAAGGGTATGTATCCATGCGTATGCCGTCGATTTTGGCCGATTCAATCCACCATATTGAGTTCTGCGTAAGATACTTCATTACGTGCGGGTTACGTTGGTTGAGGTCAGGCATGGATGGAACGAACCAGCCGTTGACGGTATGGTCGAGGTCGTACTGCGACACGTAGGGATCGTGAACCGTAGTGAGTCGGAAGTTGGTAAGCACATCGCCGTCGGGGTGGTTGAACCAGTCGCGCGAGGGCATATCTTTCATCCAGGGATGATTTGAACCTGAGTGATTGAAAATCATATCCATTACCACCTTCAAGCCCTTGTCGTGAGCATCGCTTATCAGTTTCTGATACTCTTCGTTTGAGCCGAATCGAGGGTCTATGTTGTAATAATCGGTTGTGGCGTAGCCGTGGTACGAACCTCCGGGCATATCGTTCGTGAGCACAGGGCACAGCCATAGGGCGGTGACACCCAGCGAGTCAAGATAATCGAGATGCTGACCCACACCGGCCAGGTTGCCTCCATGACGTGCATTGGGGTTGGCGCGGTCTACCCCGGGGTTGTATTCCAGTGATTTTGCCGAGCCGCTTTTGCCGTCAGATGCAAAGCGGTCGGGCATCAGCAGATACAGCACATCTGAAGCATCAAAGCCGGTATAGTCGGTGGCTGCCCGGTCACGAGCTTTCAGTTCGTATGGCACTTTTTCTGAACGCTTGCCCAGTTTGAATGACAGATCCATAGTGCCGGGCTTGGTGTCGCGGTCGATTACGAAATAAAGCAATTTGTAGTTGGGGCTTTCGAGAGTGGTCTGTTCGGCGAGTCGCACGCCGGGATAGTCCACGCTTACATCTGCGTTGGCTATTTGGTTGCCGGTCACCATCACCTGCAAGGTGTCGTTGGCCATTCCTACCCACCAATACGGAGGTTCGACATTGGTAAGAAGCGGTGCACGGTTGGCACCAAACAATGATGCGGCTGAAGCCAGCAGTGCAGCCGACAAGATTGGTATGTGTTTCATGATTTAAGTGAAAAATATATGTGATAAGTAATGTCTTGCAAAAATACTAAAAAAATACTTTATTGCGCAGCCGTGCAGCTATTTTTAACAGAATATAATAGTAAAACCCCGAAGCATGGCCGCCCCGGGGTTTATGATTTTTTGAGACATGCTCTTAGAAACTGTTTAAATTTATTTGTCGCAGGATTTGAGAAGGATTGTCATTTGGATTTTTGATATTGATGATGGAGTTTAGTGGCTCCTAAATGACTGAATCCATATCTAAAATACATAGAAAAGACTCTCAAAGACAAGATAAAATAAATTCTAAACAGTTTCTTAGTTCTACAGCGATGCCATAATAAGCGAGTAGGCTTTGTCGACCAAAGAAGTGTCGAGTGAGGCGAGGTAAATCTGAGTTGTGGCCTCGCTGTCGTGGCCCATGCCTTCGCTGATCACACTTATCGGAAGTCCCTTGTATTTGGCTGCTGAAGCCCACGAATGGCGGGCAACATACATGGTAAGCGGAATATTTACTCCTACCATCTCAGCTATTTTTTTTAGGCTGTGGTTTATATTGTAGCCTATGTTGCGGTAGGCACATCGTTCATTTATACCCTCGTTCTTGATTATAGGCAGCAGATATTGCGTGGGATTATCCGGGTATTTGTCAAGAATGTTTTGCATTTCCTTGGTCCATTCTATAGTCAGTTGCTGGCCGGTCTTGCGGCGACGGTAAATTATATAACCGTGTTTGAGGTCGGTCTTTTTCAAGAAAGCCATGTCAATGAAACTCATACCTCTCAGGTAGAAGCTCATAAGAAACATATCGCGGGCAAAGTCAAGAGTAGGTTCGAGCGACAGATCGAGAGCCTTGATTTTCTTTACGTGCAACAGGGGTATGGCTCTTTTTATAGTTTTTTCCACACCGGTATACACATGGCGGAAGGGATTTCGGTTCTCGATAATATCGTCTTCTACCGCACGGTGATATGCAGCTCTGAGAATACGTGTATAGAATGAGATAGTGTTGGGCGAGTTACCGCGCTGCTTGTGCCATGCTTCGTAAGATTCCATTATCTCGGATGTAAGGCTGTCGAGCATTATATCTTCGTTTCTGCGAAACTTCTTGAAGCTGTTGAGGGCGGCGGCGTATGTTTCAGAAGTCCTTGTCTTGCCGTTCATCTTGAATTTGACAATGAGGTTTTCAATGAAGTTAAATACCGAGTATTCGTCGGCATATCTTCGGAACTCGTCAATCACATCTTCTGACGTATATGCCAGTCCCTCGGCATCAAGGCGCCTGCCTATTTTTGTAAGCCGTTCCACATCCCATCTTATTCGTTCTCTTATTGAGAGAATAAATGGTTTTCGTGAACTCGATGGGGTTGTCACAACCATAGAACGGGTTTCGTCCCACTCAGATGGAAATACATGATAATCAGATAGAAGTTGGCGCGGCCTTCGGTCATGAATAATCTGATAGTAGATTGAACCCTCGTGGTCAGGGATATTCGAGGGACGGAATTTTACTTTTATCGTAGCCATTTTTAAAAAGTTTAGTTGACAAAGATATAGCAAGAGGATGCACTTTTGAAATAAGTGCATCCCCACCATTTATTATAAACTTTTTAAATTATGGCCTTTCTGTTCAAAACAGTTTCTTACGGTATATCAATTTCATTTATGTCGATAAGATGATGCAGGATTGCATATACGGCCATTCCGGCTACCGAATGGATGTTTAGCTTCTCGCTTATGTTCTTGCGATATGAGTTGACTGTGTGGAATGACAGACACATTTTGTCGGCTATTTCTTTGGTCGACAAGCCTTGGGCAATCCACCTCAGCACTTCTTTTTCCCTGTCGGTAAGGGTTGAGGAATCGGCTTCTGTGTCGGATTCATCATGAGTCGTGTTTTCAGGTTTTCGGGTCTTGAGTTCGTGTTCGAGCTTTTCAACCTGCGGAAACAAGAGTTTGTTCTCTATTTCGCAATGCTGTACCAATTCCCTGCCGCACATCATCAGATGAATCAGTGCTGTATTGATGGTTTCGTTGTTTGTTTGCTTATATTTATATATGAACAGTTCCTTAAGGTCATCGAGCTTGGCCGCCATGTGGTCATGGCCCAATGAGAAATCAGTTATTTTGAATTTATCGGATATTACACCATTCAGCAAATCTTCGATATATCGGAATATCACACTATCCTCATAATCCATGTGCTTCTTCACTTCTTCGATATAATCATCGTAAAATTGCAGAATGATTATAGCTATTTCAGGATTCTCGGCCTCATGCAGTCCGTCAATAAGGGTTTTCTTAATCAAGGGCAGCATGTAGTCGGTGAATCTCAGATGCGAGTTGCGCAGATATCCGATAAGAGAAAGCAGCGATACCTTATAAGAGTCCCAGCTCTTGCCACTGATAAAATTTATTACTGCAAGAAAGGTATCAGTATCCACTCCGTTTCCCTTGCAGACGCTTTCCACAGTCTTGTCACCGAAACCAAGCGATATACCAAATCGGTTGAGTACAACAAGCAGTCTTATGTTATCTTCTATAATGTCGCGCAGAATGTCAAAACGTGTATATGTAGATGCTTCTTTCATGATAAATCCGGGCCATATTTCCCAAAGCAAAGTTACGACCATTAAATGTTATGTACAATCCCCTAAAATAGGGTATTTTTTCACCCATATATGTATTGCATATACCATATTCATGCTATAAGGGTATTCAAAAAACACTAAAAGTGGGAATTGATGGCACTTTTAATACTCAGTAACTTTGCACCAGAAAAAAATAAACATAATAACACTACCAAAAACAGATGAAAAAAATCAATCTACTTTCTCTGCTGGTGATTATGATGGCCTTTGTGTCGTCATGCAGCAGCGATGATGAGCCCAAGAATCTTGCGGCAGAAACAACCGGTCGTTACACAGGATACACATTAGCTTCGTGCCAGTATTTCTCTAATATGGCTGCAAGCGACCAAGTGGTTACAATTACTTCTTCAGAAGTAAATAAGGTAAATATCAGCTATACATCCGATACATGGGGTACAATGACCATCGACGGTGCTGACCTGTCGGGTGGCGCAGGCAGCATACTGATCAAAGGTGCCGGTAAATCGAGCATGGCTCATGCCGGAAGCGCTGCCAAAGAATATGACTGCACTGTTGAGGGTTCTTTGGTTGGAAACGATCTTTCGCTCACATTTTCTTGCCCGCAGGTTATGGGAGGCCTTAAAATCGAATTCAAACAGGGTGATATTCCTGCTGAAATCGTAGTGCCCGGAACTTACAGCGGCTATACCGAAGCCAAAAGCACATACTTCCAGGGCATGATGGCCGACGACCAGCAGATAGTCATAACTAAAAACACCGACGATACCTACAAGGTAGAGTATTCATCAGATACATGGGGCGATTTCTCGGTAAGCGCAGCCACTGTACAATATGCCGACGGCAAGTTTACTGTTTCGGGTAAAGGAACAACTGAAATGGGCATGAACGGAAATGTAAAGGAATATGAATGTTCATTCGAAGGCACAATCGACGTAGCCAAAGAAAATCCCACGTTCACATTCTCAGTACCTGCCGTAATGGGTGGTCTCTCTATTGAATTCCATACCGGAAAGATGCCGGCTACAGAATAATGAATAAGCTTATACTCATCACTTTATCGGGAGTGGCAGCAATGCTGCTCCCGTCATGTAACGATGTATTGGGTGACCTTTACGATGAACCCGCGGCTACCTCTGAGTATGGTTTTGTGGAAGTATGCACAGAATCAAAGCCGGGACTCATTTATATAAATGCCACCGACTATACAACGTGGACATATATCGATTTTGAAAACCGGCGTATAGATTCTTTGTATGTCAACGACCCGGCTCCGGCCGATTGGAGTTTCGCAGTTCACCGCTATGACACAAAGACCAACAATGCCAAAGTGATTGCTACAACACTCACAGATATAAACGAGGCCAGGGCTTGGACTGATGCCGGTAACGTGGAGGGAGCAGGTGATATCTGGACTACTGATAAAATCGTAACCGACATGTCGACCATGATGGACGGATATCTGTCATACGCCGATTCTTATTATAATCCGGTGTTGTCGGGTTGGCTTAATGTAGACACGAGTACCATGCCTCCCGAGTATACGATGTCAGATAAGGTTTATATACTGCTGTTGCCGGATGGCAAAAGAGCGGCTGTCAAGCTTGCTGATTTTATGAATTCAGCCGGTATAAAAGCTTATATGTCCATCCAATATGTTTATCCCTTATGATGAAAAGAAACATTATCACATTATTACTATTGGGAATGATGCAACCGGTGGTCTTTGCTCAGGCCGACTCCGAGGCAATGCTCGACTCACTCGAAAAGGTGTGGGACATGACATTGAACGAGGTGGTGGTTACCGGTACCAGAACCCCCAAGCTGCTTAAAGATTCGCCTGTACTCACCCGAGTTATCTCGGGAGCGGATATAAGAAAGAGTGATGCCACAAATATCAGTGACCTCCTCCAATCAGAACTGCCGGGCATAGAATTTTCATACTCAATGAATCAGCAGGTGTCGTTGAATATGCAGGGATTTGGCGGAAATGCGGTGCTGTTTCTGATAGATGGCGAGAGAGTGGCCGGCGAAACCCTCGACAATGTTGATTTCAGCAGACTCAATCTTAATGATGCCGGTAAGGTAGAGATTGTAAAAGGTGCGGCTTCATCGCTCTACGGCTCTAATGCAGTGGGCGGAGTTGTTAATATTATAAGCCGTGAAAGCTCTGAGCCTTGGTCAATGAATGTCAACGCCCGTTATGGTAAACATAATGAGCAGCGATACGGTTTGAATTTCGGATTCAATACATGGAAAATATCCAATTCGCTGTCTGCCCAGTATACCCATATCGACTCGTATGATATGAAGAATCAGGGCGATTACAACCGCTTCTACGGAGGCCGCACATATAATATAAAAGACCGGCTTACATTTAAGGTGACTGATAAACTTAAATTCACAGGCCGCGTGGGGTATTTCTTCAGGGAAAGGAATTCCGCAGAAACCACCCACGACCGTTACCGCGACCTGTCGACAGGCCTGAAGGGCGTATATGACTTTTCAAAGGCTACGAACCTTGAACTGAGCTATTCATACGACCAGTATGACAAGAGCGACTACATGATTGCCAACCGACTCGATGTGCGCGACTATTCAAATGCCCAGAACATAGGAAAGGCGGTTTTGAATCATACTTTTGCCGATAAACATATTCTGACAGTGGGTGGTGATGTGATGAGAGATTACCTCATGACTTACCAGTTTGCCGACAACGGTAACAAAAAGCAGATAACTGCCGACGGATTCGCGCAGATTGACTTGAATTTTCATAAGAATCTGAATCTTATTCTTGGCGGCCGATACGACTATTTTTCAGAGTCAGACATGAAACACTTCTCGCCGCGAGTCAATGCCATGTATAAATTCAACCGCTTCTCGTTCAGAGGTTCGTATGCCGGCGGTTTCCGTGCCCCCACACTCAAAGAGATGTATATGGATTTTGACATGGCCGGCATATTCATGATTTATGGTAATAAAGACCTTAAACCTGAGAGCAGCAATAACTTTCAGTTGTCGGCCGAGTACACCCGCGGTCTGTTCAACGCTACTTTGGGTGGCTTCTGCAATCTTGTTGACAACCGTATAACCACAGTGTGGAACAAGGCTATGAACGGTATGGTCTACACCAACATAGGCAAGATGACTATCAGCGGGCTCGATGCCAATGTATCGTGGAAATCTACCCTTGGATTCGGTGCGCGTGCATCATACGTATATACTCACGAACATGTACGTAAGGGCGAACCCTATACAGCTTCCACACGCCCGCATACTGCGACTATAAGGTTGGATTATGCAAAAAACTGGAAGAATTACGGCCTCATGGTGGCTCTGAACGGCAGAGTGCTGTCAAAAGTGGCGGTAGATGAGTTTGTTTCAGCATCATCATACGATGAAACAGTAAGGGTGGAATATCCGGCCTATACTATGTGGAAGCTCAATATCACCCAAAGCATTTGGAAAGGCATAGATGTGATAGCCACGATTGATAACCTTTTCAATTACGTGCCCAAATATAATTACAGCAGCACACCATCTACCACGGGTATTTCTTTTGCAATAGGTTTATCACTTGATATTGATAAAATGGTAAAGTAATCAACTGAATATATGATTGTGAAGAATAAGAAAAAAGTAATTTTATTATCACTTACGGCACTGATATTGGTTATCGGTGCAATCTTTGTATGGAAGGCCACGGCATCTTCCACACGCATAGCCTTTGTGAATTATCAGGCCATAGCACTTGGCCAGATATCCAAGGCCAACGACAACAGTTTCATAAAAATAGAGGAATTGCCGGTAGAGCAGCTCGATAAAGCTGCAAAATATGATATGATTTTTGTCAACGGCATGGGCCTGCGCATCACCGAGGAGCAGCGCCGGGCTTTGGCTGATGTTGCCGAAAACGGTACACCGGTGCTTACAACTGCCGCTACAAATCCGCAGAATCTAATAGTGTCGGTTGATTCTGTTGACCGTACTTTTCTTCAGCAATATCTTGTAGGAGGTAAGAACAACTACAGGAATCTTCTGCGATATGTGCGTAAGTTTATAGACGGCAAACGTTTCTTTGCCGAGATGCCGGGCGACCCCGCCGGATATGTGTCGTCATTAATATATTATCCCGGCGACGAGGAATTAGCCTTTAACTCAGTAGCCGAATATGAAAAATTCCTCAAAGATAAGAATAAGTATGCCGACTCGGCCAAGCGGATACTGCTCACCGGGCAGATGGGTGTAGCCGACAGTCTTGTGGCGTCGCTTGAGCAGGCCGGTCACATCGTGTACCCTGTAAATTCAATCCAACAGTTTATAATGGGCGGCCATGCCGACTCAATTCCTGTGGCAGCCGTAATCAACATGGCTCACGGACGCATGGGCGATATGGTGGTTAATTATCTCGAAAATAAAAACATACCCTTGTTTTCACCCCTGAATGTCAATCGCGATTATGATGAATGGATGGATGACAAGATGGGCATGAACGGCGGCTTTCTTTCACAAAGTGTTGTGACACCCGAGATTGACGGTGCAGTGCGTCCGTTTGCGCTTTTCGCTCATTATGAAGGGGAAGACGGCCTGCCATACGTTCAGGCCATTCCCGACCGTCTTGATGAGTTTGTAGAGACTGTCGGCAATTATCTTGAACTGCAATCCATGCCCAATAATGAGAAAAAAGTGGCTGTATTCTATTTCAAAGGACCCGGGCAGAATGCCCTTGTTGCCGAAGGTATGGAGGTGGCTCCGTCGCTCTTCAATCTGCTCACAAGGATGAAAGCCGAGGGCTATAATGTAGGAAATCTGCCGGCTGATGCTAAAGAACTTGAGCGAATGATAAACGAAGAAGGCAAGGTATTCAATGAATATGCCATAGGGGCTAAAGCCGACTTCGTAGCCAATAATCCCACCGAGATAATCAGTAAGGATGATTATGACAAATGGTGTGGTATTTCGTTTTCAACCGGTATGAGAGAGCAAATTGACAGTATCGACGGTTCATTCCCGGGTCACGGGCTCAAGACCGATGACGGCAATCTTGCCATCGCCCGTCTGCGATTTGGCAATGTCGTGCTTATACCTCAGACAGCTGCCGGGCTTGGCGATGATGATTTCAAGATAGTTCATGGTACAGATGCTGCACCTCCACACAATTACGTGGCCTCATATCTGTGGGCACGATATGGCTTCGGCGCCGATGCGTTGATCCATTTCGGCGCTCATGGCAGCCTCGAATTCACTCCCCGAAAACAGGTAGCTCTCGGCAGCGAGGATTGGCCTGACCGTCTTGTCGGTACCATTCCGCATTTCTACCTGTATTCAACAAGCAATGTGGGTGAGGCCATGACCGCCAAACGCCGTTCGTATGCAGGCATTATCAATTATCTCACACCTCCGTTCATGGAGAGCGAGGTACGCGGCATATACAAGAACCTGAATGACGCAATTATATCATACAATAAATATGCAGGTGCCGAAAAGGCTGATAAGGCGGCTGTTGACAAGGCTTCGCTTCTTGTGAAGAAATATGCGGTTGAATTGGGCATACACCGCGAGCTTAGACTCGACAGTATCTTGAGCCGTCCATACGATGCCGATGATATAGCACGTATCGAGAACTTTGCTGAAGAACTTGCCAACGAGAAGATTACCGGCGCTCTGTACGTTATGGGTCTGCCATACGAGGATGCAGACATTAACTCTACCGTTTATGCCATGACGGTAGATCCCGTGGCTTACAGCCTTTATAATCTTGATAAATTAAAAGGACGTACCACAATAGACTACGACCGTCAGCGGGCAAGGTTCACTCAGCAATACGGCAATCATGCCAAGTCGGTTGTGAATACAATTCTTGGAAGTTCAAAAATTGTGGAAGATGCCGATATTTGCCGTGTGGCCTCTGTAAGTCCGGCCGAACTTGACAGCGCGCGCACTATAATGCAGTCGGTCAACGACTCTAAAAATTTATTGTCGCGTATGATGGTAATGGGTTCGATGGCTATGCCGTCAAACCGGGAGGAAACAGCAAAGATTGCCGACCGCCCCAATACATCGGCAATGAAATCCATGATGGGCAAAGCCGGAATGTCTCCCGAAAAGGCTATTGAAATGGCTAAAAAAATGGGAGCCGACGAAGCTACTCTGAAAAAGATGGAGGCCGCAATGAAAAAAGGCAAAGGTGCCAAGCCGGCAGCCTCAGGCCATTTTGGAATGAAGGGCAAGATGGGCGGTATGATGTCGCGCAAGGAATATTCACCTGAGCAAATTGAATTTGCCACTGCAATCACTGAAGTTGAACGTGCGTTGAAAAATGTAAACGCTTATAAGGAAGCCCTGCGCAATAGTCCCGGAGCCGAACTTTCATCCATGATGAATGCTCTAAGTGGCGGATATATCGCACCCACCTCGGGTGGTGACCCTGTGCTGAATCCCAACATACTGCCTACCGGTAGAAATATGTTTGCCGTGAATGCCGAGGAAGCCCCGTCGGCTGTTGCATGGGAAAAGGGCAAATCGCTTGCCGACAATACAATAGCCATGTATCGCAAGGCTCACGGCGACTCAATACCCCGTAAGGTGAGCTACACCTTGTGGAGCAGCGAGTTTATCGAAACCGAGGGTGCCACGATAGCTCAGGTGCTGTATATGCTTGGCGTAGAGCCGGTAAGAGATCCGTTCGGTCGTGTTACCGATCTTAAGCTCATTCCCTCGAAAGAGCTTGGCCGTCCGCGAATTGACGTCGTTGTGCAGACTTCAGGCCAGCTGCGCGACCTTGCTGCATCGCGTCTGTTCCTCATAAGCCGAGCTGTAAAGATGGCTGCCGAGGCTGATGATAAGGATTATCCGAATTTTGTAGCCGACGGTGTCGTGGAATCAGAACGCCACCTTGTTGATAAGGGTGTTTCGCCCAAGGAAGCCCGCGAACTCTCTACAGCGCGAGTTTTCGGTGGTGTAAACGGTAATTACGGCAGCGGTATCCAGGGTATGGTAGAGGCCGGTGACCGATGGGAAAACTCATCGGAAATCGCCCGGACTTACATCAATAACATGGGTGCTATATATGGCAGTGAGGAAGACTGGGAGAAGATGCGCGATTATGCGTTTGAGGCTGCCCTTACAAGCACCGACGTTGTGGTGCAGCCACGCCAGAGCAACACCTGGGGCGCTCTCAGCCTTGATCATGTTTATGAATTCATGGGAGGCATGAACCTCGCTGTGAAGAATGTCACCGGCAAGGATCCCGATGCTTATCTGAGCGACTACCGCAACCGCAATCATGCCCGAATGCAGGAAGTGAAGGAAGCAATCGGCGTAGAGAGCCGTACCACCATACTCAATCCCGCCTACATACGCAACAAGATGAAAGGCGGGGCAGGGGACGCATCGGGTTTTGCCGATATAGTACGCAATACATACGGCTGGAATGTGATGAAACCCGACGTAATCGACAACGAGCTGTGGGATGATATTTATGATACATACGTCAAGGATAAATTCAACCTCGGCACTAAAGATTATTTCACCTCGAAGAATCCCGCCGCAATTGAGGAAATAACTGCCGTTATGCTGGAAACCGCGCGCAAAGGAATGTGGAACGCTACCGCCGAGCAAATAAAGACGCTCGCCGAACTGCATACCGAAATAGTGAACGAGTACCAACCTTCGTGCTCGGGATTTGTGTGCGACAATGCCAAACTGCGTGAATTCATATCATCGAATGTATCCAAGGCAACCGCCGCTCAGTATAATCAGAATATCGGTACTATCCGTGCCGAGAATACAGGCTCTGACAACGACGGTATGGTGATGCAGAAAGAAGAACTCAACGCCATGGACAAGATAACGAGCCATATCAATGGTATAATCGTAGGTGCTGTGGTATTGATAGCCCTGGTATTGATGGTATTCTTCATCCGTCGACGCAAAAAACAATCAGAGGAATAATGGAGATAGTAATAACTATAATAATGTTATTGGTCGGTTTCAGTGTAGTACTGAAACTGACCTATCTTCCCCTTTGGGGACAGGCCACCGTATATCTTGTTCTGGCTCTGTTTACAGGCATGTCGTTGAAATATGCGATTAGCCAATCAAAAATTCAGATTGATATATGGATTAATGACCCGGAACTTATGCTTGATATAGCCGTGCTTCTTACGGCAGATGTATTCCTGCAGATCAGTTTTTGCGTTTTGTCGGCAAAGCGGTTGGCCGGTGAATATTTGTCTAAAACCAATATCATATTTCAGGCGGTGACTCAATGGATTCCGGGAATTTTGATATTCCCGGTGTTGCTGGCCTTACTGGTTGAAGTGATATTTGCTTTTCCCGGAATGAGTTTCTCGGCAATTGCGTGGACCTTGGCCTCGGCCGTATTCCTGACAGGTGTGGTTCTGTCATGTATATTCAAATGGATTCTGCCTGAAAAAGATTTGCGGCTCGAACTCATATTCATGATAAACGCACTGATAGCTCTACTCGGTGTAATAGCCACCGTAAATGGCCGCACGGCTGTTGCCGGCATTGATTCGGTGGAGTGGAAAACTCTCGCCGGGGTAATGGCCGTGCTCATCGCAGGAGCTGCGGCAGGTTATATTATTTTCAAAAGAAAACAGAATAAAATACAATACAATGAACGTAATATCTAACATTCTCTATTGGATTTCTACCGGACTGCTCGTTCCGGTGATTGTACTTCTAATCTTCTTTTTCATACGTGCCATATTTCTCATAGGTGCTTTCTTCGGCCAATACATGCAGCAGAAGAAAATCTCTATACCGTTCTACAACAGCATCGGGCAACTGACCCCTGAAACATACGATGACTTCAGCGCTAACCTTCCGGCCAAACCCAAGAATCTGTTGGTGTCGTATGCCAAGCAGATTGTAGAAAATCGTGGAAATGAGGCACGCATCGAACTCATCCTCTCTGAGTATGAGATTGAAGCATCAAAAGAACTGTCAACCTCAAAGATGCTTACAAAAATGGGTCCTATACTTGGCTTGATGGGTACGCTTATTCCTATGGGACCGGCTCTTGTGGGACTTGCTTCGGGTGATATAGCCTCGATGGCATACAATATGCAGGTGGCTTTTGCTACCACTGTAGTTGGACTGGTAGTAAGTGCTATAGGATTTATAACACAGCAGGTAAAAGAACGTTGGTCTGTTAAAAACATCACCATGCTCGAATACCTTGCCGAAGTAACAAAACAAGCCGCAAAGTGACTATGAGACGCAGACGTATATTAGGAAGCAGCGAGGATACCGACCCCATGAGCGTGGTAAGCAATCTGTTTGATGTGGCTATGGTATTTGCCGTGGCGCTGATGGTGGCACTCGTCAGCCGTTATAACATGACTGAAATGTTTTCGCAGGAAGACTTTACCATGGTGAAAAATCCCGGTAAGGAAAATATGGAGATTATAACAAAGGAGGGCGAAAAAATCAATCGCTACACCCCTTCTGAGGATAATAATTCAAACGGCAATAAAGGCAAACGGGTAGGTACAGCCTACGAACTTGAGAACGGAGACATAATATATGTACCCGAATGATTGTATAAGGTAAAGTAGATTCAATCCGCGCCCCGGGAGTACAAACACTCTTTGGGGCGCGGTGCTTAGAGCTTGTTATTAAACAAGCTCTTAAAACTTCAATCTATATGCCAAGGTCGTGATGCCGTCAAGCGAGAATTTGTCTATTTGTACGAATCCACACTTGTCAGCCACCCTTTGCGATGCCTTATTGTTCTCGTCTATGGTAAGTATGGCAGATTTCAGTCCAAGCGACTCTTTGCAATATTCCAACAATGATTTAAGAGTTTCTGTAGCTAATCCTTTGTCCCAATGCGGATACCCTATCCAATATCCTATCTCGCTCTCAGCGGGGGCTAAATCATAATGTTCTTCTCCTGCCGGAACCAGGCCTATGCAGCCTATCACCTCACCTGTTTCCTTATCTGATATTGCAAAGTTTTGGTCGTTTGGCATAAAAAATTCCCTTATAACATAAAGGCTCATCTCAACCGATGTGTGACGTGGCCATAAAGCCATTTCGCTCACACGGCTGTCAGACGCGTAGCGATACAGATCAGCGGCGTCGTCTTCAGTCCATCTGCGTATTATAGTGCGTGCTGTTTCAATCATAAATATTATAATGACAAGTGTAAAATAGGGTAGGGACGGCCGTCGCTGTCGTATTCATCACGTTTAACTATCCTGAAGCCATTAGCCAGATAAAAGGCTAAGGCCCGCGGATTCTGTTCGTTTACGTCAACCGAATCAGCACCCCGTGTTTTGGCAAAATCAAGCAGTTTGGTTCCCATTCCTCTTCCCATACGGGTTGAGTCAATAAACAGCATCTCTATATTCTGCCCGGATAATCCTATAAAACCGGCAATAAGGTCGTCATCAGAGATTGCATAGATATCAACTGCTTGAAAATATACCGGGATAAGTGATTCTTTTATTTGGATTATATCGCTTTCTGACAGGAAAGTATGTGTAGCCCTTACTGAACGTTCCCATATTTCAACGAGGGTGGCATAATCCTTAGTGTTGCATCTTTCAATTTTAATCATGTGCAAAGATAACACTTTTTCATTGATTACTTATTGAGTCGCCGGCATGTAACTATACATCCTCCAGATTATCGCTTAAATTCTTGATTACAGATTTCAGCCGTCCGACCAGCGATTCGTCATACAATAATTTCAAAATTTCTGCTTTATTTCCTTTCAATAGTATGCAGGAACTTTTTATCGGCACAGGCAGTTTGTAGCCTACACAGGTCAGGTATCTGTAATTACCGTAATCCTCGATATGCTTGGGCAGAGGCTCCACTTTAAGCATTACATCCGTAAGGCATAACGAACGGTCTTTGTTCTTATATTCGGAATATACCTGAGTGAAATCGCCGGTTTCGGGAACTGACGACTCTACTTTGGGTATAAGGTTGTTTATGAGTTCTGAAATATCGTGTGATTCCATCATTGTGATTCCATCATTGTGATTCCATCATTAAGACATTTGAGCCATTACATCAGCAGAATATTGCCTGCCGATAGGAAGTACTTTACCGTTTTTCAGTTTTACCTCTCGTTTGCTAAAGCTCTTGATTTTAGATTTTTGGATGATGAATGAGCGGTGAATTCTTATGAAGTCCTTTACGGGCAATTGGGTTCCTATGTTTTTCAATATTACTCTTGAAACGGTGCAGGCATCATTTTCACGGTATATCTTCACATACCCTTCCATAGCTTCTATATATAGAATTTCAGCCAAGGGTATATGCACATTGTTATACTCTTCTTTGACCAGTATGCTCGAATCATTATCGGGTACGTTGCCCTTTATGCGCCTGAGAGCTTTTGAAAAAGCGGTTTGGAAACGGGCAAAGGCAAAGGGTTTGTGCAGATAGTCCACGGCATCAAGCTCATAGCTGTCAAAGGCATATTCAAGATATGCTGTTGTGAAAATAAAACAAGTGCCTTCGGGAAGCTGCGAGGCTATTGTCAAGCCCCTGATATTACCCATTTCTATGTCAAGAAAAACTATCTGAGGTTTCTCTTTCTTTATCACCTCCAGACCCAATGCCGGATCTGAAAAGACCGAAAGGTCTATACCTCCTATGCGTTGACAGAATTTCTCGATGATATCAAGGGCAAGGGGCTCATCGTCAATTGCCACACATTTGATTTTGGTTTCCATATCAGTTTAATTGTATGTTTAATGATACTTTGAAAACCCCGTCATCCTCAACAGTCGTGAGCGAGTGCTTTCCGGGAAATAATGTCATAAGCCGTGATTTGCAGTTCTCTATACCCACAGGCATGTCTTTACGAAATTCATCGGCATGTTTTATTATATTGTTGGCGGTTTCAAAATGCAGATTTCCGTTTTTCACGGTAAGGCGAATGCTTATCAAGCAATTACGATTTGTGGATGCACCGTATTTGAATGCGTTCTCTACAAATGTAAGCATCAGCATAGGCGGCACTTTTATCCGGTTGTTGTCAACATCATACTCCCATTCCACTACAGTGCATTTATTCAGTCGTATAATCTGCAGGTCTATATAGTTTTGTATGTAGTCTATTTCATCGTTGAGTGTTACAAGCTCTTTTTCGATTGTAACGTAGGAGTATTTCAGCAGTTCGGTGAACTTGATGAATGCGTTTTCGGCTTTTTCTGAAGTCCCTATCACCAGACTATAGAGTGAGTTGAGCGTATTGAACATGAAATGGGGGCTTATCTGAGCCTTGAACAGGGCAAGAGTAGCTTTATCGCGTTGCGCCTCTATTTTCTTTTTCAATAGCAGTTGGTCGTAAAGCTCTTTCACAAATGAAATTGTAAGGGCATATCCCATTACGAGCGAAAACATGAGCCATAATGTCAATGATACCTCAAAATTTCTGACTTGTGTCTGATACTCGCTGAGAGCGGGAGTAACGAAATCCATATCAGGCAAGGGATAGAGAGAAATCAGGTATGTAGTGATTACCAATATTGCTATAACACCCGCTATATTGTAGTATTTCTTTGATATGAGCAGTTTTGGCATGTTGATTTTCATCAACAGAAAATAACAGCCATAAAGGTAAACACAGGCTATGAATGAGAACAGCGGCCACTGTTGGAACCAATAGTGCGCCGGACCCAACGAAACGAGTATCGGGATAAAGACCAGACAAAAGAACAGGTCCAATATCAGTGAGGTTTTGTTCTCGATTGATTTCATGGTACAAAGATAGTGCTCATACTCAATAACTGCAAATTTGTGCATATTCGTTTATTTACACATTTATGTTGTTTATTAGCAACCGATGTAAAAATTCATTAAAAGTTACTATATTTGTACAACATCAAAGACAATCATGAAATATCTCATAATCGTAGCAAGCTTAATCGCCATGCTGATTTCGTCGTGCTCCAATAAGGAACAGGCAACCGGTCAGCAATCTCTTATGGAGGCTTCCAAGCAAGAATTGGCAGCCGCCCTGGAAGAGCGTGATCAGCTCCTTGCTATTGTAAAGGAAATAACAGTGAGCATGGATCAGATCAAGCATCTTGAGAGAATCATGTCTGTCGCCGGTTCGCAATCTTTGGAAAAGCCTGATCAACGCGCTCAGCTGCTGTCTGATATGGCGGCGGTGAAAGAGGCTCTCAAGCAGCGACGCAACAGATTGGTGGAACTGGAGAACCGTCTGCAGGAATCAGCTCTATATACCGACGACCTTAAAAGTACTATCGAGGCATTGCGCAATCAGATTGACGGTCAGTCCCTGGAGATTGAAGGATTTAGAGAACAGTTGCTAAAAGCGAATGAGCACATCAACACACTGAACAAAGAGGTGGATTCGCTTAATACAACTGTTGAGAATGTCAACAACAGTCTTGATGAGGCTCAGGCAACATCAGCGCGTCTTGAAAACGAGTTGAATACTTGTTACTATGTCGTAGCTACAAAATCTCAACTCAAGGAGCATCACATTATTGAAACCGGATTTCTGCGAAAATCAAAACTGCTAAAAGGCGATTTTGACAACGGATTCTTTACAACCGGCGACAAACGCAAAATGGATACCCTGGACCTGCGCTCAAATAAAGTGAAGATTTTTACAAACCATCCTGAAGATTCTTATATAATAGAAGAAGTGGATAAAAATAAGATATTGACCATAACCAACCATGAAAAATTCTGGAGCCTGTCCAACTATCTGGTTGTACAGATAGAATGAAATGATGGATTTTAATGTTGCGGGACGTCGGTGATATCGGCGTCCCGTATATTTTTTGCTCTTGATTATCATATTTCTGTCGTTTATTTACACCTGCTTTGACACTTAAATAATTGAATATAAATTTGTACCGAATTAAGAGTGTTTTTACTTTTAACACACACCAAGAGCTTTACTGAATAATGAAGATTATACCAATCATTGCTGTACTATTGTGTATAGGTACTGTAGCTGTATATCCGCAGCAGGTAGCTGACACTGTAGATGTACAGAAATCAGTTACCGCAAGAGTCTCGGGAACTGTACTTGACGCAGGCGGAGAACCCCTGATAGGGGCTTCGGTAGTGCTGTCTGATAATCCGGACAATGCGGTCGTTACAGATGCTGACGGCCATTTTGTGGTGTCGGGTGTCGTATTGCCGTGTAAATTGAAAATTTCTTATACCGGATATGTAGACAGAGTAGTGAAGGTGAACAGCAAGAATGTCGACAACCTTACCATAAAACTGACTCCGGTTTATTCCAATCTGGATGAGGTGGTGGTTGTGGGCTACGCCACGCAGAAAAAAGTTGACCTTACCGGCGCCGTATCTTCAGTAAGTGCTGACGCCCTCGAAAACCGCCCCATAACCAATGCAACCAATGCCCTTGCCGGGCTTGCCGCCGGTCTTACAGTGACAAACTCAGGCGGCAATACTCCCGGTTTTGAATCGCAGAGCATAACAGTGCGAGGTCTCGGTACTCTAAACAACGCAGCACCATTGGTAGTGGTTGACGGTATGACAGGCATTGCCCTCAGCGACATCAATCCTCAGGATATTGAAAATATATCGGTGCTTAAAGACGCGGCTTCTTCGGCCATTTATGGTTCAAGAGCTGCAAACGGTGTGATTCTTGTAACCACACGGCAAGGTGCGGAACGGGCGCCGAGAGTTACATACAGTGGCAATGTATCGTTTGAAACCGTAGCCAAGCGCCTTAATCTTGTGACTGATTATGCCGACTTTATGGAAATACAGAACGCCGGATTGGTCATCAATGGTCAGGCACCACGTTTCTCTCAGGGCAAGATTGACGAGTGGCGCAACGATGCCGGACGCAACCCTTCAATTTATCCTAACACCGACTGGCAGGACCATATCTACCGTAACCCCTCGGTAGTGCAGAATCATAACCTTGCAATAACCGGAGGCTCCAAAACGGTGAATTATAATCTGTCGCTCGGTTATGTTAACAATCCCGGCATGGTGTATAACACCGATTATGAGCGTTATCAGATGCGCACTAACCTCGACATCAACATTAAGCCGTGGATAAGTGTCGGTACAAACTTGTTCGGGTATTATGACACCAATAACCCGTCGGCAGAAAATGCTGCGGCCGGGGGTGATGTCATTTTCGGTTACGGTGCGTTCAATACCGTGCCCGGCATGACGCTGTATGACCCTGCAACAGGACTTTATGGCGGCATACAGAACCCGGAGGAGGAAAACGTGAGCAACGCCAATCCATACCGCCGACAGTGGTTCTACAAGGATGAGTATCCGGTCAAGACAAAGCGCATGGTAGGTAAAATGTATGCACGTCTTATGCCGGTAAAAGGATTGACAATTCAGGGGGCGTTCTCCATGAACTACTGGGAACGTAATATCGAGCACCATCTTACCGACCGCGACCTGTACCGTTTCACTTTCGATGGCCCGGTGCTTATACGCGAAGGCGTTGTCCGCACATATATACGCCGTTACAATTACCGAAATACATTCCGTTCGTCTGAAGTTACAGCGTCATACAAATTCAATGTAAGCAAGCTTGAGGCATCTGCATTAGCCGGCATCAGCCAGGAATACAATAAATATGATCAAGATTATTTCATAAAATACGATCTCGTAGACCCCTCATTAGGTGCTATTGACGCCGGAATGACCAACGGAAGCATAACAGGCAACTACAATGAATGGGCTATGCGCTCATATTTTGGCCGTGTCAACCTCAATTGGGACAACCGTTATCTGCTTGAAGCCAATCTGCGAGCCGACGGTTCCTCAAAATTCGCACCGGGCCACAGATGGGGTTACTTCCCTTCGGTTTCGGCAGGATGGAGAATTTCTGAGGAAAAATTTATGCGCGGAGCCGCGTCGTGGCTCAATCAGTTGAAATTGCGCGCGTCATACGGTTCGCTCGGCAACAACTCCACCACAAGTTACTACATGTACCAGTCGCTGTTTGCCACAGCCAACTACATACTCAACAGCAACATAGCCGGAGGTGTGGCGCAGACAGTTTTGGCAAATCCCGAGCTTACATGGGAAAAAACCTACATGACCAATATAGGTATCGACTATACATTCCTTAATAATCGTCTTAGCGGATCGGTAGATATATACAACAAAGATACCAAGGGCATACTCATCTCACTGCCCGCTCCGTTGGAACATGGTACAAGCCTTGTGCCCAACCAGAATGCAGGTGAAGTCAACAACAAGGGCGTGGAGTTTGATATACGTTGGAACGACAATATAGGCAAGGTTGCGTATAATGTAGGATTCAATATGGGATTTGTTACAAACAAAGTCACAAAATTCCAGGGCGACGTATCGTCGATAAGCGGTGTTTACAAGACACAGGAAGGCAAACCTATAAACCAGCTGTATCTAATTACCGTTGATCGCATAGTGCGCGACCAGTCGGATCTTGATTATGTGCAGTCGCTTGTGGATAAGAATCCAAACTATTTTGCTACATATCAGCGTCCGGAACTTGGAGATTTCCTCTACCGCGATGCCAATGGTGACGGCAAACTCGACACAAACGACCGCGTGGAGATAGGTCATGGCACACTCCCTCGTTTAACCTTCGGCGCCAATTTGGGATTAAACTGGAATAATTTTGATTTCAGTGTCCTGTTTCAGGGCGTAGGCAACCATCAGGTATATTACAACAACCAGGCTTTCCGCTTCGTGACCGTAATGGGTCAGTCGCTCATAAAGGATATAACCGACAACGCCTGGACTCCCGAAAATCCCTACAATTCAATTTATCCCGTGCTGCGAAACAATGCCAATGGCAAAAACAATATAGCCAGTGATGCATTCGTGCACAATGCAGCATATATACGCTGCAAGAACATTCAGCTCGGATATACCGTGCCGTCCAAAATTACAAAAAAATTCTTTGTTGAAAACCTTAAGATATACGGCAGCATCGACAATCTGTTCACAATCACTAAATTCCCGGGCCTCGATCCTGAAATAGGAGCCAATGTGGGTTATCCGGCCCTGCGTCAGTATTCCGTGGGTATCAACGTATCTTTCTAAACAAGCTCTGAATAAAATGAAAATCAGATATTTATCGGTACTTGCCGCCTGTGCCCTGCTTTTCAGCGGGTGTGAGAGCCTTGACTATCTTCCGGGCGACCAGATGTCGGGACAGACTTTTTGGCAAACCGAAGACCATGCGCGACAGGCTGCCGTGGGCATGTATGCCGCGATGAAGGCTCAGTGGTGTTTCGGTATGGAGTTTACTTTCGATATGTGTAGCGATATTGCCGACGGCACTACACCTTGGGCTGATATATCACGAGGAACATCATTCGCATCCAACAGCGGCGGTGTGCAGAACCACTGGCAGTATCTATATGAACTTGTTCACCGTGCCAACACCGTAATACGCAATGTGGCCGGCATGCCTATCAGTCAGCAGACTATCGACCGCGTGACGGGCGAGGCTAAATTCCTTCGTGCCATGGCTTATTTCCGTATGCTCAACTGCTGGGGCGGTGTACCTTATTATGACGAAACTTGCGATATAAACGAGCAATTCTCACACCTGAATTCTCCCCGCAGCTCTGAGGAGGAAATCCGCACTCACATTATCGACGACCTTACCGAAGCTATCTACAAACTGCCGGTAAGCTGGGACGCCGCCGACCTTGGCCGCGCCACCAAAGGAGCTGCTTACGCTCTGCGTGGTAAAGTATATTTGTTCAACCGTGAGTGGGACAAGGCGGCAGCCGATTTTGAGGAAATTGTATATAACAAGTCCAATAATTACGGCTACTCGCTTCACCCCGACTACAACGAACTGTTCCGCCTCTACAACGGCAACCACAGTCCTGAGATGATTTTCTCCATTCAGTCTATAGACGGCAACACTGCCGGATATGCCCTCGACATAGTTTCGTATTTCGGCAACAAGTCGACCATGCGCCTTATCGCAAGCAACTGTATTGTCCCATCGACCACACTTGTGGATATGTACGAGAACCTTGACGGCTCACCGTTTGACTGGGATAGCATTTTTCCCGGATTTAATAACGGAGATTCACAATTGCGTCGCAAGTATATGAGTGTGGCGATTGATCAGGGAAGCACCGTCGTAACATCAACTCTTGAATGCGACACGACAAAAGTAATGGACGCCTATCGTCTGCGCGACCCACGTCTGTGCCTGAATGTGATTACTCCTTACTCGCATTATCTCGGCACTGATGCCGGTTCAAATCCCATGGACAAGCAGTTTGTGCTTGCCGACCCTACGCAGGGTGGAGC
The DNA here is from genome assembly GCA_910586975.1 of uncultured Muribaculaceae bacterium. Classification (GTDB taxonomy): domain Bacteria; phylum Bacteroidota; class Bacteroidia; order Bacteroidales; family Muribaculaceae; genus CAG-873. The sequence goes on along the minus strand of CAJUKX010000026.1, from coordinate 126 downwards.
ACCTATGGAGGCTATGGCATTTATCCGCAACTCTGAAGGTTGGAATTCATATTTCTGGCGCAAATGGATTCCGACAGGCAACCTTGACGGATACTGGGGCGAGTATAACCGCACACCATACGAATT
>CAJUKX010000025.1:2075-39025 GCA_910586975.1 uncultured Muribaculaceae bacterium | reverse complement strand
GCGACCACCGAGATCTACACTCTTTCCCTACACGACGCTCTTCCGATCTAGCTTTTTTTAAATTCACAGCCTTTAGTTTGCTGAATTACAACACATTAACAAGTATCCATATCTCTTGGTAAGAGTGTATTAATCAAATTTCTTAGGATAGCGCATTTCCAACAGGTTCAACAAATAAATTCTATAGATATAAGCAATAATGTCCAACTTTTAGCAAAACTAAGGAAAAAAAGAAAAATGAAAAGAATCACATCAGTCATTTTGCTTTGCGCCGCTATGCTGGTGGCCAAAGCTCAATCCCGACATGTTTTCGGGCGTGTGGTCGATTTCGCCAATGACGAACCCCTAATAGGTGTGTCTATCATGCCTATAGGCGATGGAACCGGAACGGTTACCGATTTGGATGGTAACTTCTCTCTTGATCTACAGAAGACTGTATCGCAGATCAAGGTTTCGTATGTAGGAATGAAAACCGAAACGCTCGAAGCTAAAGTCGGTGAAGAAATGCTAATCAGGATGAGAAGTCTTGACCAAGCACTTGACGAGGTAATCGTGGTCGCCTATGGAACCTCCACCAAAGGAGCATACACAGGATCTGCTTCGGTGGTGAATGCGGCGCAGCTCGAAGACCGCCTCGTGACAGATGTCACAAAAGCCCTGTCGGGAACAGTGGCGGGTGTACAAATCCAGAGTGCGAGCGGCCAGCCTGGTACAGAACCGGTAGTTCGCATACGTGGTGTAGGCTCAATCAACGCCGGAATGGATCCTCTATATGTCGTAGATGGAATTCCATTTGACGGTGGCATGAATTCAATAAATCCTCAGGATGTTGAATCAATCACAGTGCTTAAAGATGCTGCTTCTGCAGCCCTATATGGTGCGCGAGGCGCAAACGGCGTGATTCTTGTAACCACAAAGAAAGGACGTGAAGGCAGAAAAATAACATTTGATGCGCGCTGGGGAGTAAATTCGCGCCAAGTACCAAGATATGAAGTGATTACCTCTCCCACCGATTATATGCTTGCACTCTATAACTCGCGCCGCAATTACTATATATATCGCGATCAGAGCGAAGATGCCGCCTATAATTTTGCTGTCAATGGGAACAGTCAAGATCCGGGACTTAATGGAAAACCGGGGCAAAATACTCTCGGCTATCAAATGTGGACCATACCTGACGGGCAGAGCCTCGTGCTTCCTGACGGCACATTCAACCCTGAGGCCTCACTGGGCTATAGCGACGGAACAAACTATTTCATGCCTGACGACTGGCAGAAAGAATCATACCGCAATGGATTCAGGCAGGAGTATAACTTGTCGATTCAAGGTGGCAGTGCTGCCGGCACATATATGATTTCCGGTTCTTATCTTGAGGATGAGGGCTCTATCGTAGCTTCATCTTTCCAACGTGCAACCGTGCGTGCAACAGGAGATTATGATTTCTGCAAATGGCTGAAAGTCGGCACCAACATGCAATATACGTATGAATGCACAAACAGTCCCGGCGGACAGACTGAAACCGGTTATTCAAACAATGTCACCTATATGGCTGATTATATTGCACCTGTATATCCAATGTATATAAGAGATGCTGATGGTCGTGTGATGCACGATGAAGCCTCCGGACATCCAATGTATGATTATGGCATGAAAGGTCTCGGCCTTCCATATTCGCGTGCATTTGTGGCCGGTGGCAATCCGACCGGTTCACTCATTTATGACAAGAGCGCATACATGTATGATGTATTCAATGGTAAATGGTTCGCACAGATTAAGCCAATCGACGGGCTCACGCTGACGGGTACAATGGGATACTATCTTAGCCATCGTCAGTATGACTCCTTCGCCAACGGCCAATATGGCCAAAGCTCAAGCTATCATGGCTCCGTAAGACAAAGCACTTCCCGCAACAGTTCAATCAATTTGCAAGGTCTCGCAAATTACAAATGTTCTTTTGCCGATACTCACAATCTGGATTTACTGCTTGGCTATGAGCAATACTCTCTCAATATGTCGGGTATATGGGGCAGCGGCCGTAATGTATATAGCGGTTATAACCACACACTATCAAATATAATCGACAACAAGGAACTTGGTGGCGAGAAAGATTATTACGCAACCAGAGGTATATTTGGCAGGGTAAACTATAATTTTGACAATCGTTATTTTGCAAGTGTGTCATATCGTCGTGACGCTTCTTCACGATTCGCCCGCGACCACAGATGGGGCAATTTCTGGAGTCTGAGTGCTGCGTGGGACATCTCCAATGAGAAATTCTTCGAGCCTCTTTCTACGGTTGTCGATTTTTTGAAATACAAAATTTCATTCGGACAACAAGGCAATGACCAGATGGCTCAGGGTGGTGTCATCAACAACTATCCCTATATCGACCAATACAATCAGGGAGGTGCCAATGGTGTATGGTCTGTAGGCACTCTGTACTTCAAAGGTAACCCCAACCTCACATGGGAGACATCAAACTCGTTCAACACCGGTTTTGATTTCAGTCTGTGGCATGGCATGTTTTCCGGAAGTCTTGAATACTTCATGCGACAGACCGACGACATGCTGTTCTTCAAGCCTACCGGCTTATCATCAGGTTATTCTTCGATACCGATGAACATAGGCTCGATGCGCAACAGCGGTATTGAGCTTGACCTCAACATCCGTCCGATTGAAACTGAAAAAGTAACATGGGATCTCAATCTGAATCTCACATATATCGACAATAAGATTATCAAACTTGCCCCTGAGCTGAATGGACGCTGGCAGTTAGGAAGCCAGATATTTGAGGAAGGGAAAAGCCGTTATCAGCTCTATCTCGTAAAATACGCCGGAGTGGACCCGGAGAACGGCTCGTCATTGTGGTGGGGACGCCATGCAGATGGCACTGAATTCAAGACATCAGATTTCAATGTCGCATACAACGGCGACAAGTCTACCGGAGACGTAGCCAACCGTCAGGCAACAGGCAATATGCTCCCCCCGGTTTATGGTGGTTTCGGCACATCGCTTCAGGCATTCGGCTTTGACTTCTCTATCCAATTCGCCTATCAGTTGGGAGGACGTATCCTTGATTCCGGTTATCAGGAACTGATGAACGGCGTATATCAGGAGGATAAAGGTGGAGCCTTGCATAAGGATCTTCTCAACGCCTGGACTCCGGAATCTCCGTCAGGTTCTGTGCCCCGTCTGGATTGGGGTGCCAAATACACAGGTGCCACAAGTGACCGATGGATGACAAGTTCGGACTATCTGTCGCTCAATAACATTTCATTTGGATACACACTGCCCAAGTCATTGACTTCAAGAATCGGGCTTGCGTCTGTCAGAATTTACGGAGCTGCCGATAATGTCGCTCTGTGGAGCAAAAGAAAAGGTATGGATCCGCGTCAAAGCTATGTACAGAGTTATGCCGGTTACTACGCCGCACTGCGCACAATATCAGGTGGCATAAAAATAACATATTAACAAGTTATCACTAAATTCGAAATGAGAATAATCAAAAACATACTAATGTCAGTTGCATGTATCATCATGCTGGGTTCATGCAATGACCTTGACACAGAACCTATAGGCTCTACTCTCACCACTGACCAAAGAGAGTATGTCATAAAGGATCAAGCGTCCAAACTTCAGGCAACTGTTTCCGGTGTGTACGGAAATTTCTATGCATACAGGAATGTCTATGATGACTTTTTCGATTTCGGTCTGCCATCAATCCTGACCATGCTCAATCAAAGAACCGAGGGACTTGTATCTGCTTCTTATGATTATGGATGGTATGCTGAATGCGGACAATTCTCCGACAATACTCCCACAACTCCTTACGCACGCATCATCTGGGGCACATTCTACAATATATTCGGCCAATCAGGTGATGGACATAGTTGACAAAACGACAGACGATGCAACACTACGCTTCTATATGGCACAGGCTCTTGGCGCAAGGGCATATAGTTATTGGATGCTTGCTCAACTGTGGCAATTCAACTATATGGATAATCCTGAAGCTCCTTGTGTCCCGATCATTACGGAGAATAATGCTGAAACCGCAGCAGTTGACGGTATAGGCCGTGCTACGGTGCGGCAAGTTTACGCGCAGATACTCAATGACATAGAGACAGCCATAGGATGTCTGGACGGTAACCCGGTTGAAAGAGAGGACAAACGCTATATTGACATTGCGGTGCTCTACGGTCTCAGAGCGCGAGCAAACCTGTGCATGGGTAAGTATGAGGATGCTTACAGTGATGCCAAGGAGGCTATATCACGCACTCAGGCCTCTCCTCTGTCGGCAGCAGAGGCTTCTGTTCCCGGCTTCAACAATGCCGATGACCACAATTGGATGTGGGGTATCATTATTGAAGAACCTGACGCCAACGGCCTATACACCTTCTCCGGATTCATGGGGTCATTCTCGTATGGCTACGCTTATGCGGGTCAATGGCAACTCGTCAACAGCCGTCTTTTCGACCGTGTACCGTCAGCGGATGTTAGAAAAGGCTGGTGGATAAATCCCGTCACACGTCACTCCATTGCTGACAACTATTTTGCAACTTACCAAGGGCTGTCGGCCTCTGAATATCTGGACGCTGTTGAAGCTCCGGAATATGCGGTTGTGAAATTCGCTCCTTACAACGACGTTTTGAGGCAGCCCACCGGAGCTACCGATATTCCTCTTATGCGCGTAGAGGAGATGTATCTAATAGCTGCTGAGGCAAAAGCCATGACCAATGCTACAGAAGGTAAAAGTCTTGTTGAAGAATTTGTAAATACATATAGATGGACGGATTCTGCCACACGCTACTCTTGCAATGCAACAACGTCAGAGGCAGTACGTGACGAGATATTTTTCCAACGACAGATTGAACTTTGGGGCGAAGGTTTTGAATATATCGACCGGTTGAGACTTAATAAAGGTATAGATCGACGCAATGCCAATTTCAATCCCGACTGGGCGTTCAACATCCCTGCAAAAGCTGCGGTTTTACTCTACCAGATTCCTCAGGCTGAGATTGAAGGTAATCCCGGCATTACACAGGCCGACCAGAATCCGGCAGGAACTGCGCAATTATGATAAGTAAGCAGTGGAAAATAGTCTATATTAAATGCACCGACTTATTGACAGCAAATTCAATACGATGAAGACGGTTGAAGATGCGTTCATAAGGCAAGGAGATGATATAAACTATTTTCCACTGCTCATTTATTGCCCCGGATATCATCCCGATATGTATATCGTGGCATTCCGAGATTGTGGATAATCCAATTTAGAAACTGTTTAAATTTATTTGTCGCAGGATTTGAGAAGGATTGTCATTTGGATTTTTGATATTGATGATGGAGTTTAGTGGCTCCTAAATGACTGAATCAATATCTAAAATACATTGACAAGACTCTCAATGACAAGATAAAATAAATTTTAAACAGTTTCTTAGAATTTGCACAATCAGAAGTTCAACCTCAGCAATAATTTCGCTTGATTTGTCTTTGTATAAAAATCACATCCATCTGATTGAGTTTTTTGACTATTCAGATAATTTTTTGGCAGAATTGGCGTGATTTGATATATTTGGTTTGAGTACGCTGTAGTAAGGATTGGATTTTTTTGTAACTTTGCAGGTTGAACAGGAAAATAGATTTTTCATAAAAATGTCAAGAAAACGCAAGCCTTATCCCCTGCTCGAAGGGGTTGAAATAACTGATGTTGCGGCCGAGGGCAATGCTCTGGGCCGTGTGGACTATATGGTGGTATTTGTGCCTTATGGCGCTCCAGGCGACATCGTAGACATACAGGTCACCAAAAAGCGCAAGTCGTATGCCGAGGGCCGCATAGCCCGCATAATCAAAGAGGGCGACGTGCGCATAGCACCGCGCTGCAGCCATTTCGGCACATGCGGCGGATGCCGCTGGCAGCATTTGCCTTATGAGGTTCAGCTCGACTGCAAGCAGCGCCAGGTGAGCGATGCACTGCGCAGAATTGCCAAAGTGGAGCTGCCCGAAATTTCGCCAATCAAAGGCTCGGCCAACATCTGGGAATACCGCAACAAGATGGAATACACATTCTCCAACAAAAAATGGCTCACCAACGAGCAACTGGCCTCGGGAGAAGTGTTTGACGACCGCGACGGTGCCGGATTCCACATTTCGGGCGCTTTTGACAAAGTGCTCGACATTGACCGCTGTCATCTTCAGGACGATTTTTCAAACCGTCTGCGCAAGTTCATCAAGGCCTACGGCAAGCAGCAGGGTCTCAGTTTCTACGACCTGCGTCAGCAGTCGGGCCTTCTGCGCACACTGATGGTGCGCATGGCCTCAACGGGCGAGATCATGGCCGTGATGTGCTTCGGCGAGGACAATCCGGCCGCCATCAAGGATGTGCTTGACGCCGTTAGGGCTGAATTCCCCGAGATTACATCGCTGATGTATGTGATTAATCTCAAAGTCAACGACACCATCACCGATCAGGAGATACTCACCCACTCCGGAAAAGATTTCATCGAAGAGGAGATGGAAGGACTGCGTTTCCGTGTAGGTCCAAAATCGTTCTATCAGACCAATTCTCGTCAGGCATACGAGTTGTATAAGGTGGCGCGCGAGTTTGCATCGCTCTCGGGCAACGAGCTTGTTTACGACCTCTACACAGGCACCGGCACCATAGCCAACTTCGTGAGCCGCAACGCCCGCAAGGTGATAGGTATAGAATATGTACCCGAAGCCATAGCCGATGCCAAGATAAATTCGGCAATCAACGGCATTGAGAACACCGACTTCTACGCCGGTGATATGAAGGACATCCTCACCGACGAATTCATATCAGAGCACGGTCGTGCGGATGTAATGATAGTCGACCCACCACGCGCCGGCATGCACGAGGACGTAGTGAATGTGATTATGCGTGCCGAGCCCGAGCTGATTGTCTACGTGAGCTGCAACCCGGCCACACAGGCGCGCGATATAGCCTTGCTCGACACCAAGTACAAGGTGACGGCCATTCAGCCCGTCGACATGTTCCCGCATACCCACCATGTGGAGAATGTGGTCAAACTGGAGCTGCGCCATTGAGCGCACTGCGATTCTTACAGATTTGAATTGTAGTAGGCCGGATCGCCCGTAACCTCGCGGGCTATAAACCGAGGTATGTCTATGGGTGTGTCTTCTGCGGGGAGCTCTATTTCAGCCAATACAAGCCCCTGCAGACGGCCGCCAAAGACATCTATCTCCCACTTCAGACCGTTGGCTGCCGGCACTATATATCGGATTTTCTCAATCACACCCTCGCATGCAGCCAGCATCCCGGCTGCATCTGCCGGTGGTATTTCATACTCCCATTCGTCGCGTGTGGCGCCCGAATTGCGGGTCTTCACCGTTATAAATCCGCGACCGTCGCGCAGGCGTATGCGCACGGTGCGGTCGGGATCGCGGTTCAGATAACCCTGCGATATGCTCGATGAGCTTATCGCTTCGGCAAGATATGAGTCATCTGCCACGAGAAATTTACGTTCAATCTCCTTTGCCATTATTCTTTCTTAATGAAAAATCACGCAAATATACAATCTTTCAAACAAAAACATCGCCTGCTGCTGATTTTTTTTGCGATATTGACCGTCGGCATTTTGTTTCCTGAGATAGCCTTGGCCGAGAGCAATTCGTACTTTGTGAGGGGAATAGTGCGCGACTCCATAAGCGATGAGCCATTGCCCTACGCATCGGTTGTGGTGGCTGGAAAAAAGCGCGGTACTGTGAGCGACAACCGCGGCATATTCGAGATGAATATTCCGGCCGATACCAAGGCCCTGCAGGTGACCTGCGTAGGCTATGCCAAGAAGATTGTTCCCGTAAAACGCGGCATGATCAACATGTATGCCGTGTATCTCGAACCAGCAGCCACCGAGCTACACGAGCTTGTTGTGAAAAACCGCAAATATTCCAAAAAGAATAATCCTGCCGTTGATTTTCTCAATCGTCTCAAAGACCGCGCCCCACTCACCGACCCTCGGCGCAATCCTTACTATTCTTTCGACAAATACGAGCGTATAACCATAGGACTCAACGACTTCTCTACCGACGACCGACGCGAGATGATGCGTCGCTTCCCCTTCCTTGCCGAGCATGTAGATACTTCTGAAGTCTCCGGCAAGCCCTTCCTCAGCCTGATGGTAAAGGAGAAGAAAAGCCGCACCAACTACCGCCACAACCCCGAAGCCCAAAAAGAGATAGTAGAAGGCATACGCTCGGCCGGAATAGACGAAATAGTAGACCAAGCCTCCATGCGCGTATTCATGGAAGATGTGATGCGCGAGATTGATTTGTATCAGAACGACATCAACCTGCTGCAAAACAGATTTGTAAGCCCCCTGAGCCGCATAGCGCCCGATTTCTACAAATTCTACCTCACCGACACCGTGGAGGTAGCCGGCGAAAAGTGCATCGTACTGTCATTTTACCCCCACAATAAAGCCGCATTCGGTTTTAACGGGCACGTGTATGTGCCTGTCAACGACACGACCATGTTCATAAAACGCGTGGAGATGACTGTGCCCAAGGATATAAACCTCAACTTTGTAGACAACCTCTCTATAAGTCAGGACTACACCAAGGCACCCGACGGATCTCGCCTCAAGCAGAACGATATCCTTACTATGGAACTGTCGATAATAGGCGGTAAAGGTGGCATTTATGCAAGCCGCCACACCGAGTACGACAATCACAGCCTTGAGCCGTTGGCCGACGACGTATTCAGCGGCGATGGCCCTACCCTGCAGCTCGAGGGCGCCGCCCGCCGCGACAGCACTTACTGGGAACATGCCCGCCGCGGTAACATAGGCCGGGGCGAAAGCCGCGTGGACGAGCTTATGCAGAAGTTGCGCAAGGTGCCGTTGTATTACTGGGGTGAAAAAGTGCTGAAAATCATGTTCTCGGGATATGTGGCCACCGGCAATCCGAGCTACTTCGACTTCGGTCCAATGAACTCGGTACTTAGCTTCAATACTCTCGAAAATGTAAGGCTGCGCGCCGGCGGTATGACTACCGCGGCACTCTCCAAGCGGTGGTTTGGACGCGGATTCGTGGCATACGGATTCAAGGACCACAGGTGGAAATACAGTGCCGAGGCCGAATATTCATTCATAGACAAAGAATATCACTCGCGCGAATTTCCCGTGCAGTCAGTCAGGCTCACATCATCATACAACATAGAGCATCCCGGACAAGACTACATGTTTACCTCGCCCGACAATATTGTACTGTCACTTAAGCGCTTCAGCGACGACCGCGCCGTGTACCGACGGCTCAACAAGGTGGAATTCAACTACGAAACACGCTCAAACTTCTCAATAAACCTGGCCATAGCCAACGACCGCCGCGAGGCAGCCCCCACCATGCCGCTTGTAAACGGCTACAATGAGGTGATCAACAGCATTACCGACAACAGCGTGGAGCTGACTTTGCGATATGCTCCTGGAGAAAAATTCTTCCAGACACGCACATATCGCATACCCGTCAACCTCGATGCACCGGCCATCACACTGCGCCATACATTTGCACCGCGCAATCTGTGGGGCGCGAGATTTGGCATTAACAAGACCGATGTGGCATTGGCCAAGCGCTGGTGGTTCTCGGCCTTCGGCTATCTTGACACCTACATCAACGCCGGCCATGTATGGAGCCGCACATCATTCCTCGACCTGTGCACACCCAACGTAAATCTGTCATACATAATCCAGCCGCAGAGCTATGCGCTGATGAACCCCATGGAATTCATCTGCTCATCATACGCCGGATGGGACTTCACCTACTGGGCCAACGGTGCCATATTCAACTATATACCCTATCTCAAAAAACTGAAGTTGCGCGAGGTGTTTGGATTCCGCGGCTACTGGGGCGAGCTCAACGACAATAATAACCCGCTCAAACACCCCGAGCTGCTGCAATTCCCGCTCGGTACAGGAGTCACCGCCCTAAACCACGGCCCCTACATGGAGGCCTCGGTAGGTGTGGACAACTTATTCAAAGTTCTCAGAGTAGACTACGTATGGCGACTCAATTACCTCAACGTACCCTACAAGATAGACCGCTGCGGCCTGCGCGTAGCCGTACACGTCACATTCTAAGATACAATGCTAACACATAAAAACGGGCTGCAGTGCAGTCCGTTTTTATGTGTTAGAACGAGTTTGACAACAAGCCTTTAGTTCTTCAAAAGTGAAGAACTCTCATCAGAGTTATTGAGCGAACGTTTCATTGATCTGAATATTGAGCCGAAGTCTGCCGAATAGGTCACCGACAGCACCACCATATTGGCATTGTCGCGTATGTGGCGGCTGCGCACTATTGGGTTGGCCTTTGAATAGTCCCACATTGGGTAGCTGGTTCCGTTTTTCTCAAACATATACATCCACGATGCATTCAGCACCCAGTGTTTGTCGGGTTTGTAGCTAAAGCTGAACGAATCGCCGTTTTCATCTTTACGCACTTCCTGTCCGTTGAGATACTTACCCGGAAGTTTGCGCCAATATGATATTGTGAACGGGCCATGATTCCACCACAGGTTGATATTGGCGTTGAACGAAGTGAGTCGGTGGCGCCAGTCGTCGCCATCAGTACCGCTGCGGGTTATGCCCATACCCAAATTTGCGCCGAATCCGGCCACGTTTCTCACGCTGAGGTTCAGGTAGCCCGATGCGTCCCAGGCACGGCGTGCGTTGACTGACTGAAGCAGGAATAATTTGTTGCCGAGATAAACCACATTGCTTGTCTCGAAATCATTTATATGCGAATACGACAGCTGCAACGAAGCCCTGAATTTCTTATAATTATATGTAGGGGTCAACCGGTAGTTGAACCTCTCCACGGCCTTGAGGTCGGGATTGCCGTTGGTGATAAGATATGGGGTGATCTGCTGCGGATAATCAGTAAGAGAGCTGAGCGAAGGGATGATGGGTGAATATTGGAACGATGCTGCCAAATTCCAGCCTTTAGCCATTTTCCATGTAGCGTTCACCGAACTGAGATTGCGTATGAAATTGCGCTTGTTACGGTCGTTCTTTATCCAGAACAGTTTTACACCCGATGCCACTGATACAAAAACGGGCCCCATACTGCGGCGCAACTGGGCGTAGACATAATTGTTGTTCTCATCGAGTTCAGGACGATAATCGGTGGTAAGGTATGTGTTGACACTGTGCGAGACGGTATTCTGATATCCGGCCGACAGCGAGGTCTTGTCGTTGAAATCGTGAATATAGCTTATTTCGCTTATCAACGACTGTCGGCGGCTGTCGGCATCGTTTGAATATTCGTCTACCGAGCCGTTACCAAATATATATTGGTTGGTTCGGCGGAAGTCGCTGTAGCTCAAGGTACCGGTCATCTGCACTTCCAGGGTATTGCGGTCGTTGAACTGACGTTTGTAGAACAGGTCGAGCGCCGGAGCCATATCTTTGCTGTGCTGACGGTTGAAGATGTCATAGCCATCCTGATACGAATCGAGCGAATGGCCCAGCTTGCGATTGGTGTTGAAGAACGGTCTTATGTTGAATGTTACCGAAAACAGTTTGTCAAAAGATGGACTGTAGTCGTATCTGAGGCGTATATTGTGATAATAATAATTGAACGGATTGCGCGACTGTTCTTTGAGATCCACCCTGAAATCGTCGCCTATATAGCTTTCGTCAATCTTGTTGTAAACGCGCTGATAGTTGCGCCACGAGGGATTGTAGAGCAATGAGAACTGCGATGGTCCCTGGTGATATGATGTGCGTACTTCTGCATCGACAAACGCTGTGGTCACCGCGCTTCTGCCCCAGATGTAGACCTGTCCGCCGTCGTTGCGTTTTTTCACCACCACGTTTATAAATCCCGAATTACCCTTGTCGCTGTATCGTGCCGGAGCTATGCGCGAGTATTCTATTTTCTCTATATCATCGGGGCGTATCGCATTCAGGTCGGCCATTTCCGACGGAATACCGTTGATCAGTATCACCGGCGCACCGCCATCTACGGTAATTGAGCGGTTGATTTCATCGGCCTGCAGACCATCGAGCGGCAACTTTTGAAAAAGGCTTATCGAACTTGAGGATGCTTTCTTTTCCTCCGAGCCGGGGAAGACTATAGTCTGCCCGCGGCTGTAGGTAACGGTTTCGGCCGTTACGGTAAGTTCATTCAGCACATTACTGTCAATAAGATAAACAATTCCGGCGTCGACATTACCTCCCGATTCTATCTTTATCTCGGTTGTTCTATATCCCGGCTGCGAGATTTCGAGCGAGACGGCGCCTGAATATTTAGCGTTCAGTTTAAACTTGCCGTCGGTGTCTGAAACCGTCCCTTCTATCACCGCACCACCGCTCATAAGCTTGCAGGCAGCCCCGGCAATAGCTGTGGAGTCGGCATCAGAATATACCTTGCCGCTGATAGTGCGCGACCAAGCTGACACGGCCGACATCATAAATAACAAAAATACGATTATAGCACTGTTTTTCATAAATAAAAAATTAAACGTACAATAAAGTGACGCACGAGATGCGGCTATTGTGACAATTTGCCAAAAAATATTTCAGAAGTCGTGCTGGCTACGTTAGGTTAATTATTGCTAAATCGGCCATTTTGTCAGTATATTGTTCTGGCATGATGTTTGCATTTTTGTTATCAGAAACAGAAACTAAAAAAAATAACATATCATGGCAAAAGGTACTATTGGGGTTACAACCGAAAATATCTTCCCCGTAATCAAAAAATTTCTTTACAGCGATCACGAAATATTCCTGCGCGAGCTTGTATCAAACGCAGTAGACGCTTCTCAGAAAATACGCACCCTGTCGTCGTTCGGCGAATTCAAGGGCGAAGTTGGCGAGCTTAAAGTAACAGTGTCGGTCGACAAAGAAAAAGGCACCCTCACCGTAAGCGACCACGGCATAGGTATGACCGCCGAGGACATCGACAAGTATATCAACCAGATAGCTTTCTCGGGCGCCGAAGAATTCCTCGCCAAGTATAAAGACACTGCATCGAGCATCATCGGACACTTTGGCCTTGGCTTCTACTCGGCATTCATGGTAGCCAAGAAAGTTGAAATCAACTCGCTGAGCTATAAGGAAGGCGCTGAACCCGTGCTCTGGAGCTGCGACGGTTCGCCCGAATTTGAGATGGAAAAAGGCACCCGCACCGAGCGCGGAACCGACATTGTGCTCTACATTGATGATGAAAGCAAGGAATTCCTTGAACAGGCACGCATCGACACCCTTCTGCGCAAGTATTGCCGTTTCCTCCCCATCCCCGTTTACAGCGGCGAAACACTGATAAACGCTCTCGAACCGATGTGGATGAAGAAGCCCTCGGAGCTGACTGATGAAGATTACATCAAATTCTATCACGAACTTTATCCCGGTCAGGACGATCCTCTGTTCTGGATTCACCTCAACGTTGACTATCCCTTCACCCTCACCGGTATTCTTTATTTCCCGAAAATCAAGAATAACTTCGAAGTCACCAAAAACCGTATTCAGCTCTACTGCAACCAGGTATTTGTGACAGACTCGGTAGAAGGCGTTGTACCCGAATTCATGATGCTGCTACAGGGCGTGATCGACTCTCCCGACATCCCCCTCAATGTATCACGTTCATACCTGCAGAGCGATTCGGCTGTCAAGAAGATTTCGTCGTATATAACCAAGAAGGTATCGTCGCGCCTGGACGAGCTATTCCGCAACGACCGCAAGAACTTCGAACAGAAGTGGCCCGACATCCGTATATTTATCGAATACGGCATGCTCACCGACGAGAAGTTCTGCGATGCAGCCATGAAGTTTGCCCTGCTCGAAGACACTGACCACCACTTCTTTACACTCGAAGAATATAAGACCCTCGTAGAACCCAACCAGACAGAAAAAGACGGCAACATAGTATATCTGTACACCACCGACCCCGTGGCCCAGTACACCTACATCAAGGCTGCCGCCGACAAGGGCTACTCGGTACTGCTGATGGACGGACAGCTCGATACCCACTTTGTAGGGCTCCTCGAACGCAAGCTCGAAAAGACCCGCATGGTGCGCGTTGACTCAGACGTTATCGACCGCATTATCCGCAAGGACAACAATTCGTCGGTTAACCTCACTCCCACCCAACGCAACATCCTCAGCACCCTGTTCCAGTCGTCTACACCCGATGTTGAGAAAGCCAATTTCTACGTTGAATTCGAAGCTCTCTCGGCCAACGACATGCCTATCGTGATTACCCAGAACGAATACATGCGCCGAATGAAGGATATGGCCGCAATGCAACCCGGCATGGACTTCTACGGCGAGATGCCCGACAGCTACAGCCTTGTGGTAAATACAGCTTCTCCCCTTGTAGAGAAGATTAATGAAGCCGCCACTGCAGCCCTCGCCGACAAAATTAAACCGCTCGAAGACTCAATCGACGCCGACAATGCCAAGATTGAAGAGCTTCGCAAGAACGCCAAGGACGGCAAACTCGATGCTGAATCACAGCAACAGACCGATGAGCTTATGGCTGCCGTAGGCAAAGCCCGCGACGAGCAGCAAGCCATGATCAAAGATTATGGAAAAGACCAGCCGCTTGTACGTCAGATTATCGACCTGGCACTGCTTGGCAACGGCCTGCTCAAGGGTCGTGACCTCAACGAATTCATCACCCGCAGCGTTCAGCTTCTCTGATTGAATCTATAAACTGATACAGTAATACCGACCAAAGCCCTCCCGCACGGAGGGCTTTTTTTCATTCCACACTTTAATCGCCATGATTATACCGTAAATTATTCGTTAATTATTGTGTGATTGTTTTCGGTAAATGGAATAAATATGTAACTTTGCACAAATATTCGATAAAGAATGGAACATTCGCCACATAAACAGATCACACTCGATTGCCGTTATCTGCGCATGGCTCGCATCTGGGCCGAAAATTCTTATTGCGAACGTCGCAAGGTTGGCGCAATAATCGTCAAAGACAAGATGATAATCTCCGATGGCTACAACGGCACACCGGCAGGGTTTGAGAATGTATGCGAGGATACCGACGGCATTACCAAGCCGTACGTTCTGCACGCCGAAGCCAATGCCATTACAAAGGTTGCACGCAGCAACAACTCCAGCGAGGGCGCCACTCTCTATATCACTGCATCGCCTTGTCTTGAATGTGCCAAGCTCATAATACAGGCCGGAATCAAGCGTGTGGTTTTTAACGAACTGTATCGTATTACCGACGGTATAGACCTGCTCGAACGCGCAGGCGTAGAATGTGTGCATTTGTCTGACATCAGCTTATGAATTCAGGTTGTAAAATCAAACTTTGGCTTCCTCTGATAGCCGCATTGCTATTTACCGGCGGCATGTGGACAGGTTACCTGTTGGCCGGAGGTGATGAAATATCGCCTTCGCAACAGAAACTCAACACCGTATTTCAGCTTATACAGAACGAATACGTGGATGTGATCAACACCGACTCGCTGGTAGAGATGACCATCCCTGCCATGCTCAAGAACCTTGACCCGCATACTGTCTACATACCCGTATCTGACCTGGAGCGCAGCAACCGCGAGTTGGAAAGCTCGTTCTTCGGTGTTGGAATACAGTTCCAGATAATGACCGACTCAATCTGTGTGGTTGAAGTGGTATCGGGCGGTCCGGCTCAGCGCGAAGGCATACTCCCGGGCGACCGCATCATTTCTGTCGATGACAAGGAAATGACCGGTGCTGCTGTAAGCAACGACGATGTGTTTGATGTACTCAGAGGCGAGAAAGACTCCAAGGTGAAAATAACCATTAAACGCCACACTTCAGAAAAGCCAATAGACTTCATCGTTACACGCAGCGAGATTCCATCTGTCTCTGTCGATGCCTCCTATCTGATGGACGGCAATATCGGATATATACACATCAGCAAGTTTGCCCACAATACTTATTCTGAGTTCCTGCAGGCCATAAACAACCTGAGAATGAAAGGAGCCGAAAGCTTTGTGATTGACCTTCGCGGCAACCTTGGCGGATTGGTTGACCAGGCCATACTGATAGCAAATGAATTCCTTGAGCCTTATAAGGCTATTGTTGAAACCCGAGGGCGCAACAGTCGTGACAATGAAAATTGGATAGCCGACGGCACCGGCAACTTCATGACACAACCCTTGGTAGTGCTCGTGGACGAATTTACCGCTTCGGCTTCTGAAATCGTTGCCGGAGCCATACAGGACAACGACCGCGGTCTGATACTCGGACGCCGTTCTTTCGGTAAAGGTCTTGTACAGCGCCCCGTGCTACTGCCCGACTCATCGCAAATCAGGCTCACGGTGCAACGCTACTACACCCCCTCGGGCAGATGTATTCAGAAAGATTTTACCCGCGGCGACAATGATGAGTACGAAAAAGAGATTATCGACCGATATTCGTCGGGAGAAGTATTCAACGAGGATTCTGTCAAACTCAAAGCCGACAGCATCTATGTAACCATGGGCGGACGTAAGGTTTACGGCGGCGGAGGCATTCTGCCCGATGTATTCATCCCCTCAGACACAACCGGACTTACCTCTTATTACTTCCAGGTATCCAATGCCGGACTGCTTAATAAATTTGCCTACGAATACGCAGATCTCAACCGCGAGGACCTGTCAAACTCAAAGACAGCCGAACAGCTTATGGCCAAGCTACCCTCACGCGAGGTGCTTCTATGGTCATTTGTGAAGTACGCATCCGACAACGGCATACCACAGCGGTGGTATTATATCAACAATTCGGCTTCGTTGATTGTTAACCAACTAAGAGCCCTTATTGCCCGCGATATCCTTGGAATGAACGCTTATTTTGAGATTGCCAACAAAAACGACAATGTTGTAACTGAGGCTGTAAAAGAGATAGGCAAAGGATTAGGCGCGACAGTTGAGGACTTTAATCATGAGAAAGACAATTCAACAAACCGAAAGAAATGAATAAAGATTCCATACGCATGCGTGTCAAGGCTCGCAAAAGCCTGCTGAGCAAGGAAGAACGCGCATCTGCCGCTGCCAGGGTATTTGAGCTGATTGAACAGACTGCAGCCTTCATGCTGTCTGACCATATATTGATGTATCACTCGCTGCCCGATGAACTTTCAACCCGCGAATTCATCGACAGGTGGAATACGCGCAAACACTTCTATCTGCCGCGTGTCAACGGCGTAAACCTCGACATACTGCCCTACGACCGCACCCGACTGCATCTGGGCGCGTTCAACATAGAAGAGCCCGACGGCGACGAAACCGCCGACATCAACGCCATAGAGCTTATAATAGTACCGGGAGTGGCATACGACAGGCATGGCAACCGCATAGGTCGCGGCAAAGGATATTACGACCGTCTGCTGCGCGACACCCGCGCCACTACTATGGGCGTAGCATACGATTGCCAGATATGCGAAGATATAGAGCCTGATGAGTTTGATGTGCCTGTTCAATATGTGATTACAGAAAACGGTATTATCAAAGTCTGAATAAAGCAATGCCCGTATCTGCCGAAGATCTTAAAATTGAAGAACTGCGCCTGCGCTATCTTGGCCTTATAGCACGCGCCGACGTCTTCCCTACCCGTGCCAACTGGCAGTTTATCGCATCACACAAGATGCGTGGGTTGGGGCATGGGTTGTACCTCAAATATCTTACCGCGCTCACAATCGACGATAACGACCGTGAGCCGCTACACGATATTGCGGTAGAAGAGTTTCCTAAATATCTCAGATGTATCGACCGCAAAGAGGCCGTTGACGTGATATACTCTGACTTGGTAACCGCGCCCGAAGCCACTTTGGAGATTATACGAGAGCAAAACCTTTTTGATGCGGAATCGCTGTCAAACATGCTTGACGAAGGCGAACTGACCAAGGTGATGTATCTGCTCGATGTATATCAGCCCTCGTATGAGGATTATGACCTCGGCCCCATGAAAACATTGCTCATGAAGCTCGATTCGCTACCCGAAACCGGTGGTGTAAGGCAAGTCGACGGACTCTTCGGTTCATCCATGAAATATATCTGTCCGGCCGGACACAAGAACCCGTCAGATACCGAATACTGCACACATAGCGGCTGTGGCCTGGATGCCAAAGGGCTCACCCAATCAGACCACGCCAAAATAGAATTATTCCGCAACCGCATCAAAGCCCTCGAAGGGCTGATTAAAGCAGGACTGATTTAGTTACAAACGATAATTACTTGAGAAGGGCAGATGTACTCAGAATCTGCTCTTCTCAGCATTAGCTGCTCCACAACCTTTATAGCGTGAACGGGCTACCTGAAATCGTGCGGCTTCAATAACTGCAACAGTCTGTTGCAGTATTTCATTATATTCTGATTCGCTTGAAAGCGTGATGATTGTTTCCATATACAAAATTAACAAATTATTATGAATCTCAGAGCTTAATCTCAATAAATCAAGGAGATTGACTAATTTTTTATTGATGTTTCGGTTGTAGCCGCAAGTGGAAAAAAGCATTGCCCCTATCATTGCGGACCGATAAAAATCCTGCAAGATAGGGGGCTTTGACATTTTTGTTTCGTTCTACTCTAAAGCAGCGAAAGTCTTTTTACTCAAATATATATTTTGCGGTGGGTGAATTGCCCTTGGCAATTTCTTCGGGTGTGCCCTCAGCCATAATGCGTCCGCCGCCTTGTCCGCCGTCGGGTCCCATATCTATGATATAGTCTGCCGATCGCAGCACGTCGGTGTTGTGTTCGATTACAAGAACGGTATTGCCACGGTCAACCAGCTTGTTGAGTATTCCGAGAAGTGTCTTGATGTCTTCGAAGTGAAGGCCGGTAGTAGGTTCATCAAGGATGAACAAGGTGCGTCCGGTGTCTTTCTTGGCAAGCTCTGTGGCAAGCTTCACGCGCTGGTTCTCGCCACCCGACAAGGTTGACGACGGCTGACCAAGTTTTATGTATCCCAGACCGATATCCTTGAGCAGCTGTATCTTGCGCAATATCTTGGGGATGCCGGCAAAGAAGTCAACAGCCTGATTTATGGTCATATCGAGCACGTCTGCTATAGACTTTCCCTTATAGCGCACCTCAAGGGTCTCGCGGTTGTAGCGCTTGCCCCTGCACACCTCACACGGCACGAGCACATCGGGCAGGAAATTCATCTCTATAGTCTTGTAGCCATTGCCACCGCAAGCCTCGCACCGTCCGCCGGCCACATTAAACGAGAATCTACCGGGCTTGTAACCGCGGATTTTAGCCTCGGGCAGTCCCACAAACAGATTGCGTATTTCTGAAAATACGCCTGTGTATGTCGCCGGATTAGAGCGGGGTGTACGGCCCAGCGGCGACTGGTCTACGGTAACAACTTT
The DNA here is from genome assembly GCA_910586975.1 of uncultured Muribaculaceae bacterium. Lineage (GTDB taxonomy): Bacteria > Bacteroidota > Bacteroidia > Bacteroidales > Muribaculaceae > CAG-873. The sequence continues at coordinate 19,687 of CAJUKX010000025.1, read as the reverse complement.
GTCGATATTTTCAACACCGATAATCTCCTTGTATGCCAAAGGTTCGCGCAGAGAGCGATAGAACCGCTTTGACAGAATGGGTTCGAGCGTACCGTTGACAAGCGACGACTTGCCAGAGCCGCTCACCCCCGCCACACAGGTAAAGGTACCCAATGGAAGCTTGAAATCAACATCCTTGAGGTTATGCCCCGTGCAGCCTTTCAGTTCAAGAAACTTGCCGTTGCCCTCTCTGCGCTTGGCCGGAGTGGGAATGCTTCTGCTTCCGTTGAGATACTCGGCGGTGAGGGTATTGCTTTTAAGCAACTCGGCCGGAGTGCCGGCAAATACCACATCGCCTCCAAAACGTCCGGCCCCCGGTCCTATGTCGACCACATAGTCGGCCTCAAGCATTATGTCCTTGTCGTGTTCTACCACAATTATCGAGTTGGAAGCGTCTCGCAAACGTTTCAGCGAGTCAATCAAACGCCGGTTGTCGCGCTGATGCAGCCCTATCGAAGGCTCGTCGAGAATATAGAGCACATTCACAAGCTCCGAGCCTAACTGTGTGGCAAGCCTTATGCGCTGGCTCTCGCCGCCCGACAGAGTGGCCGAGGCACGGTTAAGCTGCAGGTATTCGAGCCCCACATCAACCAGAAAACGCAGGCGGGTATTTATTTCCTTGATAATCTCTGATGCAATCTTGCGGTCACGGCCATCCATACGGCCGAGCACGCTTTGCGACCACTCGAGCAGGCTGCCTATATCAAGCCGGCACAGCTGCGATATATTCATGCCGTCAACAAAAAAGTGCAGGGCCTCGCGGTTGAGTCTGTCGCCATGACACTCGGGACACTCGGCACGCACATAGAACTGACCGCTCCACTTGTTGGCCGCGGCACCGGCATCCTCGGCCTGCTGCATCTCTATATATTTCAGCAAACCTTCATAAGATCCGAATGACGATACTGTGCCCAAGGTATCATTCTTAAGTGTAAGGCGACGGTCTGTGCCATTGAGTATCTCGTCGAGCGCCTCCTCTGGCATGTCCTTGAGTGGAGTCTTCAGCGATACGCCATGAGCCTCGCAAATTGCTGAAATCTGCCAGAATATCGTATTATTCTTATATTTGCCAAGCGGGGCGAATCCTCCATCGTATATCGACAGCGATTCATCGGGTATCACCTTCGACCGGTCTACGATATTCACATATCCCAAGCCCTTGCACCTTGGGCAGTAGCCCTGTGGCGAATTGAACGAGAAATTGTGCGGTGCCGGGTCGCGGTACGACAGTCCGCTTACGGGGTCCATCAGCATCTGCGAGTAATGGGCTATGGTATCGTTGTCGGCATCGAAAATCATCACTTGCTTGTCGCCCTGCGCAAGTGCATCCTTTATGGTGTCGCGCAGACGCGGTTCGTCCTTATCGTCGACACGCAGGCGGTCAACAACCAGTTCTATAGAGTGGTTCTTGTATCTGTCGAGTTTAAGACCGGGAACCAGTTCTTTGATTTCTCCGTCGATGCGCACCCTCAGGAAGCCCTTCTTCATCAGGTTTTCAAAGAGCTCGCGATAATGGCCCTTGCGGTTTTTGACCAGCGGAGCAAGTATATAAATCTTGCGCCCGGCAAAGCGCTCGAGTATCAGACTTACAATCTTGTCATCAGAATACCGTGTCATTTCCATGCCCGACAGATACGAACGCGCATGGCCGGCACGGGCATATAGCAGACGCAGAAAGTCGTAAATCTCGGTAGTGGTGCCTATGGTCGAGCGCGGATTGCGGTTTACGGTCTTCTGCTCGATGGCAATCACAGGACTCAGACCCGAGATATGGTCTACATCGGGGCGTTCGAGATTACCGAGCATATTGCGGGCGTATGCCGAGAAAGTTTCGATATAGCGTCGCTGACCTTCGGCAAAGATGGTGTCGAAAGCCAGCGACGATTTTCCTGAGCCCGACAGTCCTGTAATTACCGTCAGGACATCGTGGGGTATATCTACATCAATGTTTTTAAGATTGTTGACTCTTGCCCCGATTACTCTCAGAGGCGAGTCGAAATCCAACTTCTTTGGTTCATTCATTGTTTAATCCATTTTGGATTGTAAACAGTACGTTTGGAGGTGGAGCGGTTGAGCGATTCCTTGCGTGGCACCCTCACCTTATAAGTCTTGCCGGCCTTGTTGGTAAGCTTAGGAGCGCGTATCCACGGATTTTCCTCTCGCAAGTCGCGATAGCTTATGCCACGGTCGGCAGCCCACTTTGCCCAGCTCTCAACCGGTCCGTTAACGTCTACTATATCAACCACACGCGGCCTGTAAAGCTGATCGGCGGTGATATTGAACCCGTATGCGTCCGGATTCTCCATTATAGCCTTGGTGGCCATCACTCTGAAGGGATAGCGCTGGGTTTCATCTGCAAGATACAGGTCAAGCGCACCGTCGGCAAGCTGTGAGTCGAGCTGGGTGCTGATACGGTTCATACCTCCGTTATATGAAGCAAATACCGAATTCCAGTCGTTGCCATATTTGGCGAGAGCCTTCTTGAAGTAGCGACATGCTGCGGCGGTTGATTTTTCTATATTGAAACGTTCATCCACCTCGTCGTTCACTTCCAAGCCGTATTCCTTGGCAGTGGAAGGCATAAACTGCCATATACCGGCAGCTTTGGCACCCGACACCGCACGCGGATTGAGTGTGCTTTCCACGCATGCCAGATACAGCAGATCCTGCGGGATACCGTTAGCCTTCAGTATTGGGGCTATCTGCGGGAAATATCGGTTGGCTCGCTTTATCATCAGCAATGTATTGCCGTGGGTATAAATAAGCGATGTCAGCTCGCGGTCGTAACGCTCGGCATAGTCGAGCGGATCAAGGCTTACAGTCTGCCCGCAGATGCTTACTTTTTCAGGAATCTTTGGATTCAAGACGTCAGAAAAGCCCGAGCTCTGCCCCGAGGCCGATGATGCAACACCTAAAATAATCGCTCCAACAAGGAGGGTATTTATATTTTTTATTCTCATATTCAAAAAAATCAGAACTACAAATTTACAAAATTAATTCAAAATTTACAAGATAAGTAAGCAGTGGAAAATAGTTTATATTATATGCGCCGGCTTATGGGCAGCAGATTCAATACGATGAAGAGGGAGCGTAGCCGTAGCTACATGACCGATGAAGAGGATTGAAGATGCGTTCATAAGGCAAGCAGATGATATAAACTATTTTTCAATGATTACTTATTATTTCTCGTAACAATATAACAAAATAAATCGCATGTATGACCCTGTGACAACAATAAATATTTATAGTTTCTTTTAGGCTTGACATACTTTGCGAAAAAACATAATATGAAAAATGGCGCGACCCTGTGAAAGAGTTACGCCATTTATTATGTTATCAGGCTCTCAAAAGTATTACAGAAAAAATCTTTTCATATATCAGTCAGAGTGAACGAATTACTTTACAAGGATTACCAACGGCGAGAGAATTTGCCGGAATATCCTTTACAACGACGCTTCCGGCACCGATCACACAGTTGTCGCCAATTGTCACTCCCGGCAGCACAACAACATTTCCGCCTATCCACACATTGTTGCCAACCGTTATTGGCTTGGCATATTCAAGGCCCTTGTTTCGTTGCTCGACATCAAGAGGATGGCCGGCGGTATAGAACGCACAGTTAGGAGCGATGAATACATTGTCACCGAAGCTCACTTTCGCCTCATCAAGTATAACGCAGTTGACATTCATATAGAAATTTTCGCCCAATTCTATATTGTAACCGTAATCACAGTGAAAGGGCGATTCAATGATAAATGAGCCATTGATTTTGCCCAAAATCTTACGGAATAGTTCATTACGTTTTACGTCATCGTCGGGTGACATCTTATTTATCTCATGAAGCACAAGCTTGCAAGCCTTGCGCTCGGCAATCAGCAGGCTATCATAGTTGGCGTCATAAAGTTCGCCTCTGAGCATCTTGACTTTTTCGCTGTTCATAAAATAACCATATTTTTTATTAACTTTGCAAAGATAAACATTCTGATAATAACCTGCAATAGTCAAAAATAACCATATATGGATATCAGAGATAAACTGAATTTGGAGTTCTCAAGTCATAACTCATGCGATGAATCGGCAGATAATTCCATATCAACACGATACGTAAACATAGCCGAAGGTTATGCAGAAGTGGAGAATGTACTTGCCGTTCTCAGCGACCTGCATACTAACAGAAGTTATGTAGCACATGGCAAATTTTCCAATATCATTGATCTTGACTGCAAACGCTGTTCGGGATACATTCCATCGATTTGGGAGGACGACATTTTCAAAGCAATCAATCCCGAAGATCTTGAAGTGAAGATGCTTAATGAACTGCTGTTTTTCCACTACATCTGCAAATTACCAAAATCAAGAAGATTCAATCAGTGTCTCATACAAAAATTACGTATGCGTAGCAAAAACGGAGAATGGGTCGATACCGTACATCGTCTTTATTATATCCCTGCAAAAAATGGAAAAACCGTACGCTTTGCCCTATGTCTGTATGGTGGTATGAATTATGGATTGAATGGTGAATCAGTTGTAATGGACACGCTTACAGGACATATTATGGAATTAACCCCCGATATCGGTGTCAAAATACTGTCACCACAGGAAACGGCAGTGCTGAAATTGATTGATGAAGGCAACCGAAGCAAAGGCATTGCTGATATTTTAGGAATAAGCCTGCACACCGTGAGCCGTCACCGACAAAATATATTAGCAAAGCTGAAAGTGCGGAACTCAGCCGAAGCTTGCAAAGTCGCTCGTAACATCGGAATATTCTGTAAGTAAGCTGTGGAACTTTTTATGTCAAGATAATTTTTTTGAAAAAAATCGCTGAAAAATTTGGTTTATAAAATAAACCGCATTATCTTTGCAACTGAAATCAGAGCGATAACGCGCGACCGTTCTTTTTTAAGACAATAATGGTTTATAATATAAACCGATTTAAAAACCATCTAATCTCTTTTGTTATGGAAGACAAAAAACTAACTCCGACCGATAGCATGGAGCTTATCACGTCGATGATCGCCGCCACACGCCGACGCCTTTCCAAAGGCGACGGTAACATGCTCCTTTTCTGGGGGTATCTGTGCGTAATCGTTGCAATTACTGCCAACGTATGTTCGTACTTTCAGTTCGCCATGGGCATTGATTTGCCCATATCACCCTCACTCCTGTGGTGGGCTATACCAATCATAGGGATACCCTATACCATAGCCGTGAACCGCAAGAACAACCATAGCCGCAATGTGGTTTCGTATACCGACAAAATCTCTACCTCGCTATGGGAATATGTTTTATGGCTGGCTGTCGCCGCCATCGCGATAGGGTTGTTTTTCTTTATTTCCGGTTTTCAGGTTTGGTATGCTATAGAGCTGTTCATGTTCTTTATCATAGGCATGGCTACATCGGTTCAGGGAATCATCATCAAAGAAAAATCGCTCATCTACGGCGGAGCATTCAGCGTTATCTGCGGCGGATTTCTGGTTGCGGGAGTTTTGGCCGGCGCTTATTGGCTGCAGATGTATTCTTCCTTGCTTTTCATCATCTCATTCATTGTAATGATGATTATCCCGGGCCACATTCTTAATCATAAAGCCAAGAAAGCATGAAAGAACTTGATCCGCTGTTGCATTCACAGCTGCGTCTTGCCGTGATGTCAATACTAATGAATGTAGAAGAGGCGGATTTCGTTTATCTTAAAGATAAAACTGACTCCACCTCAGGAAATCTCAGTGTTCAGCTCGACAAACTTTCATCGGCCGGATATATCACGGTTGAAAAGGGCTTTGCCGGAAAAAAGACCCGCACGGTGTGCCGGGTCAGTCCACAGGGCCGCAAGGCATTTGAACTATACGTTGAAGCACTGAAAGAATATCTTAACTTGTAATAAGTCGGCGACCTCGCACTTGCATCCTCATCAATGCAAGTGCGAGAGTTTGTCAGGGCTCATGCGGCGGTGTGGGTGCGGGTGTGCCCGGCTCACAGTTTTTATCGTCGGGATTATCGTTGCCTATTATATATTCCTGATAATAAGCCAGCAGTATAGTGGTGAGCGGCAGGGCTATGATCATGCCTATTATTCCGAGCAATGTACCCCATACCGACAATGCCAGCAGTATGATGGCAGGATTCAACCCCATTGACTTACCCATTATCTTAGGGGTAAGTATGTAGTCGCATATACATTGGCTCACCACATACACCAACCCGCATTGCCCCAGCTGCGACCAGAAGTGTGTAGACCCGCTCATTGAGTCTATAAGGCACACCAGCGTCACGGGTATCAGGGTCACGTACTGGAAATATGGTATCATATACAGCACTCCCACCGTAATGCCGAGCACAATGGCCATAGGTATGCCGACGATCGAAAAACCTATGCAATAAAATACCGCAGCGCACGAGGCTATCACGGCCTGGCTTCTGAAGTAGCGGTTCATATTTACCTTTATATCATCGCCCACCATATAGGCCACATGGCGGTATTTATGCGGGACAAGTGTCTTGAACCCGCGCATCAGCGGTTTGAAATCAATAAGAATGAAAATGACGTAGATAAACGTCAGCAGCCACTCCAGAAAGTGCATCAGCATTTCGAGAGCCGACGATATGACCGAGGTTCCAGAATCTACCAACGACTCAAAGTGCGAATTCTCTATCAGTCCCTTCACGTTGATGTTACTAAGCCATTTGCGGAATTCATCTATTATATTTTCGGGAATAAACGGCACTTTGCTTCCGCCCGACACGCTGTGTGTAAGTATCACCCCCAGCTGCTCCACCTCTTTTATAATCGACGGTATGCAGAAGTAGCAGAGCATGCCTAATACCAGAGTGACTTCACCCAAGGTGATGAACACTGCCAGTGCCCTGCCCTTTGTTCGCAGGATTCTGCGGTTGTAGCACACCAGCGGGTCGAGGATATAGGCTATAAGACATGCCACAAAGAATGGCAACAACACATTGCGCAGAACATTTATCAGCCAGATTACTCCGGCGAGTAAAGCTGCTCCGGCAAGTATACGCACCACCCGGTCGAATGTATATGGTCTTGACTTTTCTAAAGACATAATGCAACAAGGATTAGATAATACTCATAATTAAAATTAAAACATACTATTATGGCAATGGTTTGTTGATTATGTCGTTTTCAGCCGTTTTCTATAGATTTTTTTTGTAATTTTGCAAAAAAAATTTTTAAGCATAAACATGAATAAATTACGATTTCTCGTTCCGGCATTGATTGCATCGGCCGTTGTGGCCGGCAATGGCAATCTCGGAGCCATGAATTCCAATTCCGGCGACTCTTCAGCCGACACCGACACCGTTATCCCGGCCGACACTATAGTACCCGACACCCCCGATACCATACCGCCTGCTCCGGTAGAGATAACCGGCATCACGGTATCGCCCAAATCCGCAAGGCTTCTCCAAAGGGAGTCAGTCACATTTAATGCCACCCTCACACCGGCCGACGCTCCCGCCGACAACCTTAAATGGTCGGTGGTTCCGGGTAATACATCAGAATATATTCAAATCACCCCCGACGGCACATCAGCCACCGTTTATGTACCCGACGAGGTAGAAAAAGGTAATTACAAGATAGTTGCATCTGCCGCTACCGGTGAGGTGGCCGACACCTGCATGCTTATAGTCGAGGAGCGAGCCACACGCATCACACTAAACATGCGCGACATAAATCTGTTCCCCGGCGAAACGGTTGACAACATACAGGCTTATCTCTACTACAAAGACGGCAGCTATACCTCGCGCGGCATAAAATGGTCTACATCAAATACCAATATAGCCACGGTGCCTTCGCCCGGCATGGTTACCGGCGTAGCTCCGGGCTGGGCCGAACTCATAGTTTCGGGCGGAGGACAGTCGCTCACCGGCAGCATACATGTTTTTCAGGAACTCGACACCATATATGTCACTCCCGAAGTATTGACCATGACCTACGGCGAAACCAAGCAAATCAAAGCCACCCTGCTGCCCGAAGCCGTGGCCAACGGCCCCGTGAGATGGGAACTGCGACCGCTCAACGCTCCCAATGTCAAGATAGACAAGAAGGGCAACATAACCACCACTCACGACAAATCGGGCATTGACAAAGCTCAGACCGTATATGTAAATGCCATGGCCGGCAATATGACCGCTACCTGCAAAGTAAATATCATAGTTCCTGTGACGTCAGTGGTTCTGTCGCCCACAACCGCTACCATTGAGCAGAACGACAGCTGCGAGATCACAGCCACCCTGTCGCCCGAAGGTGCTTTTGAAGAACCGCAGTGGGAGAGCTCAGACCCAACCGTAGCCATCATATCCAACGTTGAAACCATCGCCGAAGGCTTTGCCAAGGTAACCGCCACCGTCAAGGCTCTCAATCCTGGCAGCGCCATCATATCAGTTAAAATCAGAGAGCTGTCGGCCATCAGCCTGGTTAATGTAAAAGCCAATCAGGCCGGTGTATATGAAATCGACACTGACACCTACTCGCTGTGCGATGTCTACGATACCAATGGCCGCCCTGTAGTGCTGCAAACACCCCTTTCGGCTGTGGGATCAATGCTTCAAAAGGGCATTTACATAATAAAAGTAAACGGCAATTCGCACAAAATCTCAATCAGGTAAACACCCCACAAATCCCGAGCATACTTTAGACATTTTGGTTTATAAATGGTTTGAAGCGGAGCATAGCCCTACAAAGGCGTCAATGCTCCGCTTCAAATGCAAAACCCGACTCGTGAAATTACCATTTTTGAGTAAGTAAGCAAATTTCTGTTAAGGCTTGATTAACTATGTTATCGGTGAATGATTTGCACAAGCTTTACATATCTTTTGATTGATTACGCAAGCCAATAATAGATTTTTTTTACTATTTTTGCCCCAAAATAAATAAACCATTCAATACATATATTCATGAAAAACGGACTTATTAAAATCTTGCTGGCAGCATCATTGTTCAATTTCACAGGAGCAAGCGCTGTTGCAGCCGACAAGGCAGCCGATAAGCCGATAGTACAATATGCCCAATGGAAAGATACCGATGGCAATCCCATCAACGCACACGGCGGCGGCATTCTTTACCATAACGGCAAATACTATTGGTATGGCGAATACAAGAAGGGTGAAACCATTCTGCCCGACTGGGCCAAGTGGGAATGTTACCGCACCGATGTTACCGGTGTGAGCTGCTACTCTTCGCCCGATATGGTTAACTGGACTTTTGAAGGCATTGTACTCCCTGCCGAAAAAGATAATCCCGAGAGCGATCTGCACCCGAGCAAGGTGCTCGAACGCCCCAAAGTGGTATATAATGCCAAGACCGGCAAATTTGTAATGTGGGCTCACGTTGAGAGCGCCGATTACAGCAAGGCCGCTGCCGGTGTGGCCGTGGCCGACTCTCCTACCGGACCCTTTGAATATCTGGGCAGCTTCAGACCCAACGGCGCCATGAGCCGCGACCAGACTGTTTTTGTTGACGACGATGGCCGTGCTTATCAGTTCGCTTCTTCTGAAAACAACCAGACTCTCTACATCAACGAGCTTACAGCCGACTATCTGCGCCCCTCGGGCCGCTACACCCGCAATTTCATAGGTCAGGCGCGCGAGGCTCCTGCAGTCTTCAAGCACGATGGCAAGTACTACATGCTGTCGTCGGGCTGCACCGGCTGGGACCCCAACAAGGCCGAGCTGGCCGTGGCCGACTCAATAATGGGCGACTGGACCGTGATCGGCGACCCCTGCACCGGCAAGGATGCCGACAAGACTTTCTACGGACAAAGCACCTACGTGCAGCCCGTGCATGGCAAGAAAGACCTCTACGTGGCCATGTTTGACCGCTGGAACAAGACCGACCTTGAGGACTCTCGATACATCTGGCTCCCGATAGACTTCAGCGACAACAAGATCACAATTCCATGGGCTGAACAGTGGAGCATGTGGCAGTTTGAAGATCAGCCCCGTTTCGAGGCCGGCGACGGCACATTCCTGCTCAACGGCGAACCCTTTGTGGTTAAAGCCGCTGAGCTGCACTATCCGCGCATCCCCGCCGACTACTGGGAACAGCGCATTGAGCTGTGCAAGGCTCTGGGCATGAACACCATCTGCCTGTATGTATTCTGGAATGCCCACGAACCCAAGCCCGACGAATTTGACTTCTCGGGTCAGAACGATATCCGCAAATTCATCGAGCTGTGCAAAAAGCACGACATGAAGGTAATACTGCGCCCCGGTCCCTACGTATGTGCCGAATGGGAAATGGGCGGACTGCCCTGGTGGCTCCTCAAGAAGAAAGACATACGTCTGCGCGAGCAGGATCCCTACTTCATGGAGCGCGTCGACAAATTCCAGAAGGCTGTGGCCGACCAGGTTAAGGATCTCACCGTAGAAAACGGCGGCCCCATAATCATGGTGCAGGTTGAGAACGAATACGGCTCTTACGGAACCGACAAACCCTACGTGGCCGAGATTCGCGACATGCTGCGCAAGAACTTCGGCGAAAACGTGACTCTGTTCCAGTGCGACTGGTCTTCAAACTTCCTCAACAACGGCCTTGACGACCTTATCTGGACAATGAACTTCGGCACCGGTGCCAACATCGACCAGCAGTTTGCCAAGCTCAAGAAAGTACGCCCCAACAGCCCGCTGATGTGCTCTGAATTCTGGAGCGGTTGGTTTGACAAGTGGGGTGCCAACCACGAGACCCGTGCCGCCGCCGACATGATTGCCGGCATCGACGAAATGCTCTCCAAGAACATCTCGTTCAGCCTCTATATGACCCACGGCGGTACCAACTGGGGCCACTGGGCCGGCGCTAACTCGCCCGGATTCGCGCCCGACGTCACTTCGTACGACTACGACGCCCCCATCAGCGAATCGGGTCAGATCACCCCCAAATATACCGAGCTGCGCAATACCCTTGCCAAATACAACGGAGGCAAAAAGCTCCCCAAGATTCCTGCTACAATCAAGCCTGTTGCTGTCAAGGAATTTAAGTTCACAGAAGTAGCACCGCTCTTTGCCAACCTTCCCGAGCCGGTTTCCGACAAGAATATCAAGACCATGGAAGAATACGATCAGGGATTCGGCAGCATCATCTACAGCACTGCCCTGCCCGCGCTGCCCAACGGCGCCCTGCTCTCTGTAAACGATGTGCACGACTATGGCCAGATATTCATCGACGGTAAATTCATTGGCAAACTCGACCGCCGAAACGGCGAGAAATCTCTGATGATCCCCGCCTGCAAGAAGGGTGCCCGACTCGACATATTTGTTGAAGCCATGGGCCGAATCAACTTCGGTCGTGCAATCAAGGACTTCAAGGGTATCACCGACAACGTCACACTTACCATCGACAACGACGGCCACAAATTTGTATGCGACCTCAAGGATTGGAAGGTATATCAACTGCCCGACGTACTCAGCTTCTACGAATCGATGAAGTTCGAGCCCATTGAAAACTTCTCAAAGGACGAGAACGGCCGCATGCCCCGCGGTGTATATCAGGCCACATTCAATGTTGACAAGCCCTCCGATACATTCCTCAACTTCGAGACATGGGGCAAAGGACTTGTTTACGTCAACGGTCATCCTATGGGACGAATCTGGGAAATCGGGCCGCAGCAGACTCTCTACATGCCCGGATGCTGGCTTAAGAAGGGCGAGAACAAGATTGTGATATTCGACATCCTGGGCCCGCGCGAAGCCAAGTCTGAAGGTCTCAAGGAGCCTAAGCTCGACCAGCTTCTCGTGCAGAAACCCCTCACCCACCGCCTGCCCGGCCAGGAACTCAAGCTCAACGGCGAGAAACCCGTGGCTCAAGGCTCTTTCGCAGCAGGCAACGGATGGCAGGAAGTGAAGTTTGACTCTGAACCCACCGGTCGCTATCTGTGTGTTGAAGCTCTTAATTCGATTGACGGCAAAGACCTCGCATGCATCGCTGAATTCTATGTGCTCAACGACAAGGGCGAACGCCTCTCGCGCGAACCTTGGACAGTAGCATACGCCGACAGCGAAAACATGAAAGGCGTGAACCGCTCGGCCGACAAACTCTTCGACCTTCAGGAATCAACTTACTGGAGTACCGAGCCCGGCACACCCTTCCCCCACTCGTTTGTGATTGACCTCGGAGCAGAGCATACCCTCAGCGGTATCCAATACCTGCCGCGCATGGAAAGCGAAGTTCCCGGCGCAATCAAAGACTTCAAGGTTTACGTAAAGAAAACACCATTTAATTTCTGATAATCCTTTCATTATAAAAGAGACCGTGCGGCAATCAAAGTCACACGGTCTCTTTTCATATTTATACAAGTTTACAGCCCGGAGTTATAAATTTTTTTGTAACTTCGCTTATTAAACCATATCATCACCAAATGCAATCATGATAACCGGGCAGATCAAGAATCAAATCGACCAAATATGGAGAACCTTCTGGGAGGGTTCAGGTATCACCAACCCTATGTCTGTGCTTGAGCAGATGACCTATCTTCTTTTCATGAAGATGCTCGACGATGTGCAGGTACAGCAGGAGAGCCTCTCGCGTCAGCTCGGCATTGAGATGGCTGCTGACGATGCCACCTTTGCCTACGGTACGTGGCACAATCCTGAGACCGACGAGGATGTGCCCGTTGAGGAGCTGCGCTGGCACACCTTCAAGCATTATGATGCCGACAGGATGTATCGCACCATCAGCCGCAACGTGTTTCCATATATCAAGAATCTCAATACCGGCTCTGACTCGGCCTATTCCCGTTTTATGGGCAATGCCGTGTTCTTGATTCAAAGCCCCAAAGTGCTTGTGAAGATTGTTGACGGCATTGACTCGCTCGAAAACAAATGCCTGCAAAGCCTGCAAAAACTACACCTGTTAATAATAGACAAGTCAGACTCTTCAGACCTGTCAGACTTGTCCGACTCGTCCGACCAGTCCGACCCATCCTCTAACACCCCAATCCTCTAACCTCAAACAGAAAGGAAACATGCCATGAAAGGATTCCTGCCCAAGGCCGGTGGCTACCGCAACCTGCGAGTTTATCAAATGACAGAAGCCATTTGTGATCTCACTGCTGTTTTCGTGAAAAAATTCATCACGGCAAGAAGTCGCACATGCGACCAGATGGAGCAGGCCGCTCGCTCGGGAAAACAAAATATAGCCGAAGGATCGTCTGCCTCGGCCACTTCCAAGGAAACCGAAATAAAGCTTACCAACGTTGCCAAGGCTTCGCTCGAAGAGCTGATGCTTGACTATGAGGACTATCTGCGCCAGCATAACCTGATTAAATGGGACAAAGACCATCCAAGAATATTGAAAATAAGAGAGTATCTGAAATCAGACCGATTCAAGGCCAATCCCATGGAGTTTGCTTCATCATATAATGCGGAGGAATTCTGCAATCTGATGATTTCACTAATCAATCAGACAACTTATCTACTCGCACGGCTTTTAGAAAGCCAACAAGCTCAATTCCTTAAAAACGGTGGTATCAAAGAACAAATGTTTGCCGCCCGTATTAACTATCGTAACAATAATAAACAATGAAGCATAATTTGGAGTATAAAAGACTGGGATAACGTGCTTAGTATAAGCAATGGTAAAAACCAGAAGGCCGTTGAAAATCCCAATGGCTTATATCCTATCTACGGAAGTGGAGGTATTATGAGTTATGCTGATGATTATCTATGCCCTGAGAATACTGTTATTATTGTTAGGAAGGGCAGTATAAACAAGCCGATATGCGGCTAAGGTTGAGGCTATTGAGGCGCAGAAAGCTGATATTTAGGCTTCTATCAAGGAACTGCAAACTTTGCTTGACAGCCGTATGGATTATTGGTTCAATTAAATTTTACTGCCATGTTGAACTTTGATTATTTGAAAGAAATACCCGAGCTTGCGCAGTTGCACCGGTTGTGCGACCTGTGCGAGCAGCGTCAATATACCGAGCCCGACTCATCGGCCATCAATGCCCGCAAGGCCCTTGAATGGCTTGTAAAAGCCATTTACGAGATGAAGAATGTGGAGTTGCCCGAGCGCACCGACCTATATCGGCTCACAACATCGCCCGTGTTTACCGACTTTATTGCCGACCCTGTGTTGATGCGTGCCGTAAACTGGATAAGGATAACCGGCAACCATGCGCCCATGAATCTGACAAGGTCACTCGCCGCGATGCTTTCTTTAAGGTTCTCAACCTGTATAACCTTGTAGGCGGTGTGTTGCTGAAACTGCGGGTGCTCAGCTCGCTGGCGCCATTTGACGGGTCGCTGCTCCCGACCGGTCAGACCGGTCCGACTCGTCCGACCAGTCCGACAGGTCCGAAAAGTCCGACCAATCCGACCTCTACAGAAGCGTTTGTAGCCAAGGTGGAGCCTGAGAAGGTTGAAGCGGCTCCGGCGGTGAAAGCCGACCTGAGCTGGGGCGACATCTCAGAAGCCGAGACGCGCCGCCGGTTTATCGACCTGATGCTGCGCGAGGCCGGATGGGAGGTGCTCGAAACCGAGGGCGACATCGCTTCGTCAAAGGCTTGCATAGAGGTGGAGGTCGACGGAATGCCCAACAACACCGGCAAGGGATATGCCGACTATGTATTGTTTGGTGCCGACGGCAAGCCGCTTGCGGTAATCGAGGCCAAACGCACAAGCAAAGATGCCGGCATTGGCAAACATCAGGCTGAACTATATGCCGACTGTCTCGAAAAAAGATATAAAGTAAGGCCGGTGATCTACTACACCAACGGTTTCGAAATATACTTAATCGACGGCATGGGCTATCCTGCACGCCGGCTATATGCCTTCCATACCGAAAAAGACCTGGAACTTATAATGTCGCGACGCAGCGGCAGTCGGGATATTACAGACTTTACCATAAAGGAGACTATGACAAACAGCTACTATCAGAAACGGGCTATCGAGAATATGCGAAAAGAACTTCGCGAGCTGATGAAATTCCTCAAAGGCGAGGCCGGAAAAACATTCACTGTAAACATAGAGGATGACATAAGCGACGGAGGTGTGGCCGCTTCGGTCAACTCAACAGTCACTTACAAGGAACGTGTGCTTGACTTCCTTGCCAATAACCGCGACCTGCCTGTTCTGAAAAAAATTCAGAACATAGAGAAACTGACCCCGGCCGACATAGATGAACTGGAGCGGATATTGTGGAAGGAACTCGGCACGAAAGAAGACTATGAGCGATATCTGAAACGCGAGAAAATGACCGCCGGCATCCCCGTGGCGGCATTTATCCGCAAGGTGTCGGGGCTCGACCGCCAAAAGGCAATCAGGCTGTTCTCCGACTTTATTTCGGCAAATACTCTTACCGCCGGGCAAGAAGAATTTATAAACAACATACTGAACTACGTTTGCCAGAACGGAGACATGGAAAAGAATGTGTTTGTAACCAACCGCATCTTCCGCGAGTCATTGCTCAAACACTTCCCCAACAAGGCCGCCCAGGTAGCCGGCTTCGTAGCCATGCTCCACGACTCCATCACCGTAGCATAAGCCGGGGTACACGCTGAGGGGCGTGCCGTGAATTCACGGCACGCCCCTCAGCGTGTGAATGTGATTTTTCTAAAGCTTTATTTTTACCGCTTTGTTCGGGTATTTCATTATATAGATGCCGGGCTGTGGATTGGGTGCGTTAACACGGCGGCCGTTGAGGTCGTATAGCTCAGGCTCTTGACTGTCGATTGTAACATCTTCTATGCCTAAGGTTTCAGGTGATGGCAGGTTGAATGTAGCCATGCCGCTCGAAGCTTCGTATCCGGGTCGGGCGGTTGATTTGCGTGTTATCAACCGTATGTCCATGGCCTTTTCGTCGCCGAAATATTGGCTGCCGAGTATAAATTTGTCTGAATGTGTATCGGTCCAGTCGGCAGCATCGCCTATCTTGTAGAGGATATGACCCACATCGCTCATTATGATGTAGCTTCTGAGGTCTACATCGTATTCGTATTTCGGGGAGAATGGACGTATTACGAGGTATATCCAGGCATCGGCCGAAAATGGCATCGAGGCATATTGCAGTGTGTAGCATATTGCCATATCTGAGCGCACTGGTATTTCTGTTCCGGTAAACGGAACGCCGTCGATGCTTACCTTGTATATCGGTGAATCTTCGAATTTTATCTTTACCGAGCCGTCGACTTCGTCAAACAATACTACGTCCTGGTGGTCGGGGTCTATCTCGCCGTAGGTGGGTGTAATCTCTATCGGCGGGAAAATTATCAGTTGCATCAAGGCATTGCCGGTGCCGTCGGCTGCCGATGCCCTGAGTGTGTAGATACCGGGGATTCTTACATTTACCTCGAGTATGTCGTCGATAATGTTTATTTTGTATTCGTAATTCTTGAGTCCGTCGACTGTGTATTGCACATAATTCTTGTTTATCTTTTTTACGGTGAACGGTGTGCGTGCAAAACCGCCGGAGGTTATACGGTCGAATTTCAAGTTTTTGTCTGTCGGAGCTGCCTCTATCTGCAGGGTGTAGCTTGCGTTGGCAGCCTTGTACTGCGACGTGGCCGACAGAGTTGCTTGTATAATGGTCTGGCCTTCGCGCTTTACATTTTTAATTACGCCGGTGAGTGCATCTACCTCGGCTACATTCGGGTCGCTGGAAGTATAACGCAAAATGCCGTCGCCCCGGTAAATGGCTGCTTGCGAAATGGCACCCCATCCTATTTGTCCTCTTACAAGCGAGTGCTGGAAGGTGAGTTGGGGATCGACAGGTTCGCCGGGATTACCTCTGACTGTCACCTTAAACGAAGCCGAACCTGATTTCCATTTATCGGTCTCATTCCATGTGGCTGTTATCGTAGTCTCACCGGCACCTTTTGCTACAACAGCGTTATTTTCAACAATGGCTACTGCGACTTGGCTTGTGGCATAGCTAATGGCCGGTGCATCAGTCGGCAAACCAAGGGCACGGCTGTCACCTAAATTGAGGGTAAGGTCTGTGAAATTAGGCACAAATTCCTGCTTTTCGGGGGTCGGAGCATTGACAGTAACCTTGAACGATGACGAACCGGATTTCCATTTATCGGTCTCATTCCATGTGGCGGTTATCGTAGTCTCACCCGCGCCTTTAGCTACAACAGCGTTATTTTCAACAATGGCTACTGCGGCTTGGCTTGTGGCATAGCTAATTGCCGGTGCATCAGTCGGCAGACCAAGAGCGCGGCTGTCGCCTACATTGAGGGTAAGATCTGCGAAATTAGGCACAAATTCTTGCTTCTCGGTTGCCGGAGCATTGACCGTAACCTTGAACGACGCCGAGCCGGATTTCCATTTATCGGTCTCATTCCATGTGGCGGTTATCGTAGTCTCGCCGGCACCTTTGGCTACAACAGCATTATTTTCAACAATAGCTACTGCGGCTTGGCTTGTGGCATAGCTGATTGCCGGTGCATCAGTTGGCAAGCCAAGTGCACGGCTATCGCCTACATTGAGTGTAAGATCTGTAAAATTAGGCACAAATTCCTGCTTTTCGGGGGTCGGAGCATTGACAGTAACCTTAAACGAAGCCGAGCCGGATTTCCATTTATCGGTCTCATTCCATGTGGCGGTTATCGTAGTCT
>CAJUKX010000025.1:0-1975 GCA_910586975.1 uncultured Muribaculaceae bacterium | reverse complement strand
CACCGGCACCCGTCGCAACAACTGAGTTATTTTGAACCACCGCAACAGTAGCTTGGCTTGTGGCATAGCTAATGGCCGGTGCATCAGTCGGCAAGCCAAGGGCACGGCTATCGCCTATGTTGAGGGTAAGATCTGCGAAATTAGGCACAAATTCTTGCTTCTCGGGTGCAGGAGCATTGACTGTAACCTTAAACGAAGCTGATCCGGATTTCCATTTATCGGTCTCATTCCATGTGGCGGTTATCGTAGTCTCACCCGCGCCTTTTGCTACTACAGCGTTATTCTCAACCACCGCAACAGTAGCTTGGCTTGTGGCGTAGCTAATTGCCGGTGCATCAGTTGGCAGACCAAGGGCACGGCTATCACCTACGTTGAGGGTAAGATCTGCGAAATTAGGCACAAATTCCTGCTTTTCATCCTCACCGTTATACCTTATCAAGATATAGTTCTTTATATCTACGGCATAACTGAACGTAAGTTTCAATTCAGAGGTTACTGAGCCTGACCAGTTTACCCACACAGTATCGTTTGACGTACTCGTAGTGACGGCACCATGAGCGGGAGGCAACAAAGGACATTTACCGGCTCTTACAGAATCAGGAACCCCTACTCCATAAAACGATAATTCTTGTATTGTACACCCATTATTAGGTTGAAGAATAATTTCGGTACCGGGAAATGATCTGAAATTTCGTCTTGAAATTTCTATTATATTAAAAATTAGAGATAGGTTTTCGTCAATATTCCTATTCAAATTTACTTTCTGGCCGTTCGTCGAGCTAAAAACTATGGTATCTGCCGATCCATAGTACTTAGATTCAGTACCCACCAAAGCAACTTCTTTGGCTGTCAGGGGCAAAAAAGCCAGAATGGCAAAGAATACCATAGCAAGCTTCCGGTAACATGGTTTCATGGGGTAAAAATTTAAGGTTATAAGGGTAAGTCAACGTTTTGTTAACGCAGTATTACCTAATTGCCCCCAAATTTACTAAAATTCATCAACAAATACAAATAAAAACATAATTTTTTTATAAAAACATGATTTTTTTTCGTGTTTTTTCCTTAAAAGGCGGCGAAAACACCTTTATAGTAACTATTCAGCCTAAGGGTAGGCATACCTAATCAGCACTCATCATCAGACAAGCGCAAGAATGGCATCAAGTGGTGATTGTTTGTTTTTCCAAGCCGTGTCGGCTATGGAGTGGATTGCGTGGAAAGCGTCAGCGCCTGTGTCCGAGCAGAAGCAGCCTGGTGACTGTCTCATACTTCTTGATTGTACCCAACTCGAAGTCACGGCCCATAAGGGCACGACATTCCTGATTATGCTCGTGGAATCCTACGCTCTACCTTCTTGTGTAGACCAATGTTGAAGAATCAGTTGTAGAGTTCACGAGCAGTCACGACGCTTCCGTCTTCCTGCATCTCTTGGAAGAACTTGAAGGGTCTGATGCCGGCATCGTCGATATACTCGTTGAGATCAACCGCCTTCTTGGAGTTGCCTTTGGCCTTTTCCTTGGACTGATTCCAAAGGTTGGGCTCTATAGTTTTACCCGTAAAGCACTCAACACGTGTCCCATTACATGAAATTCTCATGTAGATTGCTGCCACTCCTGATTTCAGGAGTCTGATCTTCTTAAAAAAAAGCAGATAAAAATTTTCTTTCCTTGTCATTTTCCTTTGACTTTAAGGGGTTAAATCATTGAAAAATGAGGCTGAAAAATCAGTTGAGTTTCATCTTTGTAATATACTGATATATCGAACATACCATTGCGACCGAGGAGAAGCCCCTGAGAGGGGTCGGCCACTGCTGGCACACCTACATCATTCATCGTTCTTCACCGCTCTTGGAAACCCCGAAACGCAACAAAGCCTCGATTTTGTTGAAAATCAAGGCTTTGAATACTTCTGAATGTTTTTAAAGTGGTCCCACTTGGGCTTGAACCAAGGACTCCCTGATTATGAGTCAGGTGCTCTC
>CAJUKX010000024.1 GCA_910586975.1 uncultured Muribaculaceae bacterium | reverse complement strand
AAGATTATAAAATAACATTCAACTAACATATAGCTATGAAAGAAATTGCTGTTACCGGCCTTAATGGTCATGTATTGTCTGAAGTACTCTCTTACCTTCTTCATAAAGGCGTCACTGTAAATGCCTACGTCAACAATCCCGAACGTCTGATGGACACCAGCACACAGCTCACCGCATCGTTGCTCGATGTTTACGACAAAGAGCGTCTGCGCAGTCTGTTTACAGGTTATGATACAGTCATCATGACTTTTGATGATGACCAGAGCGACCACGACGAGAACTCATTTGTCCTCGAGAACTACGGGCGTATGGTGCATGCCGCCCGCGAAGCCGGAGTGAAAAGACTTGTTATCGTAGGCTCGCCGCAGGCCGAAGCCTTTTTCATCGGTGACCTGAAGCGCCAGGATGAGGTTGACTGGACATTCGTGTCAACCGAAGGCGATTTTGCCAAGCACGCAACCGACGAAGCCCTGACTCCCACCACCCACAAGGCCGTTTATTACGCTGAATAAATAAAGAGCTGCCAAGCTATGAATAATAAAAAATCGCGTTCAATTTTTGAACGCGATTTTTTTATTAACGATTGCTGTCTGTAATCAGCTTTTTGAGTTTGTCGTTAAATCCGTTGGCTTTTTGCAGCTCTGCGAGTGTCAGGTGCATGCGGTAGCGCCAGTAGTGGCGTGGATTGGCCGGGATGTTTATAAGCTCATCGGCAGGATTTTTGCGACGGAGCTCGCCGTCCATCGACAGCCAGTCGGCCAGAGGTATGATGCAGAGCATCGAGGGCGACTGAGAGTTGAGCATCAGAATCTTCTCGCACAGCCAAGGCTCGGCGAAGTATGGAGGTTCGCCTTCGAGATGAAGCACCTGACGGTAGTAGTCGGCCGAGCGGCGGCGATCATCTTCCCACCATGCGCGTATGCCGCCCATATCATGGGTTGATGTTGTGCATACGCTATAGTAAGGATAGCTCCATGTGTTGCCGAAAGGTGTGGCCGGATCTTTGGGCATACGCTGAATTTCAAGCGTGAGGATTTCGAGCTGGCTCAGAACTGCAGGCACGCAAGCAGGAATCATGCCGAGGTCTTCGGCGCATGTAAGCATGGGGTTTGAATCAATCAATGCCGGGAGCTTCCACATGGCTTTGCCATACCAGAAGTCGTTGTGACGATGGTAGAAGAAGTCGTTATACAATCGGTCGAAGCACCATTTCTCGTAATCGTTGAGTGCGCGGTATGTATAGGTGTACTGCGCCGAAATACGGGGATGGAACTTGCCCGGTTCGGTAGGATCTTCTATAAACAGCACCTGATCAATCAAGCCGAGGAGGCCGTTGCACAGACGAGTGTTTTTCTCATTTTTTTCGAGAGTGGCAAAATACTCGGCCACCGCACGCTGCGAGTTGTAGGGATCTTTAAGCTTGTAGCGTCCGTAGCCTACACTGTACATGAATGTCTTGCGGGCCTCGTCGGTATAAGGGCCGAAGAAGTCGTGCAGGAAACTATCCATTATATAGGGTGTGGTGTACAGGTCTACATCAATCCAGAAATCGAAATTGTTGCGCATTTCGTCCTCGCTCATAGGCAGCGCGGGATTGAAAATGCCAAGAAGTCCGTGCAGTTGCTTGTAAGGAATCTGCCATATACGGAAGAAGCCGAGCACGTGGTCAATGCGGTAGGCGTCGAAATACTCGCTCATCTTGGTGAAGCGGGCTTTCCACCATGCGAAGCCGTCTTTTGACATTTCTTCCCAGTTGTATGTGGGGAAGCCCCAGTTCTGTCCCAGAACCGAGAAATCATCCGGCGGAGCACCCGCCTGGCAATCCATGTGGAACAGACGAGGATAGATCCACGCGTCCACGCTGTCGCGGGATATACCGATTGGAATATCACCCTTGATGGCTATGCCGTTTGACTTTGCATATTCGTGCACTTCGCGCATCTGCTTGTCGAGATGATACTGTAGGTAGCAAACATAGTCTATCTCTTTGCGGTTTGCTTCGATGAACGCTTCGATTTTATCGTTGTCGTATTCGGCATATTCGCCCCAATTTGAGAATTCGGGTGTGTTGAAACGGTCGCGCAGTACGCAGAAAGCAGCGTATGGCATCAGCCAGTCGTGGTTGCGTTCAACAAACTTCTTGTATTCGGGCAATGCGATTGTACGAGCGCCTTCCTGCTCGAATATTTCCTTGAAATACTCTATTTTGGCAGCGTTCACACGTTCGTAGTCAATCTTGTCGAGCGCATTCAGCTCACTCTTTAGGTTCTCGAAGTATGTGCGGCGCTTGCGGTCGGCGAGTACTCCGAGTTGCTCAAGACGCAGATACATGGGATGAAGCGCAAAGCATGAGTTTGCGTTATACGGATATGAATCCTGCCATGTATGGGTCATTGTGGTATCGTTGATGGGAAGAATCTGCAGGAATTTCTGACCTGTAGCCTTGCACCAGTCAATCATTGCTTTGATATCGGCAAAATCGCCTACACCGAAGTCTTCTTCAGAGCGCAGCGAGAAAACAGGGATTGCAGTACCTGCGCCACGCCACAATCCGAGGAGATTGATCAGACGCATTCCGGCAAATACAGTGGCGGTGTTGGCGGCGGGAGTGGCATCGAGCATGCGGTTGTCGCCGTTTTCCCAGGCTACGACCTCGCCTTTGCTGTCGATTATCAAGAATTTATACAGAGAGCCTTCGCCCAGACCTTCGGCCTTTACGTTGGCCGACCACACCGGATAGCGGGCATCGCTCATCGCAACGGCCTTTGATGTGTCCCAGCCACCAAGCTGTTGAGCCTCGCCACATATAGCCAGATGCCAATCGGGACGCAGCATGGGTGCGCTAACCTCGAATGTCACAAATCCCTTTGCCGGCATTGATTTGCCGGGATCAGACTTCGATACTCTGCGGCAGATACTGTCGGTGAAAGCTGAGGCGTAGTAAGGCTCATCCCATGGACGATCCTGCCAACGGTCATAGCATTCAACCGACGAAGTGCGGGTTTCAAGATGTCTTGCTTTTCCCCATTCGGTTTTGGCAGGCATATTATCATTACGTACCTCGTAACGGTAATCTATCTTTGTAAAGCCATCCTTATCTTCAGGAATCTCAATCTGAGCGCGCCAATGTTCCGCACCTTCAAGCGTAAGGGGAACCGCTTGTACCTCAGGTGTCAACAACACGGCCCATAGGTTCTCGCCCCAGTTGGTCCGGTAATTGATATTTAAAGTAAGCTTCATTTTGTTTTGATGATATTAGTAGTCACAAATTGTCTATTAGTCTTTTAGTCTTTTTACAAACTCTTAAGCAATGCGAATTTAGCAATTTTTTTGCTGCGGACAAAAAAATCTGATAAAAAAACATTGATGCAATCAATTCATGTATAAAGAGTAATGCTCTTTAACACAATTCGAGAGAATGTATACTGCCAAATCAACGTTTTATCGTAAGATATGAGTTGATTCGTACCAGTCGATGAATGCTTCGTTTACAAGTCGGTTTCCGCCCGGAGTAGGGTAGTCGCCCGAGAAGTACCAGTCGCCGGGATGATCAGGTATGGCTTTGTGAAGCCCTTCGAGGCTCAGATACAGTATATCAATCCTGGCATTGAATGCCGGGTATGCACCCTCAACCAGAATGTCTGCTATGGATTGTGATATCTCGGCATCGGTAAACGGGGCGTATATGGCCTTTACGCAGTTATGCCTGTCTGCTGCGGGGAGGGCTCTTTGGGCAACGCATTCCTTATATGTTTCATGTATGACGTTGTCGATACCTCTAAGCTTAAGTAGCCTGATTGCGGCATGGAATGCAATGAACTGCGACAGTGAGCTCATGTCGATGCCATAGTAGTCGGGATAACGTACCTGTGGCGAGGAGCTTACAATGATGATGCGCTTTGGATGCAGTCGGTCGAGCTGACGCAGGATTGACTGGCGCAGGGTTGTACCTCGCACTATTGAGTCGTCGATTGCCACAAGGGTATCAACACCGGGCGTCACGGTGCCGTATGTCACATCATACACGTGCTTTGCAAGGTCGTTGCGCGATGAGCCCTCAGCTATGAAGGTGCGCATCTTCACATCCTTTACCGCTATTTTTTCAAATCGTATCTTTTCTGACAGAATACTATTGATGGCGTCATGGTCGGCTGTGCCCGAGTCTATCATCTGCTCTATGCGAGTCGCGCGGTGTTTGTTGAACAGATTGGAGAATTCCTGTACCATGCCGAAAAAGGCTGCTTCTGCCGTATTGGGTATACAAGACAGCACGGTGTGAGCGGTATCACCGCCAACCATTTCCATCAGTTGAGGAGCGAGTGCCGCGCCGAGGGCTTTGCGTTCGCGATATATGTCGGCGTCGGAGCCGCGTGAGAAGTATATGCGTTCAAATGAGCATCGCTTGTTTGTTCCTTCGGGCAATAACTGTTTAAGGGCTACACTGCCGGCTTTGTTTACCAACAAGGCTTCACCGGGATTGAGTTCTTTTACGGCTGCCGAAGGAAGGTCGAAAACGGTTTGAATCACCGGACGTTCTGACGCAAGCACAACTATCTCATCGTCGAAATAATAAAAAGCCGGTGGGATGCCGTGCGGATCGCGGAGGGCGAACATATCGCCCGAACCTGTGGCACCGCACATCACATAACCGCCATCCCACTGCTTGGCTGCTTTTTCGATAACGGCTCCGATATCAAGTCGGTTCTCTATTTCGTTGGCCAGCTCAGGGTCTTCAAGTGTATCGCGCAACTCTCTGTACAGACGGTGATTTTCTTTGTCAAGGGCCAGACCTACCTGCTCGAGAATCATGCTGGTGTCGCTGTATCGGCGGGGATGTTGACCCGAATTGACAATCCGTTCAAACATCTCATCGACATTTGTCATGTTGAAGTTTCCGCAAAGCACCAGCGAGCGCAAGCGCCAGTTGTTGCGCCTCAATACCGGATGCGCGTAGCTGATGCCGCTCTTGCCGGTGGTGGAGTAACGCAGGTGACCTAAATACACCTGACCGATATAGGGCGCGAAACGGCTGACTTCATCAGCCGGATATGAATTAACATCAGAACCTATCTCCGCTCCTATATTTGAGAATATCTCTTGAATGGCGTCTTTTCCCAAAGCTCTTTCCCTGAAGATCAGCTCATGGCCGGGAGGCGCATCAAGTTTTACGACACCCACACCTGCGGCCTCTTGGCCACGGTTGTGCTGTTTTTCCATCAGCAGATACAGCTTGTCGAGCGCGTATGTATATGTTCCGTATTTCTTTTTGTAATATTCCAGCGGCTTGCGCAGTCTGATTAGAGCTACACCGCATTCGTGCTTTAAAGGTTCCATCAATTAACAAAGTAAAAATTCAATACGCCCCGGGTAAAGGGGCGTATTGAATCTGATACGTTTATCGTATGAAAAGAAGTTCGCGGTACTTGGGCAGAGGCCACATTTCGTTGTCTACCATCAGCTCGAGTTTGTCGATGTGATACCTTATGGTTTCCATTGCCGGAACTACGTTGTCATGATAGGCTATTGCCTTGAGGCGTTCGCTTTGTATGCGGTTGGCGGCTTTTCTTGATTCCACCATACGGTCGGTCTCGGTTTTGATGATGTCCATGTGGTGCGAGATTTTTTCGATGGTATCAAGGTCGTGGGACACTACCTTTGCGCCTTTCACTCCGGGGAAGAGTTCCTTCAGTTTTACCACGTTGTCAACAAGGAATGACTGGTAGCGGGTAGCTACAGGGATTATATGGTTGAGAGCGAGGTCGCCGAGCACACGTGCTTCAATCTGTACCTTCTTGGTGTACATTTCCCATTTCACTTCGTTTCGTGCTTCGAGTTCAACGGGTGAGAATACGCCGGTACGTCCAAACATTCCTATTGAGAGAGGGCTCAGGTAGGCATCGAATATGCGCGGAGCAGATGTCTCGCAATCAAGGCCTCGGCGGGCAGCCTCTTCTTTCCATTCTTCTGAATAACCGTTACCGTCGAATACGATTGATTTGCATGTCTTCAAGAGCAGACGCAATTCGGCCAGAAGCGCATCTTCGAGCTTGGCGCCGTCATCCATGCGTTTCTTTACTTCGGTGTAGAATTTCGAAAGCTGGTCGGCCACAGCTGCATTGAGTGCAATCATTGCAGATGCGCAATTGGCTGAAGAACCTACGGCACGGAATTCAAATCGGTTTCCGGTAAAGGCAAATGGAGATGTGCGGTTGCGGTCGGTATTGTCGAGAAGCAGCTCGGGTATCTGGGCAAGACCCATAGAGAGTTCGCCCTTCAAAGCAAGGTTTGAAAGTTCTTCGGGAGTCGTGTTTTCGAGTTTGTCGAGAATACCGCTCACCGAGCTTCCGAAGAATATCGAGATGATGGCAGGAGGAGCCTCGTTGGCGCCGAGACGGTGGGCGTTGGTAGCCGACATGATGGAGGCTTTGAGAAGGGCGTTGTGATTGTACACGGCTGCCATGACATTTATAATAAATGTGAGGAAGCGCAAGTTGTCCTGAGGTGTTTTGCCGGGAGCAAACAGCTGGGTACCACGGTCGGTGCCGAGACTCCAGTTGTTGTGTTTACCTGAACCGTTTATGCCCGAGAAAGGTTTTTCGTGAAGAAGAACACAGAAGTTGTGTCGACGTGCAACCTCAGCCATCACCTTCATGATAAGCAGGTTGTGGTCGTTGGCAAGGTTGGTTTCCTCATAGATTGGAGCCAGTTCAAACTGGTTTGGCGCTACTTCGTTGTGGCATGTTTTGGCGGGGATGCCAAGACGATGGGCTTCGAGTTCGAGGTCGCGCATGAAAGCCTCTACGCGCGAAGGAATTGCACCGAAATAGTGGTCTTCGAGCTGCTGGTTCTTTGCGCTTTCGTGACCCATCAGTGTGCGGCCGGTGAGCACAAGGTCGGGACGGGCTGAGAAAAGAGCTTCGTCAACCAGGAAATATTCCTGTTCCCATCCGAGATATGAAATTACATGCTGAACCTTGGGATCGAAAAGACGGGCAACGTCGGTGGCCGCACGGTCTACTGCGTTGAGCGCACGCAGAAGAGGAGTCTTGTAGTCAAGGCTCTCGCCGGTATATGATACGAAGATGGTGGGGATGCAGAGTGTGCCGTTGAGGATAAATGCCGGCGATGATATATCCCACGCCGAGTATCCGCGGGCTTCGAATGTATTGCGTATACCACCGTTGGGGAATGAAGATGCATCAGGTTCCTGCTGTACAAGAAGTTTGCCTGAGAACTCTTCAACAACTCCACCTTTACCGTCGTGTTCTATGAAAGCGTCGTGCTTCTCGGCAGTGCCGTCGGTGAGCGGGTGGAACCAGTGGGTGTAGTGGCGGGCTCCATTGTCTATTGCCCAGCGTTTCATGCCTTCTGCAACGCTGTCGGCAAGTTTGCGTGATATGGGCTGTTTGTCTTCGATAGCGGTTATAAGGGCTTCGTAAGTTTCCTTAGGTAAGTATTCATACATTTTCTTACGGTTGAATACTGCCTTGCCGAAGTAGGCTTCTGTTCTCTCAGAAGGGGCTTCAACAGGAATAGCCTTGTGGTCTGAGGCTTCTTCCACAACTTTGAATCGCAAAGATGACATCTTTTTCCTTATTTATAGTTATTAATTGGATATTGCATATATAGCGGCGGGCACTGTTCTATGACGGCGACTTTATTGATGCAGGCCGGCATACATGGAACAGCGGTTTATAGTTGAAGAGAGTCATGGTTTATATAATGAGAAAACCCGCGATGCGAGCTTTTCTCCGGTCCGGATTGACCGTCGATATGGCAGCGTGCGGGGCTTTGATTGACATAATAATCTCCATTTGGAAAAAATATGGTGCAAAGTTACAACTTTTAATTTGATTAGCAAACGGCGTTTGTGATTTTTTTCTTAACTTTGTGCATCAAAATATGTTGTGGCAGTTAGACCTGTTATTACAATTTTCCAGTTTTTCAACCGAATTTTATTATGCTTACATATAATAATCACCGCAATAACCTTATCCTGCCTGAATATGGACGAAATATTCAGAACATGCTGGATCACTGCCTGCAGATTGAGGACAGAGCAGAGCGCACACGTTGCGCCCGCTCTATTGTAGATGCCATGTGCATACTTTTCCCATCGCAGGGCTCTCCGGCTGCACAGCGCCGCAAGCTGTGGGACCATCTGGCCATAATGAGCGATTTCAAGCTTGACGTTGATCTGCCTTTTGAGCTGGTACATCCCGAAGAGTTTTCTTCTAAGCCCGAACCCGTGGCCATAGGCAGCGGTCAGGCTCGCCGTCGCATTTATGGTTGCCTGCTTGAAATGATGATATGCGAGATGGCAAAGATGGAGCCGGGTGAGGAACGAGATGCCCTGGTAGTCCTGCTTGCCAATCACATGAAAAAGCTTCAGCTGGCCGTTAACCCCGAGGGTGTTGACGATGAGAAAATATTCAAGGACCTTTATGAAATGACTGATGGAGTCATAAACATAAAGCCCGAAGAAATGCACCTTCATGAATTTGCCATAGCTCCTGTCGCAGGTAAGAAGAAAAAGAAAAAATGATTAAAAAGGAATCATTACTTGAAATTGGTTCGTTCCATAAACCACACGGAATCAAGGGCGAACTCACGGCTACGTTTGATTATGATATAGAGCCGTCTGAATTAAGGTGTATTATCCTTGATATTGAAGGCATCTATGTTCCTTTTTTCATAGACAGTTTCAGGCGTCGCAGTGCCTCCTCGTGGCTTATAAAGCTCGATGGTGTTGATTCGGAAATTGATGCGGCTGTTTTTTCAAATCAGGACATTTATGCCATAGCAGCCGAACTGCCCGAGGATATAACCGACGAGGAAGACGGATTCTATCTTTACGACCTTGTGGGCTACAAACTCCTGGCTGACGACGAGGAGATAGGTGTGATTGATGGTGTGGATGATACCACGGCAAATATACTCCTTATAGTGAAGTCCGACAAAAGCAACATAATCTATGTGCCCTTTGCCGAAGAAATGATTACTGATATAAATAAAGATTTAAAAACCATGTCGATGGAGCTGCCTGCAGGTCTCCTCGATCTTAATAGCTGAATTATGGAATTTGATGAAAATGATGCCGTAAAGTTCATGCGTTCGCATGTGTCGCCTGAATTGTCGGCCAAATATACCGACGACGATGAGTTGCTTAATCTCATTGATCTGATATATGATTATTACGAAGCAAACGGGATGCTCGATATCGAACTGGACGATGCTGACGACGACCTTGATATTGACGATCTTTTGAGCTATATTGTACGTATGCTCAAAAAAGACAAGGGCGCTAAGCTTGCTCCCGAGGATGTCCCGGCTTTTGTAAATGCGTATATAGAATACGAAGAATCTCTTGATATTTAAACTGTTAACAAAATGCGTTCTTTAATCTCCCTCTTCACCGCATTTATAATGCTCTTAGGGTTCGGAGGCAACTGTGTGTATGCCGAAGAACAAGAAGTCGATGTGCTTGAACTCAGGCTCGACGAGAATATAGCCACACCCGCAGTCCCTAAAAAAGCGAAGCAGTATGTTGTAGCCACCATGGACAACCTGCGCAGACATCTCAACAAAAACGGCTTTAATGCCAAGTCTATGCGTCAGGGCGAGGTGCTTAAAATCGTCATTCAGGCTTCAGATCTTTTCTCTCCTTGTTCAGTGGAACTGAAACCGTCTGTAAAAGATAAATTCCGCTCGCTCGGTGTCGTTACACGCGAGCCCTCAAATTATAAACTGATAGTGGCAGTACACACCGATGATACCGGCGACTCTGTTTATGCCGATTCAATCTCGGCTGCGCGAGCCAATGCCATCGACGACATCTTGTGGGAAATGGCCGGTGAGATTGACACAAATGTCATTCCTTACGGCATAGGCAAGGACGAACCGATTGATAAAAATACCTCGCGTCAGGGTAGGGCGGTCAACCGACGGGTTGAGATGTATATAGTTCCGGATAAGGGCCTGTTGCGCCTTGCCGGTGTGAAAATATAGGAGCGGCTTTTCCAATGCAATTCCAAAATATTTTACTAACTTTGCGGAACATAACAAGAACATATAAAAAACTATCATATTTCTAAAAAATGGCAATAGAACTTCAACACTTGACTAAGCGTCAGGAAAATTATTCACAATGGTACAATGAACTGGTAGTTAAGGCAGATCTTGCAGAGCAGTCGGCAGTACGTGGATGTATGGTAATCAAGCCTTACGGATATGCTATCTGGGAAAAGATGCAGCAGACTCTCGACCAGATGTTCAAGCGCACCGGTGTTAAAAATGCATATTTCCCCCTGCTTATACCGAAGTCATTCCTGTGTCGCGAAGCTGAGCACGTTGAGGGATTTGCCAAAGAATGTGCAGTAGTTACACACTATCGTCTTAAGAACGACCCCAACGGCACCGGTGTGATCGTTGACCCCGAGGCTCGTCTTGAAGAGGAACTCATCGTTCGTCCCACTTCAGAAACCATCATTTGGGGTACATACAAAAACTGGATTCATTCATACCGCGATCTCCCCATTATTTGCAACCAGTGGGCAAATGTGATGCGTTGGGAAATGCGTACACGCATGTTCCTGCGTACATCTGAATTCCTTTGGCAGGAAGGCCACTGCGCACACGCTACCGCTGAAGAGAGCGAAGCCCGTACCGTGCAGATGATCAACCTCTATGCCGAGTTTGCCCGCAAGTACATGGCTCTCCCCGTAGTTATCGGTGTAAAGACCGAGACTGAACGCTTTGCCGGTGCACTCAACACATATACCATCGAGGCCATGATGCAGGACGGCAAGGCTCTGCAGAGCGGTACTTCTCACAATCTTGGTCAGAACTTTGCCAAGGCTTTTGATGTGACTTTTGTTAATAAGGAAAACAAGCCTGAATATGTATGGGCTAACTCGTGGGGCGTTTCAACCCGTCTGATGGGTGCCCTCATCATGGCTCACTCCGACGACAATGGTCTGGTGCTTCCTCCCCACCTCGCTCCCATTCAGGTAGTGATTGTTCCTATTTTCAAGAACGCAGAGCAGCTTGCTAAAATCACAGAAACCATCACTCCCATTATCGAAGAACTCGCAGCCAAGGGTATCAGTGTCAAGTTTGATGATGATGACAAGAAGCGTCCCGGATTCAAGTTTGCCGACTATGAGCTCAAGGGCGTTCCCGTGCGCCTTGCTATCGGTGCCCGCGATATTGAAGCCGGTACCATTGAAGTTATGCGTCGCGATACTCTCGAAAAGTCGCAGCTCCAGATTGCCGGTCTGCCTGAATCAATTGAAGCTTTACTTGAAGAAATTCAGCAGAACATATATGACAAGGCTCTCAAGATGCGCGACAGCCGTGTGAAGAAAGTTGATTCTTACGATGAATTCAAGAAAGAAATCGAAAACGGCGGCTTCTTCCTCTGCCATTGGGACGGCACTCCCGAGACTGAAGAACTTATCAAGGCTGAAACCAAGGCAACCATACGTTGTATACCTCTCGACGGAGAGGAAGAAGAAGGCGTTTGCATGGTTACAGGCAAGCCCTCAAAACGTCGCGTGATTATTGCACGAGCTTATTGATAAGAATCTGTAGGAAAACTCTTTTTTACCTCAAGAAATTGAAATCTCTCATCCAACATTTGTCGCAATCTCTTGGCGAGGATCCGCATCGGGTAAATCAGATGCTCGAATCCTTCGCCAACGTGGTTCGCAACAGCGCGACCTCGCTTTCGGCGGTCGCCATACCTTCGTTTGGTACATTCGAAGCAGTAAAGTATGATGAAGAAATTGTAAACGACCGTGTGACCGGTAAGCGATTGCTCTTACCGCCACAGGTCGTGGTTGAATTTCATCCCGCGGCAATGCTGCGTAAACGCCTGAATAAAACAAATGGATAAAGAAACTATAAATCTGCCGCGTCTTATAAGCTTGATCGCCGAAGGTGCTTCGGTGAGTCCGGCTACTGCACGTCGTTTCTTGCATGATTTGTTTGCGTACGTGGAGAATTGTCTTGCAGATGGCGAAACTGTCAAGATTGACGGCATAGGTGAATTTGTGCGAAGCGACGACAACGCTAATCCCGTTCTGTTCAAAGCTGATGCCGATTTGGCCGCAATTGCCAATGAGCCATTCAGCGCTTTTTCTGCGGTAACATTGAATGACGATGCTGTAGATGAGATAGAGAATTACAAGGCTCCGGTTGTTGATAATTCTGATGTTGCTGATGAGCCTGTTCCTCAGCAGCATGAAGAAGTAGTTCAGGCAATTTCAGAATCTGAACTCTATTCAGAGCCTGAACAACCCGGCATACAAGAAGATGCAGTGAAAGTTGAACATCCGGAGCAATCAGAAGCTGATGTGCCGGCTGAAGAAATCGTTTCACAGTCTGAAGAAGAGTCAGTAGAAAATGAGGAGGTCGACGAAACTGTTGAGGTTCCGGCCGCTGTAGTTCCTGAACAGGAAGTTGCTCCAATATCGGAAGAGGTTATAGAAGATGTCTTATCTGAAAATGAGCCTCAAGCCGAAGCCGATGCAACGCCCGAAACTGAAACAGCACCTGTCGAAAATGAGGTAGCTGAAGAACACCCAGAGCAAAATCAGCCGGCAGAACAGAAAGAGGATGCACGGAGATATGCTCAGGCTCCCGGTTACAGGAAATCGCGTCACAGAGACTACTCTCACAATCATGCAGCACAGTCGGCATCTCGTAATTCATCAGGCCATGCAATGTGGCTCGTGCTTGGAGTGCTTATAGGTCTTATAATAGGCTTGATTGGCGGCTATTTTGCCGGCAAGACAATGCAGGCTTACCAGCTGCCCGATGATGACAGCGCTCTGCTGTTTGAAGATACTGATACATTGGTTGAAACCGCCCCCATACAAGAAGTTAAGACTGATACAATCCCTGTGGTTGAGCATCAGGCTGTAGCTAAGAAAGAACCTGCTGAGGAGGCTAAAGAAAGCGCCAAGCCGGCTGAACAGGCACCTGCCAAGGCTGCCGAGCCGGTGTATGATACCATCACATCTTCGAGATACCTGTCTATTCTTGCCCGCGACCATTACGGAGTAAAGAATTATTGGATTTTCATTTATCAGGCAAATCCTCAGCTTGGCAATCCAAATCAGATAAGACCCGGAACCAAAGTGTTGATTCCGGCCCGTGAAAGTTTTGAGGAAGCAACCAAAGCTCAGACCGATGCAAAGGCGCAGAAACTTCTTAATCAGCTCGCTAAGAAATATAAATTCTGAATAAATATAAAAAACCGGAACGTAAGCTTTTCCGGTTTTTTTATGTCTATATATTTATGTGAATAGCCAAAAAATGTTAATCATTCAAGCCTTTAAAGGTAAAATAGATAATTTTAACATTCCTTGTTAACGCATTCGTTGTTATAATCGTAATTTTGTATTCGATTTAGTCGGCATCGGCTATAATTATATTCTGTGAAAAATAATAACTTTACCTAAATAACTGCAACACTTATGAGTGAATCAGTAGACATTCGTGCTCTCAATGCCCTTGTGGCTTCAAAAAGCGATTTCATTAACATCATAACCCACGGGATGGATCAGGTCATTGTAGGACAAAAGCACCTGGTTGAATCCCTCCTGATAGCCCTGCTTGCTGACGGGCATGTACTTCTTGAAGGTGTTCCCGGTCTTGCAAAGACTCTTGCAATCAAAACCCTCGCCCGCCTGATTGATGCTCAATTCAGCCGTATTCAGTTTACACCCGACTTGCTTCCTGCCGACGTTATCGGAACTATGATCTATAGCGTGAAGAACGAGACTTTCCAGGTTAAGAAAGGTCCGATTTTTGCGAATTTTGTACTTGCCGATGAAATTAACCGTGCTCCTGCCAAGGTTCAGTCTGCCCTGCTCGAAGCCATGCAGGAACGTCAGGTGACAATAGGCGAAACCACATTCCCTCTCGATGAGCCCTTCCTCGTTATGGCTACCCAGAACCCCATTGAACAAGAAGGTACTTATCCCCTGCCTGAAGCTCAGGTCGACCGTTTCCTCATGAAGGTTGTAATCGGTTATCCCTCCAAGGAAGATGAAAAGATTATCATTCGTCAGAATATCTCCAACGAGCGCCGCGCTACAGTTCGCCCCATGCTCCGTCCCGAAGAGATCATAGATGCTCAGAAGGTGGTAGAGCAGATTTATGTGGACGAAAAGATAGAGCGTTATATCGTCGATATTGTTTTCGCCACACGTTTCCCGTCGGAATATGGTCTTGATGACCTCACCGGTATAATTGCATTCGGTGCATCGCCCCGTGCATCTATCAGCCTGGCCCGCGCAGCCCGCGCTTATGCCTTCCTCCATGGCCGCGGATATGTGGTTCCCGAAGACGTTATAGCTGTATGCCACGATGTACTCCGTCATCGTATCGGAGTAACTTACGAGGCTGAGGCAAATAATATCTCCACCGACGAAATTATTACTGAAATTCTCGATAAGGTACAAGTTCCCTGATCATGGATGCGAAAGAGCTTTTAAAGAAAGTTCGCAAAATCGAAATCAAGACACGCGGACTGTCGCAGAACATCTTTGCCGGTGAGTATCACTCTGCCTTTAAAGGAAGAGGTATGATGTTCTCGGAGGTGCGCGAGTATCAGTATGGCGATGATATCCGTGACATAGACTGGAATGTGACTGCACGTCACAACCGCCCGCACATCAAGGTTTACGAAGAAGAACGCGAACTTACCGTTATGCTGCTCGTAGATATTTCGGGTAGTCGCGAATTCGGAGCCGAAGGTGTTGAAAAACGTGAGATGATAGCCGAAATAGCAGCCACATTGGCTTTTTCGGCTTCTCAGAACAATGACAAGATAGGTGCTTTGTTTTTCTCCGACAAAGTGGAGAAATTCATACCTCCCAAGAAGGGTAGGAAGCACATATTGCTGATCATACGTGAATTGCTCGACTTCAAGCCCGAGAGCCGCGGTACTAATATTGATGTGGCATTGCGATACTTTACAGATGCCATGCGCAAGCGCAGCACCATGTTTATGATCTCAGACTTCATTGATAAGCATGATTACAGCAAAGCTTTGTCACTAGCCCGCAATAAGCACGATGTGATGGCCGTGCAGGTTTACGACAAGCGCGACTCCGTGATGCCCGACGTAGGCCTTATGCGTATTACTGACCTCGAAAACGGACTCACACGCTGGATTGACACTTCTTCGTCCAAAGTACGTAAGACCTATGCCAAATGGTGGTACGACCGCCAGCAGCAGATGTCTGAAACTTTGAAAAAGTCGCGTGTAAAC
Source organism: uncultured Muribaculaceae bacterium (assembly GCA_910586975.1). GTDB lineage: Bacteria > Bacteroidota > Bacteroidia > Bacteroidales > Muribaculaceae > CAG-873. The sequence goes on along the minus strand of CAJUKX010000024.1, from coordinate 24,002 downwards.
TTCACATCAGTCGCAACCGACGAGGATTATGTTAAAGCCCTTATGGGACTTTTCAAAAACAGAACAAGCAAATGAACAGATTCTTTCAAACAGCGGTTGTAGCATGTGCACTGGCGGCTGCTCCTGCGGCAGGGGCGGCCAATGCCAAGGTGACTGCTGCCATTGACTCGACCGTTATAGAAATGGGCTCGCGTGCCACTATTACTGTCGACATAGCTGATGCCAACAGCGCAGGTACTTTTATCGACCTTCCTGCTGCCGGAAGTGAAAGCCCCGAAAATAATGTGGATTTTATATCTGTCGAAGCCGATACATTTCCTGCCGGTTATCAGTATAAGATTCTGATACAGGCATTCGAGCCGGGAACAATCACCTTTGCGCCGTTCCGTTATGTAGTCGGCAATGATACAGCCGAGAGCGACTTCCTTACATTGAAGGTTCTGCCCGTAGATCTTGACTCGTTGGAGACCATCAATCCTATGGAGTCTATAGTCAATCCGCCACGCAAGTGGTATGACTATATTCCCGAGTGGCTTATATGGACATTGGTCGGGCTGGCTATCGCTGCCATCGCTGTATGTCTTATACTCATGTATCGTAAAAACGGCGGTATCATTATTCACAAGCCCAAGCCTGTCAATCCCTACGAAGCAGCTATGGCAGAGCTGTCGCGACTGCGTGAAAAGAAACTTGCCGAAAGCGGCAGGGAAAAAGAATACTATACGAGTCTGGTCGATATTCTGCGTGTGTATCTTGAACGCCGGTTCGGAATTAATGCAATGGAGATGAGTACCACTCAGATTCTGCAATCTTTGCGTTCGAATCCCGAGACACGCGACAACCAGCCCCGCATCAAGCAGATTCTTGAGATTGCCGACTTTGTGAAGTTTGCAAACGTGCGTCCTCTGCCCGACGACAATATCAAGACATTCAACAATGTAGTACAGTTTGTTGAAGCTACCAAGCCATTGCCCGAACCTGAAGGCGAAAACGCCGATCAGGATGGAAAACAAAAAGATAATAAAGCTCAAAAAGCTAAACAGAAATAATTATGCAGTTAGCTCACCCACATTTACTTTGGCTTCTCACGTTATTGATTCCGATAATCGTGTGGTATGTCATGCGACAGCGTGGAGCGCATCCTTCTATCGCGGTGTCGAGCACCGACCCCTTCGCATCAATGCCGCGCTCGTGGAAGCAATATCTCAGGCATTTTCTGTTTGTTCTGCGACTGGGAGCTATTGCCGCACTGATTGTAGTGCTTGCGCGTCCGCAGCAGAAGGATAAATGGAGTACTTCATCAACCGAAGGAACCGATATCGTTCTCGCTTTGGATATCTCCGGCTCTATGTACGCCCGCGACTTCAATCCTAACCGTTTTGAAGCTGCAAAGGCGGTTGCATCACAGTTTATCCAGGGTCGCGAGAGCGATAATATCGGTCTTGTGATATTTGCCGGCGAAAGCCTCACCGGTATGCCTATGACTGTTGACCGTACACAGCTTTTAAGCTATCTTGAAGGTGTGCAGATAGGCATGCTCGAAGACGGTACGGCAATTGGCGACGGTATAGCCACTTCGCTCAACCGCCTGAAAGAAGGAAAGGCCAAGAGCAAGAGCATAATCCTGCTGACTGACGGCTCAAACAACACCGGTATTGTGGCACCTCTTTCGGCTGCAGAAGTTGCTAAGGAAATGGATGTCAAGATTTATACTATCGGTATAGGTACCAATGGCATGGCTCCATACCCCGTTCAGAATGCCTTTGGCCGAATAGAGTATCAGCCCCAGAAGGTTGAGATTGACGAAGCCACTTTGCGCTCTATCGCCGATAATACAGGCGGTAAATATTTCCGTGCTGTCGACAACAATGCTCTGGTAGACATTTTCTCTGAAATTGATGCGCTCGAAAAAACACAGATGGACATCAAGGTGTTCTCTCATACCGACGATAATTATATGATGTGGGCATGGCTGGCTTTTGGCCTGTTTGCACTTGAAATGTTACTCAGGTATCTGTTCTTGCGCCCGATTCCCTAAATACTCTGTATATGTTTGACTTTGCAAATCCATATTTATTATTTCTGCTGTGGCTTGTGCCCCTGTTTGCAGTAGCATACTGGCTGGCACGGCGTTCGCGCCGCAAGCGCTTGCAGAAGTTCGGACATCTTGACGTTATTGCTCATCTCATGCCCGAGGCTTCGAAATATAAACCTGCAATTAAGATAACGCTCCGACTCATAGCTTTGGCAGCCATCATATTTGTCCTTGCACGTCCGCGTGCCGGCGAAAAAGAGCATGATGAGACTGTTGCGGGTATTGAGGTAATGATAGCTTTTGACGTTTCAAACTCAATGTTGGCTTCTTCTACTGATGACGCCAATGGTACCTCACGCCTTGACAGGGCTCGTCTGATGCTTGAAAAGATGCTCGGTCGCCTTACCAACGATAAGGTAGGTCTTGTTATTTTTGCCGGATCGGCCAAAGTACAGTTCCCCATGACCACCGACTTCTATACCGCAAAGATGTATCTCAATGAGTTGCATCCTTCGATGATGACTTACCAGGGTACTTCTATTGCCGAGGCTATAGGGATGGCGATGAATGGCTTCTCACCCGACGAAAACATTCATAAAGCCATCATTCTGATAACTGACTCCGAAGACCACGAAGGCGATGCCATAGAGGCTGCAAAAATGGCTAAGGAAAAAGGTATCCAGGTAGATGTTGTAGGTCTTGGTTCGGCCAAGGGCGCGCCTATACCTCTTCCCGGTTCCAATGCCGGATATTTCACCGATGCTCAGGGACAGATGGTTCTTACCACTCTCAACGAGAAGCTCGCTACCGAGATAGCACAGGCAGGCGGCGGTATATTTGTAAACGGAGCTTCATCTGATGCGCTCGACAAACTGGTTGACCAGCTTGAGACATTGCAGAAGTCTGAATTCAAACATGTATCATACAGCGCAGGTGCCGAACAATTCCCCGTATTTGCGTGGATAGCCTTGATCTTCCTGGTTATAGATGTGTTTGTACTCGACCGCAAGAATAATATACTTAAGAAAATTAACTTCTTCACAAAGAAATAATCATGAAAAAGTTAAGTATAATATTGATTTTAATGGTACTCGGCCTTCCGGCGGTTCAGGCTGCAAACGACGGGTCGAAGAAGGTGCAACGCAATATGGTTGTTGACGGAAACAAACTTTTCAAACAGGATAAGTTCCACGAAGCCCTTGAAAAGTATGATGCTGCTCTTGCACTGAATCCGTCATATCAGTATGCGATGTATAACAAGGCTGTGACCTTGATACAGCTTGCCACTGATGACAACAAGGGCCAGGAAAACGATCCCCGCAAGCAGGCCGCTCAGATTTTTTCTGAAATTGCCGGCCTCGATTCAAACCCCGAGCTTGCCTATAAGTCATTCTACAATCTTGGAAATATGGCCTTCAACGACAATCAGTTTGACCAGGCCATAAACATGTATAAAGGCTCTCTGCGCATAAATCCCGATAATAAGGAGTGCCGTCAGAATTTACTCTTGGCACTGCAGAAAAAGCAGGAACAGGAGCAGAATCAAGACAATCAAGATAAAGACCAGGACAAGCAGGACCAGCAGCAACAAGATCAACAACAACAGCAGCAGGATCAGCAGCAACAAGAACAACAGCAGCAACAACAGCAACAGCAGCCGATGACCCAGAGCGCCGAGCAGTTGCTTCAGGCTATGCAGAACAAAGAGAATGCTACCCGAAAGAAGAATAATGAGCAGCAAGCTCAACCTGCACGTCGTACTACTGATAAACCGTGGTAATTGAATGAGATATGAAAAGTTTAAACCATAAAATACTGTTGTTCATACTTGCCTTTTTCCTAATGGCAGGTATGAATGCCTTTGCCGAAGTAAGTTTTAAACTTGTCCCGAGGCAAAATGTAGTTTCAGGACAAAACTTTCAGCTCACTTTCCGGCTAACGATTGTAGACGAGGACATAGATAACGTTTCTATGCCTAAAGCGCCTGAAATTTCAGGATGCCGCTTGCTCAGCGGCCCCAATGCCACAACCTCGCAGATGTCGCAGACCATTATAAACGGCAAAAGTTCTACGCATGCCGTGATTGATTTGGTGTGCATATACAATGCCGGAAAACAAGGCACGGTAAAGGTGCCGTCGGTTTCGATCAATGTTGGTGGAAAGAATTATCATACCTCCGAGGGTTCTTTCAGCATTCTGCCCCCTGATGCAAACTCCGGCTCATCGCAGCCGGGCGGTGCCATGCCCTCTGTCGCAAATGCTCCGTCAGGCAAGGACTTCTTTGTGAGAGTGATTTTCTCAAAACCGTCGGTATATGAACAAGAAGGTGTCGTTGCCATTACCAAGCTTTACCGACCGAATGACCGTAAATTCTCTCTGAGCCTTGAAGCCGTGCCCAAGATGCCTGTTTATGAGGGATTCCTCTCTGAAGACCTTGAAGCGGCTCCCGATGGACAGCTTGAGAATTACAACGGTAAAAACTATATTACCTACGAACTTTCAAGAGTCCTTCTTTTCCCGCAGAAAGCAGGAAATCTGAAAGTGACTTCAGGTACATATACCCTTAAAATTCAGGAGCAGGTAGGCCTTATACGTATGCACGGATTCGCAACCCCGCGTTTTGAGGAATACCAGATGACCACTCCGATGGCCACCGGCACCTTGAAAGTGAATGCGCTGCCCGAACCGCGTCCGGCCGACTTTATTGGAGCGGTTGGCAATTACTCGCTTTCAACATCTCTTACTCCCGAACAGCTCCGCACAAACGAGTCTGCCACATATACTCTTAATTTCAAAGGTACTGGAAATGTGAAATATCTCACAGTTCCTGCGATTAATTTCCCGCCTACATTCGACAAATATACAGCCAAGACCGATGTCAAGGCCAATATATCAGGACAGACATACACCGGCCAGTATATCATTGAATATCCCATAGTACCCCAGGAGGTTGGTGAGACCGAAATACCGCAACAGACTTTCAGCTACTTCAATCTTTCCACCAAGAAGTACGAGACATTGACAGCCCCGGCTTACAACTGCAATGTAGCAAAAGGCTCGGGTGTGGCAACTGTGGTTGAACAGAAGCAGATAGACACCACAATGGATGATATACTTCATATACGTCCGCTTGGAGCTTCGCTTGAAGGTGTCAAAGAACCCATATTCAATAAATTCATTTATTGGAGCTTATGGATCGCAGTAGCATGTATTTTGTTGGTTGCCATATTCGTATATCGCCGTCAACTAAAGCTCGCTGCTGATATTAGCGGCCGCAAATATGCAAGAGCAAACCGTGTGGCGTCCAAGAGATTTAAAATTGCAGCCAAGTATATGAAGGCTCACCAGAGCGACAAGTTCTATCAGGAGCTTGCCAATGCTTTAAAAGGCTATCTTGGCGACAAACTCAATATACCGCCTTCGCAGCTCATCAGCGAGACCATGGCCGAACGACTGACCGATTATGGCGTTTCTGAAGAAACCGTAAATGAGGTTTTGTATGTATTTAATGAATGTGAGATGGCGCGTTTCACTCCGTCGCAGTCAGATAATGCAATGCACGAACTCTATGACAAGGCTTCAGCTGCCATAAAATCAATTGAAGATACAAAACCACAGAAAAAAGCTATTGAAAAATGAAAACGAAACTATTGATCATAATCTGTTCACTGATAGCGTCGTTTGTTCCATCAATGGCAACAAATTATGCTCAGATGGCAGACTCGGCATATAATAAGGAGTCTTATACCCGGGCAATAGAGCTTTATAACAAAGCTTTGTCGGAGACGGGCCGCAACGCTGACATTTATTATAATCTGGGCAACGCATATTACCGTCAGGGTAAGGTGGCTCAAGCTGTATTGGCTTACGAAAGGGCACTTCGTATCAATCCGTCGTTTGAAGAAGCCCGTGCCAATCTTAAATTTGTAAACTCGCGACTTGAGGATAAACCCGAGGACAATAATTCTCTGCTCACCCGCACCCACGATAATGTTATCGCTATGATGAGTGCCGACGCGTGGGCATGGGTGGCCTTCGCCGCTTTCGCAGTCCTTTGCGGACTGATTGCAGTTTACATCTTCTCAAGCAATATAGCGATGCGAAAGTTCGGATTTTTTGCCGGTATTGTAATGATTTTTGTAACTCTATACTTCATAGTGGTGGCTGCCGATGCCGCAAACCGCCTGAATGACCATTCTGAGGCTATTGTCACCGTACCGTCTACTCTTCTCAATTCAGTGCCGCGTCAGCCTAAGCAGACCGAAAAGGTCGTTCCATTGCACGAAGGGACAAAAGTACAGATAGTAGACTCGGTTGCGACACCCGATGACCCTAAATCGCCACGTTGGTATAATGTACGCATAGGCGGCGGTTCAACTGTAGCATGGCTGCGCGCCACTGACGTGGAACGTATTTAACACGCCGATAAATATATTTAAACCTCTTGAGCGACATAGCGAAGCTCAAGAGGTTTAAAATCGTTTTAATACACAATATAAACCATGAAAAAACTGTTATTTCTGTTGTCTGTCATCTTCATGCCCTTATTGAGTATGGCAAATGGATGGACAGATATCTATCCCGGCATCGCAAACAGTATAAAACAGCCGGTATTCAAAAACAAATCCTATAACATTAAGAAATTTGGTGCGAAACCTGAATCGGATGCGGCCTCAAATCAGCATGCAATCAACCTGGCAATCAGCGCATGTTCCAACGCCGGAGGTGGCAAGGTTATAGTTCCCGGGGGTGTATGGCATACAGGTGCTATAGAGCTTAAGGATAACGTGAATCTCGTGCTGGAAAAAGACGCGGTGCTTCAGTTCGTTTTTCAACCCGAATTGTACCCGATAGTGAAAACTCGCTGGGAAGGCCTTGATTGCTGGAACCTCTCGCCCTGTGTCTATGCCTATAAGGCGAGCAATATAGCCATCACCGGTGAGGGCACTATAGATGGCGGCGGCTCCAATGAAACATGGTGGAAGTGGTGTGGCGCTGCCAAGTATGGCTGGACCGACGGTATTATCAGTCAGAAAAACGGCAGCCGTGCCCGTCTGCTGCAAATGGCCGAGGATGGTGTGGACGTTGACAAGCGCCGTTTCGGGCCACAGGACGGTCTGCGCCCTCAGCTCATAAACTTTAATCAATGCGACCGTATACTTATTGAGGATGTAACTCTGCTGCGCTCGCCCTTTTGGGTTATCCATCCCTTGTTGTCAAGCAACATCACAGTGCGTGGTGTGCATATCAACAATGACGGCCCTAACGGTGACGGTTGCGACCCCGAGTCATGCGACGGCGTTTTGATTGAAAACTGTTATTTCAATACCGGTGACGATTGCATTGCCATAAAGAGCGGCCGTAATAATGATGGCAGAAAGTGGAACCGTCCGAGCCAAAACATCATAGTGAGAAACTGTGAGATGAAAAACGGTCATGGCGGTGTGGTAATCGGCAGCGAGATTTCAGGCGGATGCCGTAATGTTTTTGCCGAGAACAATATCATGGACAGTCCCAATCTCGATAGAGTTATCCGCATTAAGACCAATTCATGTCGTGGAGGTATTGTGGAAAACATCTATGCCCGTAATATTAAGGTAGGACAATGTGGAGAATCGGTCTTGAAAATCAATCTCGACTATGAGCACAATGAGATTTGCTGCCGCGGTTTTAATCCGGTGGTTAGAAATATCAATCTCGAGAACGTCACCTGCAACAAGAGCAAGTACGGTGTTCAGATCATTGCTTTGTATGATTCGGTCAATGTATATGATATAAACGTTAAAGACTGCCGTTTCAATGGTGTATCAGACGGCAATTCAATCAAAGGAAAAGTTGGAAAAATAAGTTTTGAGAATTATTATCTCAATGACAGTATCTGCCCTGACAAGTGGCCTTATAACCCCGGTGGCGCAGAACCTCCGGTCGATCGCCGGGCTGTTGTCTGCCGCAATAATCCTGTTGTAACATCAGTAGATTCATTGGCTGCTCTTTCTGTAGGAAATGGAAGAATTGCCTTCACCGTAGATGCCACAGGACTTCAGTCTTTCCCGGGCTATTATAAGAATGGCATACCATTGACCACAATGAGCGAGTGGGGGTGGCATTCGTTTCCTAACGTTGATTCTCTTAACACATCAGAAACCCAACGTACTATGAATCTCGGTCACGGTAGAGAAGAGATTTATGCTGTGGAATTCAAACAAGGTGGCAGAAATCAGCAGGCAACTGAATATTTCAGGGTTAACCCTCACCGTTTGAATCTTGGTATCGTAGGACTTACGTTCAAGAGCAAGGATGGCAAGGAATTGTCATTTGACAGTCTTAAAGATATTAATCAGGAGTTGCAGCTGTGGGATGGCAAGATTGAATCGAGTTATACTGTAGACAATACCCCGGTAAAAGTAACTACATTCTGCACCCTCGCCGATGATTGCTTGTACTCTCGTATTAACAGCGACCTGCTTTCTGAAAACAGAGCCGAGATAAACTTTAGCTTTCCGTACCCGACCGGCAAACATGCCGACGATGCGGCTGATTGGGAAAACTCAAAAAAACATTTTTCAAATGTAGTTTACAGCGACCCTAATACAGCTGTTATCGAGCGCAAGATTGACGGCACAACATATTATGTTGTACTGAAATGGGAAGGTAACGCTACTTTTTCCAATGTAGCAGACAATCACTATAAGCTGACCCCTGAAGATAATGTGATTTCCATCTCTGTAAATTACACGCCCGAAAAGCCTCAGAAATTCAAAGAAACTTTTTATTACGATCAGGCACTGAAGGCCAATCTTAAGCAGTGGCCTTCGTGGTGGAACAAAGGTGCGATAGTTGATTTCGGCAAGTGTACCGACTCACGTGCTTCCGAGCTTGAGCGCAGAGTGGTGCTTTCGCAGTTCCTCACATATATCAATTGCGCCAACTCTACTCCTCCGCAAGAGACGGGACTTACATACAATTCATGGTTTGGTCGTCCTCATCTCGAAATGACGTGGTGGCATGGTGTGCATTTTGCTTTATGGAATCGGCCGGATGTCCTTGCAAAAATGCTCCATTGGTATAATGAACAGGCTTTCCCTGTAGCTCAGGAAATAGCAAAACGTCAGAATTTCGCAGGTGCGAGATGGATGAAAATGACCGATCCCAAAGCCGGGGAGGCTCCGTCAAATACCGGCTCTTTCCTCATTTGGCAGCAGCCGCATTATATTTATATGGCAGAGGAAATGTATCGCGCCAATCCATCAAAGGAAGTACTTGACAAATATGGTGAGCAGGTAGAAGCAACAGCTCTTTTTATGGCCGACTATGCCAAAGCGTGCACAAATAAGGCCGGTAAGATAGAACTGAGAGGACACACCGCCATGCAGGAATCCATGTCTAAAGATTTCTCATACCATCATCCGTTTGAGCAGGCATACTGGCGCTATGGTCTTGAAAAAGCTCAGCAATGGCGCGAACGACGTGGTAAGGAGCGCAATAAGGAGTGGGATGCTATAATACGACAAATAGCTCCGCTGCACGTTTCGGCAGACGGTATATATTCGTCGGGTGCGCCACTCAGACCATTCAACACCAAGGCCAAGACTGCAAAATTCGATCCGTACATCACTCCGGCCCAGACATCCAAAGCAGCTATTTCAGAACAAGATTTCAAGCTTAAGTCTGTCAGCGATCATCCGGCTGTTCTCGGTGCATGCGGCATGTTGCCAAAAACAGATTTATTTGAGGATTCTGTAATGGCACGTACTCTCGAACATGTTATGACCAACTGGAACTGGCCCACAACCTGGGGTTGGGACTATGGGATGATTGCCATGTGTGCAGCCCGTCTCGGAAAGGCTGATATGGCAATTGATGCCCTTCTTATTGACAAAGGCAAGAATACTTACCTTGTCAGTGGCCACAATTTTCAGGAACCAAAGCGCCTGCGCCTTTATCTTCCCGGTAACGGCAGTCTGCTCGATGCAGTTGCCATGATGTGTGCCGGCTGGGACGGCTCGGAGGGCGAGAATCCCGGTTTCCCCAACGACGGTAAATGGAATGTACGTTGGGAAGGATTAAACAAAATGCAATAATAAGTAAGTAATGAAAAATAGTTTATATCATCTGCTTGCCTTATGAACGCATCTTCACCCCTTTTCATCGGTCACGTAGCTACGACTACGCTCCCTCTTCATCGTATTGAATCTGCTGCCTATAAGTCGGCGCATATAATATAAATAATTCTCTATTACTTACTTATGATAAAACAAGTTGAGTTTACATTAAAACCATACAGCAGGGGTGTGCATCTCATTACGGGTGAGGTATTGAGAAATTTACCCGCTTTGCCACGTACCGGACTTCTTCACCTGCTTATCAAGCATACATCGGCGGCGCTTGCCCTGAATGAAAATGCCGATCCTGACGTAAGACATGACCTTAATATCATTTTCGACAAGCTCGTGCCTGAAAATGCCCCGTATTATCTTCATGTAGACGAAGGGCCCGACGATATGCCCTCGCATGCAAAGTCCATCATTGTAGGGTCTACGCTTACGCTGCCCCTAACCGATGCACGGCTCAACATGGGGACATGGCAAGGTATATATCTGTGTGAATTCCGCGACTATGGCGGCCCGCGCAAAATTGTTGCCACAATAATTGGAGATATGGAATAATTTTCGTAAATTTGTAAAAGAGTTACATATCTATAAACGATCAAGCCGATTAGCTTATACAAACTATGAAACATAATATTCTTGCAATTGCCCTGCTGACCGGAATAATGGCTCTTCCCGGAAATCTCTCAGCTCAAAACAGGGAAGAAGGTGATTATGGCTTCCTTTATTGCCACATGAGTGGTGAGGGTGAATGGACAGCCTACGCTCTGAGCCGCGACGGTCTGAACTATCATGACCTTATTGACGGGGGACCCGTGTTTGACCCCGCTGAAGTAGCCAAAATCGAAGGCGGCACCCGTGATGCCTACATCACACGTAAACATGACGGTTCAGGATACCTTATGGTAACAACCGACATGAATGTAGGAAAAAGCAAAAAATGGCATAACTATGGTATAGATCTGCTCACAAGCGATGACCTGATAAACTGGAAATCCACCACATTCGATTTTCGCAAAGGCGCATCAATCTTCTCCGACCCCGAGAGCCCCGACCCCTATACCGACTACAGCACCATCAAGCGCGTATGGGCTCCTCAGATCTTCTGGAACCCCGAATACACATGGCCCGATGGCAAAAAGGGTGGTTACATGATATACTATTCGTTGTGGAACGAGGCCGATGGCGAAAAATACGACCGTATGTATTATTCGTACGCTGATGAAAGTTTCACTACCATTACCAAGCCCCGTCTTCTCCTTGACTGGGGTTATGCCACAATCGATGCAGATATAAACTATCTCGAAAGCGATGGCAAGTACCACATGATGATCAAAAAGGAAGGCGGTCAACCCGGCCTGTTCACCTCTACAGCTCCCAAGCTCGAAGGCCCCTGGAGCGAACCCGTTGAAGATGACTATGTGAACTTCGAGGGTAACAAAAAGTGCGAAGGTGTTTCTGCATTCAAGATTCCCGGTGAGAAGGGTTGGCGTATAGCCTATATTGAATACTCATCCAATCCCAAACGCTATCGCATTTGCCAGGCCGATGAAAACATGCGCAACTTCCACTCGCCTATCGGCATCCAGGGTGTTAAAGCACCTCAGCACGGTTCGTTCATGAGAATCACCAAAGACGAATACGATCGTCTTGAAAAATGGTCGGAGTCGCACAAGAATAAAAAGTAAAATCTTCTTGAAATCTTATATCGCCGGATTGCAATCAAAAGTGCAAGCCGGCGATTTTGTATAAAAAACATAACAGGCGTTTCTTTTTTTAAGCAATTAATTCCATTAAAAATGTAAAAAGTTCCGAATTATACTAAATATGAACTTTTTTCCACCTAATAATGGATAATTTTATATTTACGTATGGTATTTTTTTGCTAAATTTGAACATCGTTTGAAACCAAAACAATTCTAAATAATATACATGAAACAGTTTAATGACGAGAACTTCCTTCTCGAAACATCTACAGCCCAGCGTCTGTACCATGAATATGCAGAGGGCCTTCCTATCATCGACTACCACTGTCATCTTATTCCCGAATACGTAGCTAACGATCACCGTTTCCCGAATCTTTCTAAAATATGGCTCGAAGGTGACCATTACAAATGGCGTGCCATGCGTACAAACGGTGTTGATGAACGATTCATCACCGGTAAAGACACCACTGACTGGGAGAAGTTTGAGAAATGGGCCGAAACTGTGCCTTACACCATGCGCAATCCATTGTATCACTGGTCGCACCTTGAACTCAAAACCGCATTCGGTGTTGAAAAACTCCTCAATCCCTCTACCGCACGTGAAATCTACGATGTGTGTTCAGACAAGCTGGCCAACGGCGAGCTTACAGCCCGCGGCCTGATGCGCCATTACAATGTGGAGGTGGTCTGCACAACCGACGATCCCGTTGATTCTCTCGAATACCATAAAAAGGTGAAAGACGATGGTTTTGAAATCCGCATGCTTCCCACATGGCGTCCCGACAAGGCTATGGCTGTTGAGTGTCCTGCCGACTATCAGGCATACATCCGTCAACTGGCCGAAGTTTCGGGCGTTCAGATTTCTTCTTTCGACAATGTGATTGAAGCGCTTAAAGTGCGTCACGATTTCTTCGAATCTGTAGGTTGCCGTCTCAGCGACCACGGTATCGAGGAATTCTATGCCGAAGAATATACCAAAGATGAGATTGATGCCATCTTCAACAAAATATACAAGAACGGAGAAGAACTCACAGTTGCAGAAATCAAGAAGTTCAAGACTGCAATGATGGTTGAGTTTGCCATAATGGACCATGACTCAGGCTGGACCCAGCAGTTCCACTACGGTGCAATCCGCAACAATAATTCACGCATGATGGCACAGCTTGGCCCCGATACCGGTTTCGACTCAATCGGCGACTTCACCGTAGCCAAGAAAATGTCGAAATTCCTCGATATGTTGGCTTCGCAGGACAAGCTCGGCAAGACCATTATTTACAACCTCAATCCCCGCGACAACGAACTCGTGGCTACAATGCTTGGTAACTTCCAGGACGGCCGTTACGGCGCCGGTAAGATTCAGTTCGGCTCGGGATGGTGGTTCCTTGATCAGAAAGACGGTATGGAGAAGCAGATGACTGCACTGAGCAACCTCGGTCTGCTCAGCCGCTTTGTGGGCATGCTCACCGACTCGCGTTCATTCCTCAGTTATCCTCGTCATGAGTATTTCCGCCGCACACTTTGCAATCTTCTCGGCAACGACATCGAGAAGGGTCTGCTTCCTGCTTCAGAGCTTGACTTCATCGGTAAGGAAATCGTGACAAAAGTATGTTATGGCAATGCCAAGGAATACTTTAAATTCTAAAGCGAGTAATCCATACCATGAAAAGTGCAATAGAAAGAAAGGAAAACGCGATGCTTGCCAAAGCATCTAATTTCCGCTGGTTTATCTGCGTGCTGTTGTTCTTCGCAACCACAGTAAACTACATGGATCGTCAGGTACTGTCGCTCACTTGGAAAGACTTCATAGCACCTGAATTCCACTGGACCGATACCGATTATGGTCTAATCACGGCCATCTTCTCTATAGTGTATGCCGTGGCAAACCTTTTTGCAGGCCGATTCATCGACTGGATGGGCACCAAGAAGGGTTATCTGTGGGCTATATTCATCTGGTCGCTCGGCGCCTGTCTGCATGCCGCATGCGGTTGGGCCACAGAGCACACCGTAGGTCTGCACAATGCTGCTGAACTTGTGTCAGCTACCGGAGCCATAGCTTCAACTGTAGCTATCACCAGTGTTTACTACTTTATAGCCGCCCGAATCATTCTCGGACTTGGTGAGGCCGGTAACTTCCCGGCCGCTATCAAGGTTACAGCCGAGTATTTCCCTAAACGCGACCGTGCTTATGCAACATCAATCTTCAATGCCGGTGCTACTGTAGGCGCCCTTATCGCTCCCATCTCCATTCCGCCCCTGGCCCGCTACTTCCAGAAGATTGGTGTAGGTAACGGTTGGGAAATGGCATTCATTGTCATCGGTGCCTTAGGCTTTGTATGGATGGGCTTCTGGATGTTCTTCTATCAGAATCCTGCCAAGAGCAAGTATGTGAACGAAAAAGAACTCGCCTACATCGAGCAGGACAATACCAATCCTGATGAAACCGCTGCTCAAAAAGCCGAGGTTGAAGATTCTGAGACCGCTACTATTCCTTTCTGGAAGTGTTTTGCATACCCCCAGACCTGGGCTGTGATATTCGGTAAATTCATGACCGATGGTGTGTGGTGGTTCTTCCTCTTTTGGATTCCCGCATACATCTCCGATGTCTATGGATACGCCACCGATACCCCAACTGCTCAGATGCTGATTTTTGTGCTGTATGCAATCACCATGCTGTCTATTTACGGCGGTAAACTTCCTACAATTATCATCAACCGTACCGGTAAGAATCCATATTCGGCACGTATGCAGGCAATGTTTATCTTTGCATTGTTCCCGCTGCTTGCCATCCTCGCACAGCCGCTTGGAAATTATTCATATTGGTGGCCTGTGATTATCATAGGTCTTGCCGGAGCTGCCCACCAGTCGTGGAGCGCGAATATTTATTCGGTTGTAGGTGATATGTTCCCCAAGAGCACCATCGCCACAATCATCGGTATCGGAGGTATGGCCGGCGGTATCAGCTCATTCCTTATCAACATGGGTTCGGGTATACTCTTTGACCATGCAGCCGAGACTAATATGAAGTTCATGGGCTTTGAAGGCAAGCCTGCCGGCTATTTCATTATATTCTGCATTTGCGGTGTATCTTATCTCATTGGCTGGTGCATAATGAAGCTCCTCGTTCCCAAGTACAAAATCATTAAAGTTGAAAAATAATGAATCTTAAGCCATTAAACCGTTCAACTGTCGATGTTGAATTGCAACGCCCCGTTAGGGTGTTGCAATTCGGCGAAGGCAACTTTTTGCGTGCATTCGTTGACTGGCAGATTGATATTGCTAACGAAAAGGGTGTATTGGACACTTCCGTTGCTATCGTCTCTCCACGTTTTAACGAAAACCATGCCACCTCTATCCTCAAGCAGCAGAACTGTCTGTTTAACGTGATGCTCGAAGGTATCGAGGAAGGTAAACCCAAGAGGGAAATCCGTATGGTAAAATCGGTGTGCGATATCATGGCACCCGATAATGAAGACGACCGCAAGCGTTACGAAAACTTGATTCTGTCGCCTGAGCTGAGGTTTGTAATTTCAAATACAACCGAGGCCGGCATCCGCTATGAAAAAGATGATGTAATGTCGTGGAAGCCCGTGACTTTTCCCGGCAAAGTCACCAACTTGCTGTGGAAGCGTTTCAACCATTTCCATGGCGATAAATCAAAGGGTCTGATTTTCATCTGCTGCGAGCTTATCGAGGATAATGCCACCACTCTGCATAATTATGTAATCCGTCATGCCGAGGAGGCAAATCTTGGCTCTGATTTTATCAATTGGATAAATGAAGCCTGTATTTTCGTTGACACTCTTGTCGACCGTATCGTCCCCGGCTTCCCCAAGGATAATATCGATGAAGTAAAGGCCGAACTCGGATTTGATGACAATGTTGTCGTAAAGGGCGAGCTTTACCATCTTTGGGCTATTGGAGGTAAGGATTATGAAACTGTAGCTCGCGAATTCCCTCTCGACAAGGCCGGAATGCACGTGCTGTTCATGCCCTCGATAAAAGCTTTCCGCGACAAGAAAGTGAGGATTCTCAACGGTTCGCATACCGGAATGGTGCCCGTTGCCCTACAGCTCGGCTGCGAGACTGTGATGGATGCCTTCAACAATAAGGATGTAAACCGCTTTATCAACAAGATGGTAGAGACTGAGGTCCTTCCGATGATTGATGAGGATCCGGCTGAACTCAAGGCGTTTGCCGACGGTATTCTCGAAAGATTCTACAATCCGTATATCAAACACTATCTTAAGAGCATCGCGCTTAATTCTCTGTCAAAGTGGGAAGCACGAAATTTCCCCACTGTGCTCGATACATATATCAAGGCCGGTAAATTGGCAGAGTTTGAATTGTTTACTTTTGCCGCTCTGCTGTCTCTTTATGGTCCCGGTTCGTCATTCTCTCCCGAGGACGATGAAGCTGCTCTTGCCAAAATTAAAGAGTTGTGGAATGATAAGGACTTTGCCGATACAGTGCGTAAAATTGTTGAAAGCGGAATTTTTGTATTGAATTTCGAACAACTCGTACCCGGATTCTCCGCAAAGGCAGGTGAGTATCTCAACAATATCAGAACATCGGGTATGGAAAAGGCTCTTTCAGATTTCCTTAATGCCCATGCATAATAGTATGAAAAGACTTTTTCAGATAAATCCTAAAGACAATGTCGCCGTCATTTTGGTTGACGGCGATGCTGTCGCTCCCCGTGGTCATAAAGTTGCCTTGTGCGACATTCCTGCCGGTGCCGAAGTCATCAAATATGGTTTCCCCATAGGCAAGGCTACTCAGGATATTGCCAAGGGTGAGTGGGTGCATTCACACAACCTTGTGACGGGCTTGTGTGATGACCTGCAATACGAATATAATCCTGTATCTGAAGTAGCTCATGAGCCCGTTCCGGCTCCGACCGTGAACGGCTATCTCCGCAAGAACGGGGATATGGGTATACGCAATGAGCTTTGGATAGTACCTACAGTTGGGTGTGTGAATGGTCAGGCCAACGCCATTGTCGAACGTCTGCGCAAGGAATGTGACCTTACAGGCATTGATGATGTGCGTGCTTTCACCCACAATTACGGATGTTCTCAGCTTGGACAGGACCATGCCAATACCCGGTCGGCACTCGCTGCTCTGGTTAAACATCCCAACGCAGGAGGTGTGCTGGTTCTCGGACTTGGATGTGAGAACAATCAGATTAAACGTTTCCGTGAAGAACTCGGTGTTTTTGATGAAGAACGTATCAAGTTCCTTACCGCACAGGAAGTCAATGATGAAATCGAAGCCGGATTCAAAGTTTGCTGCGGTCTCATTGAACAGATGCGCTGCGACCGACGTCAGGAATTGCCGGTTTCAAAGCTCAAAATAGGTTTGAAATGCGGTGGCTCGGATGGATTTTCAGGCATTACTGCAAATCCTCTGCTCGGCCGTCTTTCCGACTTGTTTACATCTTGGGGCGCCACCACAATTCTTACAGAAGTTCCTGAGATGTTTGGTGCAGAGACAATACTGATGAACCGCGCCAAAGATCAAAAAGTATTTGATAAGACAGTCAGCCTCATCAATGATTTCAAGGCATATTTCCGTTCATACGGTCAACCTATATACGAGAATCCTTCACCCGGAAACAAGGCCGGAGGTATTACAACACTTGAGGAAAAATCTCTCGGATGTGTGCAGAAGGGTGGCAGCGCAACGGTTACTGATGTTTTAGCATATACTCAGAAGTCTACCGTACCGGGCTTGAACCTGCTTACGGCTCCCGGTAATGACCTTGTGGCATCCACGTCCTTGGCTTTGTCAGGTTGTCAAATGGTGCTTTTCACCACAGGCAGAGGTACGCCCTTTGGAACTTTTGTCCCAACCATGAAGGTGTCTACCAATACGCAGCTTGCTGAAATGAAAGCCAACTGGATTGACTTTAATGCAGGTGTATTGCTCGAAACCGAGAATCCGGATGAAGTTCTGTCGGCGCTGGTTAACAAAGTACTGGCTGTGGCCGATGGTGAGAAGCTGCACCACGAACTTATAGGTGCCAAGGAGATAGCCATCTTCAAGACCGGCGTAACTCTTTGACATTCCGTTACTGCAATAAAAAACATAAGCTTGAGCCTTGCGATGGCTCAAGCTTATGTTTTTTATTGCGTTTGAAATATTATTCGTTTTCGAGCAGGAAGCGTTCGGCATCCAGTGCGGCGCGGCATCCCATGCCGGCAGCAACTACTGCCTGCTGATAACGGTTGTCGGCTACGTCGCCGGCTGCAAAAACACCGGGAATGTTGGTTGCGGTTGTTTCGCCGGCAGTCTTAATAAATCCATTTTCATCAAGGTCTATTTTGCCGCCAAATATTGATGTATTTGGTGTGTGACCAATGGCGAGGAAGAATCCGTCGAGATTGATGTCGAAATGGTCTTCCTTGCTTGTGCCTACATTCTCTATCAGATGTGCCCCTTCGAGAGTGTCCTGACCAAACAGACCTTCAGTAGTGGTATTGAATAAAATCTGAATTTTCGGATTCTCAAATACTCGGGTCTGCATTACTTTGGACGCACGCAGGAATGATTTTCTCACGATGAGATAAACTTTTTCGGCAATTGATGCCAGATAGAGTGCTTCTTCGCAGGCTGTATCGCCGCCGCCTACAACAGCAACAGTGCGGTTGCGATAGAAGAATCCATCGCAAGTGGCGCAGGCTGATACGCCCATGCCTAAATATTTCTGTTCATCTTCCAGACCCAGATAACGGGCTGTGGCTCCCGTAGCGATGATTATGGTATCTGCCATAATGGTGTCGCGGTTGTCTACGGTTACTGCGTACGGACGGCTTGAAAAGTCTACCGATGTCACCAGACCGCTGCGCAGGTCGGCATTAAATCTCTGTGCTTGCGAACGCAGGTCTTCAATAAGATTGGGGCCTGTGATACCGTTGGGATAACCGGGGAAGTTTTCAACCTCGGTGGTTGTCATCAGCTGGCCGCCGGGTGCCGGACCCTCGATTACTATGGGGTGCATATTGGCGCGCGATGCATAGATTGCAGCAGTGTATCCTGCCGGGCCTGAGCCTATGATTAAGCATTTGGTTGTGTTCGACATAATATGTTTGATGTTATGTTGTTTATCAGTGTTTTATCTTAAGTCTACAATTTCTTTAGCGGGATAGAGTTTCTTGCTGTAGATGAATGTCGACGACGGCACTTGCGGGCCTTTTTTCACAGTGCCGGCCGAGGCTGTCAACTCTTTCCCGTTAGACATGGTTATGACGACTTTTGTAGGTAAATCAGTACTCGGATTGATGGTGATTCTGGCCTTTTTAATAACGGCTCTCCTTGATTTTGCAATCAGTTCTATGTCAGAACCGGCTTTTTTGCATGTATATGCCTTTGAATAATGGTTCACGATAGCAAAGGGATTGCTTTCGAGCAATTCATCGGTTGTAGGCTCACTTATCGAGAGCTGTTGATTGCCGCTAAGGTAGGTCCATTGTGTATTGCCGTCATACCATACCTGCATATCTTTTGATGAAAGATGATACTTGTTTTTAGAGACAGTGATGTCGCATGGTATCTGTAGATTGTCGTATGACAATACAAACTTCATTGATATCGAGGGTGTGCTGTTTATTGTTTTGGCACATCGCGACAACATCTGTTCGGCGCTGTCTGCTCCATGCACATTTTGTGAGATAGACAGCAAACCGAATACAGCAACGAGATATATAAGGAATTTTATTTTCATATCGGGGTGGGGTAGGGGATATACCATACACTTTAAAACATAAATGGATTACGCTTGGTTCAAAGTGAGCGCAGTATGCTCTCAAGCATAATCGAGTCTACCAGTACTGTGCGGGGTTTCTGTCCGTCGGCCGGTCCTACGATTCCTGCAGCTTCGAGTTGGTCCATAATTTTACCGGCTTTATTGTAGCCTATTGCAAAACGTCGTTGCAGCGACGAGGTAGAGGCTGTGGTATTCTGAACTATGAAGCGGGCGCAATCGTCAAACATGCTGTCGCGTTTAGATAAATCAATCGCGCCGGGAGCCATACCTCCGTTCTCGCTTTGGGGTTCGGGTAGGGGATAGGCTGTAGGATATCCGGTCTGATTGTTTATAAAGTCTACGAGCGATTCTACTTCAGGAGTATCTATGAAAGCGCATTGTACGCGTTCGAGTTTGCTGTTGTGGCTGAAGAGCATATCGCCGCGGCCTATGAGGCGGTTGGCTCCGGGGCGGTCGAGAATGGTCTTTGAGTCTACCATCTGGGCAACCCTGAATGCGATTCGTCCGGGGAAGTTCGCTTTGATCATACCTGTGATAATATCGGTCGACGGGCGTTGTGTCGCTATTATCATGTGTATGCCCACAGCACGGGCTTTTTGCGCTATACGGGCTATATGCACTGAGATGTCTTTACCGGCAGTCATTATAAGATCTGCAAACTCGTCCACTACAACCACAATATATGGCAGGAATCGATGACCCTTTTCAGGATTGAGTTTGTGTAACGAGAACTTACGGTTGTATTCCTCTATTCCTCGTACGGCTGCCGCTTCGAGCAGGTCGTAGCGATTGTCCATTTCGGTACAAAGTGACTGAAGTACTGTCAGAGCTTTTGAGGGTTCTGTAACAATTGGCTTCTCTTCATCGGGCAGTTTTGCCAGAAAATGGTGTTCGAGTTTGCTGTATAGGCTGAATTCCACTCGTTTTGGATCTATAAGCACAAATTTCAGTTCTCCCGGATGTTTCTTGTAGAGCAGCGATGCAATTATGCAGTTAAGTCCTACCGACTTACCTTGACCGGTAGCACCGGCTACAAGCAAGTGTGGCATTTTTGCAAGGTCTTCAATGAATATCTCGTTATTGATGGTAGCACCCAGTGCCATGGGTAAGGTCATGTTGCAATCGCGGAACTTTTTGGAGCTGATGATTGAGAACATCGACACGGTGCGAGGGTCGCGGTTGGGCACTTCTATACCTATTGTGCCTCTGCCGGGGATAGGTGCGATTATACGAATACCAAGGGCTGCGAGCTGGAGAGCAATATCGTCTTCAAGTTTCTTGATTTGTGCGATGCGCACGCCTTCGGCCGGTACTATTTCATACAGCGTGACTGTCGGACCGATTGTTGCCTGTATTTTTGAAATTGGAATCTTGTAATCCTTCAGGGTCTTTACAATCAGATTCTTGTTTTCTTCTTGCTCGGCTTCATCTACCGATATGGTCATAGGGCGCTCTTCCAGCAGGTCAGGAGCGGGATAACGGTAGTATGAGAGTTCATCCTTTATGTCGTATGGTTGTTGTCCGGTAGGGTCTTCTTCATACAACGACTGGTTAGATTGTTCTTCTTCAGAGTCTTCCAATGTTGTAGATGTGATATTGAATTCCGGTTCCATATCCTGTACCGTAACCATATCTTCTACTTGCCTGCGAGGTGTTTCTGCTGCATAGTTATCGTCATCGTCAATCGAAAAACCTACTATGGGCGAGGGATTCTCTATGGTCTGCGAAACGGTTTTGGTAATTCTTGAGTTTTCAAGCCCAGAGTTTTCTTCTTGGGGGGCTGCACCTTCTACATTGTCTGATGGAAGCTCTGCCAGTTCAGTCGGTGTTTCGCTGCCTTTTGCGGCGGCTGCGGCCATGGCCGCACGGGCTTTTTTATAGTGTCCTGAAACACTGAGATAGAATGAGCGAAGCTGTGTCAGATACATCACAACCAAAAGTCCTATGAGCAATATGCTTACGGCATACGCGCCCACTGCATCCGAAACGTGCAGCAGCCACATGTTTACATAACGGCCGTGATTGCCTCCCCAGTGGAAGCTCGTTTCTGCGTTATATAAAAATAATCCTAAGATTATGGAAATGGATATGGCTGTGAAGAGACATTTGAAACTGAAGGCCCAAAATTTACATCTCATGAAGCCAAACAGTGACAGTGCAAGTCCTCCAAGATAAATTGCTATGACAAAGGATCCTGCACCCAAGCCGTCGACCATCAGAATATGCGTTATTTTAGCACCGAATGCTCCTCCGGCATTTTCTATTGACTCTCCGGAGTCTGCTATTGTTGTTATGCTGTTTTCTGCCACAAGGCTTTGGTCAATAGCTCCGTTATGGATGTAATTAATTGAAACTATCAACCATACTCCGGTCAGAACAATTAGCAGAATGCCTAATGACATCCTGGTGCGTGTATCTCTGAAAAATTCTATAATAGGGTTAAAGGTAGGCTCTTTTTTCTTTTTGGGAGCAGACGGACGTTGCGATGGGGTTGGTTTCTTTTTCGCAGGTCCTTTTTTGGGAGCGGTTGTATGGGCTTGGGGTTCCTCAGTTTTGCGTATTGTATTTTCTTGTGGAATTACAACATTCTGCTGGGTAGTCCCAAACCCGTCCATTGATAAGTCAAGAGGGTAGTTAGAATTCATAGTTTATTGTAAGAGGAGATGATTGATTGTTGATTGGAGAGTTGGTTTTATAATTATAGTGAATTCAGGTATGAAATGAATTCCTTTGGGCTATGGTGCTTGAATACGGCGCTTCCGGCTACCAGAGCATCTGCACCGGCTTGTGCGAGCATGGGCGCGGTATCGGCATTCACCCCGCCGTCAATTTCGATTATTGCGTTTGATCCACTTTCTTTAATTAGTTGTTTCAGCTGTTTTACTTTCTTTATAGTATTGGGAATAAACTTTTGTCCTCCGAATCCCGGATTTACGCTCATCAGCAAAACCATATCAAGCTCGGTTATTATATCCTCAAGCAGTAAGACCGGTGTGGCAGGATTCAGGGTCACGGCAGCCTTCATTCCGGCTTGCTTTATAGCTTGTACTGTACGGTCGAGATGTGTGCATGCTTCTTGATGCACATTCATTATCGTTGCACCGCAATCGCGCACTTGTCCTATGTAGTTCTGTGGATTCACTATCATCAGATGTACGTCCAACGGTTTTTCCGCCAGTTTGGAAATCGCCTTTATTACAGGAAATCCAAAAGATATATTGGGAACAAACACACCATCCATTACGTCGCAGTGAATCCACGATGCATCAGATTCGTTTATCATTTCTATATCCTTTGACAGATGGCAAAAGTCTGCTGCTAATAAGGAAGGCGCTATAATCATACGTTTTATTTTGTTGTGTTGTTTTTTTTATGGAACAGAAGTCTGTAGGCAATGAATATTACGCATATAGCTCCTATGATTATTCCTGCCCACGACAGATAGGTGTTGTATTTTTCTACGGTGTCAAACAACTGGTTAAGCGGTACCCATTTTGCAAGCCACCAGCCCAATATGCCAAGTACTATGTTCCATACCAAAGCACCCAAGCCTGTGAATATGACAAATACTGCGATATTCATTCTCGAAAGGCCCGCTGGAATGGAGATCAACTGCCTTACAGCAGGTATCAGTCGACCTATGAAGGTCGATACTGCGCCGTGTTTGTCAAAATAGGCTTCAGCTTTTTCTACTTTCGCTTGATTGATCAGACATGCATGCCCGAATCTTGAGTTGGCGAATTTGTATACCAGTGGTCTTCCTATGAGCAACGAAAGATAGTAATTGATCAATGCACCGCAGATTGCCCCGGCTGTAGCAGCTAATATTATCATGAAAAAGTTCATGTCACCTCGTGTGGCTGCAAGGTAGGTGGCCGGTGGAACTATCACTTCTGATGGAAATGGAATGAAGGAACTTTCAATAACCATGAAAATGAATACAAACAAATAGGACGCGTTTTCTACAAACCATCTGAAAAATTCTGCTGCATCAAATATCGCTAATGGAATAAATAGTTCATTCATATTTCAGTCATTAATAAATTAAGTGAGTTTTGCCTGTGTACAATATGCAAAGTTAGTGAATAATTTTGGTTTTACAACAAATAAACTGGCGTAGAAAGTTCAATTAAAATCATATTCTGTAAAAAAAAGAATTTCTTTACGATGATGTGAAAAAATAATTTTTAGGTCTTCATTCAAGGGAGTAGGGCGTTCCTTATATTATTAATGTGTAGTCTTAAAATGGCGTAACGAGATCTAACCCGTTGAATATCAGTGATAAGATGTTTTGCTGATAAAAAATCATGTTATTTAGCATAAAAAAGTTGCCAAAAAATTTGGAGGGTAAGTAAAAAAGGTGTAACTTTGCACTCGCTTTCGGGAAC
>CAJUKX010000023.1:25397-42298 GCA_910586975.1 uncultured Muribaculaceae bacterium | reverse complement strand
ATTTAACTATTTTTGTTCAGTATTTAACAACCGGTTTTTTACATTGACCCCAAAATCGGGTCAATGCAAATAGATTACAGAGTCGGAAGATGAAAAATTTTGTATCATTGACACCATGCAATTTAGCTCGGAATGCCTTTATTTTGGAGTTGATTGATTCGGCGGATGCGTTTGTTGAACGGTTGTCGAAATAGTTTATGATTTCATCTGAGTGTTCGTAAAATGTGGCAGCAATGGTATTGAACGACTTGAACCCGGAATTGGCCACCCGGTTGTACCAACGTGCAAGATTTAGTCTGGCAGTGTCAGCTGTAGACTTTTTATTGGAGAAGATTGCCCGGAGATGTTGGGAAAGCCAATAGGCTTCTTTAAGATCAGGATATAGTGAGAACATCAGGTCAATGCGCTGACGCTGGGAGTCGGTCCATTTCTCAGGGGACTTGAACAGGGCATAGCGTCCACGGGCCAGCAGTTCTTTGAGCGTGTCCCCGTTTGAAAGACGCTCCGGTTCGTATTTCTGGCGCATGGTAAAAAAGCACCCGACATGCCGATAACTCCGGCCAGTCGACACTCACGGTTCAATTCGGCAAAAACCGCCATCTCGTCCTTAGCTTTGCTTAAATCACTGTATATGCTTGTCGTATGAATTAATTTTTGTATATTTGCAAAAAGGAATAATCTCTCGTTTTGTATGTTTGAATTAATTTTCACATTAATAGTCGTTGCTGTTTTAAGTAATATAAAGATTCCGCCTTCAAGCCGTAAAGGTAGATACAGACGTAGTGGAAAGGTTAAACTTCCACCTGTAATACGAAAGGCTATGGGCAAGAAATAATCGCATTGAGACCATGGGTTAATTCTCATGGTCTTTTTGTGTCTTTTAGAGCCAATTTCCGAATGGTTAATTTTGCGGTGATTAAACCTCCAATCAAATCACAATATGAGTGGAATAAGCGATACCGCAACTGTAACCCTGACCGTAAATGGCGCTCAGGCAAAGCAAATGCGCTCGGCTACCGAGGTCGTTATTAGCGCTCTTGAAAATATCAAACTTGCTACTTCACGTCAACTTGAAAAGGCTCTGAGAACTCTCAATCGGCAGTTTTCTCAGCCGATAAATCACCGTTACTGTTTTGTCGTATGAATTAATTTTTGTATATTTGCATAGAGTCAAAAAAACATCAAGACTAATGCCATGTATTACGCTCCGATGCATTTCCCGGTTTTCATGTTCCTTGTCGTAGCATTCGTATGTTACATGTAGAAGACACGAGCTAAAAAACAACACGACTCATTGCCTTTTATGGTCATCCCTAAAAACAACACTTCAAAATTGGATTCAGTTTTGGCGGAGAATAAAGGGCGTAAATCTGAATTCCTCGACCTGTATGTGTCTGAACCCAACGAGATGAGAGTAACGTTCTGTCATGCGCCCGGTGATCAGGTACATTTGGAGACTCATGGCTCTGATATTTTTGTCCGCATTGGAGGATTATCAATCAAAGCTCTCCCCGAGAATTACGGGGGTGCTATACTTTCATCGCTTAATAACGGAACCTCATATAAGGCTTACATCTATAGCCGTGACGAATCCAGCACTCCGAAATGGATGGATTTTCTATCCATTGTCGTTTATTTCTGATATCAGATTTTTTCATTGACGAAACGGCTATCTGTCACAAATCTCTGTTTCGTCTTTTAATTATGTCGTTTGGTTATTATTATACTTTCATGAAAAAAATTCATTAATATGGGCTTGATTATTTTTATTGGAATTGTTATCCTAATGCTATCCATCGTACCGATTTCCGATGGCAAGCTGCAGCACAAGCGGTATGGGCGTTCCTCACGCTCCAAAGTCCTGCCGTGGTTTAACTCTAAACGCAGAAGAAAACGATTCTGACAAGCGTTTTTTCCGCAGCTATTAAATCACAGTTATCGCTTTGAAGTATGGGTTGATTTTTGTATCTTCGCGTAAAAGAATAATTCTTATGGGTGCTTTATTATTTACATTTGCCATCGTGGCCTTACTTTGTTTTATCAAAGTTCCGTCCTCTACTGCATCGTCCTCAAAGGCAAGGCGGCGCCGCTCTTCATTGCGCCAGTCTGATATAATGCCGATGTTCAATAGTATCAAACGCAAAAAAGCCAAGCAACGCCGATATTTCCGAAAATTCGGATCTTTCTAACTCATTTTTCTGACAAAATTTCCCACTAACCATCTTCAATAATGAAACGTTTTTTGATAATTACTTTAATAGCCTTTTTAGCCGGTATTTTTAATACCCGAGCTGAATCTGATGGAACCAATACCGCCCCAATGTTTGGAGTGCGCGCTGCTTTTGATGTCAATATTCCCGGTGATTGGCATAATGACAGCGGCGCGGCAAGAATGTACCGTAATGGATACGGTGTTACGCTGGGTGGTGTGTATAATATCTATCTCGGCAAAGGTTTTTACTTTGAGCCCGGTGTTTCATTCTTTTATGATTCCTACTCTTACGATGACCTCAAAATAACTGATGATAATGGATATTTGAAAAGTGAAAATCCGTCGCTTTATAAACTTGGATTGAGAATTCCACTGGTAATCGGATATTCTTTCAATATCTCAGACAGATTTTCGATGAGTGTATTTACCGGTCCGGAACTGAGTTGGGCTCTTGGAGGTAAAATCAAAGTGAAAAACAAAGAACTAACAGGTATTTTTCCGGATAGATTGTTTGGAGATTTCCAACGCAGACTTGATTGTGCCTGGAAAATTGGTGTCGGAGTACCTTACAACAGTTTTCTGATCAGTATTGATGCCGCCATAGGCATGACTAATTTATTGAAAAACAAGAATGTTTCATTCCGTGAAAACAGAGTATCGGTTGGCATGGCCTATTATTTTTAAAAATTCATTACTGTAACCGCCAATATATTTTTGTTGTATTGATTAATGTTAATATATTTGCATAAAAAACAAAATCCCTCAAGACTAATGCCATGTATTACGCTCCGATGCCTTTTCCTGTAATGGTCTTGCTCATAATAGCATTCATTTGCTATATGCACAAGACAAAACCAAAAACTAAACCGAAATCCAAATCAAATCCATACGATGATTTGATGGAGAGTGATCCTCGCGATTTGACCCCTCGGGAACGTGAAAATATTTCAGTAATGAAAAAGCTCGTAGCGCAATACGAAGGCTATTCTGCTGAGATATTTGATATCACTGTATTCGGTCGTAAGAAAGTAAAGACTTTCAGAATCTTTTCTCCCGGAAGAAAGGTGGAACTTAAAAAGTCTGACAACATGATTTATGACGTTCTTGCCTTTGGAAAACCTGTCGCTGATATAATTACGCCTGCATCTTCAAATCTTCCTAAATTATTCGATGAGAACATCCCGTTTGATGCTTATCTCGGCGGTAGAAACAGCTCTTTCTTGGGTTGGGATGACTTGGATATGTGCCAAATTATCGTCTTTTACAAGATTGACGGAGTACCACCAACTACGGTATATATCAAATAAAGACAAAGAGCAGCAGCATTCAACCACGTTGCTTTGTCTTGTGAATTAATTTTTTGTATTTTGTAATAAAAATAAAACAGCAATGCATATAGGACCACTTCCATTACCTATTGCTATATTTTCTTTGGTTATGTGCATTTGGCACTTGTATTCTACAAGACAAAAGAAAAAGTCACAACCACCGTCAGGTTATGACCCATTGGCAACGACAAAATCAAAAAATATCGCCTCAATGCAAGATGTTGTTGATGCGCACCGGGAATACACGGCAGAAGTCTTCTCATTTTACGTTAGTGGCATTAAAAGAGTCAAGACGTTTCGATTACTTAATCCGGGCGATGAACTCGAAATCCGCGCTGTTGGCAATAAATTCAAAGTGTTTGCCTTTGGTGAATATATGAACGACTTGATTATTCCGAAATCGTCCCATATACCCCGGTTGTTCAAGGATAAAATTCCTTTTGAAACTTATCTTGGGGGCCGAGACTTGGATTATATTTATAATGATGAGATAGACTTTGCTTCAATTATCATATTTTACAAAATTGATGGAGTACCACCAACCAAAGTTATCATGCAATAATGAGTGTCGGTAACGTATGTGTTCCGTTTTTGTCCCGTTTATTTTCTTTACGAAATGACCTTAACTCTCTGAACAAAACCCGTTTACGAAAAAGAAACATGCTGTAAAGGTGGAATGCTTGTGTTCCGTTGTTGTTCCGGTAAAAACCGTAAAATGGGCTTAACTTATTGAGTCAAACCCATTTACACAAATTTTGTCGGGGTGACAGGAATAACGACCCCCGTCAGTAGCTCAGTTGACACTGATATTTCGCCGTTTTTTGGGGTAATTTATTGTTGTTCCTGTTCCGTTTTTGTTCCGATTTTTATTCCGCTCGCGGAAAGCAAAACCTGAATCAATCTTTCTTTTTCGGCCAACAAATCTTGAAGGGCTTTGGTCTCTCCGATGGTGACTGATGCCGGGCCAATTACTGTCTTCGCATATATATCCGAAAGAACTTTTGATGCCGGAACCGGCTCGTCAAAACCTACAGCAGGGTGTAGCCCTATGGCGTGACATATCTTCTCAAAGAGCTGACAATCCATTGACTCCTGATTAAACAGAGTCGAAAGGTAGGTCGGTGAGACACCGACTTCTTCAGCCACAGTTTTCTTTACTAACTTGTTGACTTCTATGTGGTTTTTAATAAGGCTGCCCAAATGCTTCATATTCGGCTATTGTTAAAATATACTAAATCTATAACAGTAGTGCTTCTGATATAGCTAAAGTTTGAAATATTTTGTGTTACTTTGCTGTCGTAAAGATACAACTTATTTTTCAAAATCGAAAATTTATGACCGCAAACGAAGCTCTTGACAACTATTTACGCTCATTGCCAAACCGCGAACGAATTGCTAAGTCTCGCGATATCCGTGAAATATGCAAGAAATCGCGTTTCGTTCTCAGTGATTGGCGACGTGGGCGAACTTGTATCGACCTCGCTTGGCGTGACAAAATTAGCGAGGCTTTAGGCAAAAACATATTCATTAACTGCGAAAGTTGAATAAAATGACATGGAAAGGCCATTAACTAATATAGAATTCTTCAACTACGAGAATGAGGTTTGGTATCGTCATGACGGTGATTTTTGCCGATTGTCCGAATCATGCACCGAAATTATCGACGGCATGACCGAGATTATATCTACTTTCTACCCGAAGGCTTACGCCGCTCTATGTGAGCAGTACAAAGGATGTTCCCCTAACAAGAGGTATTTCCGCTACCGCATCGTCTTGCGTTTCGTACGCTGCAACTTCGCGCAGCTCGACAATATTCCGGACGTTTCAGATACGGCCGAATGTACATTTGAGTTCGTCCCCTGCCCTCTTCGCGGCGAATGCAAGCTCGAATGTGTTGTTTGTCGTCCGGAATTCGATCACAAGCTTTCATCGGCCGAATTGCCGGTTATGCGCCTTTGGTTCCAGGGCAAAGATGTAAAGTATATCGCGGACAAATTATGTCTATCTCCTCACACCATTCACAATCACATACGCCATGCTTATCAGCGAACCGACACTCACACCAGGAGTGAGTTCGTCAAGTATGCCGCCCAACACAACCTTTTCTCATGAATACCAATCTTAAATATGATCGATGGGAGGTTGACCGGGTTAAAGCTCTTGATATCCGCCTTCTCATTCCGGGCTGTAATCAACATAAGGCAACAGTCGAAATGGAGTGCCCGGCTTGTGGTAAGAAGAAATTCAATGTTATCCACAAGGGCGACAAAAATTTCGCATACTGCCACGCATGTCAATTCCGGCTTGGCGGACCAATAGAGGCAGTCGCTCATTACGCGGGCATAGATCTTAAAAACAACTGGCTCGATGCCCTTGAAGAAACTGCCCGTCAGGGTGGCATAATCCTCACCCCTAACGAGCGTAAAAAAGAAGAAGCGGTGCAGACTGCGGTCAAGACCACCCGCTCATCGTTCTGCGGCTCACAGCTCGAGGGAAGCGGCCTGTCCGTCGAGGACGTAATGGCCACAACCCTCGAGGGCTCTCAGGAAACTCTTCGCTCGCCATTCCGCCCCGGTCGCGTGGATGAGAAATTCACTCCGGACGAAAGCGGGAGTGACATGCTCATCTACTACTACGACCTGCATGGCCGCCCCATGACTTATATAGGCAAAGGATCTGGCCGCCCTCGTCCTTATGTGAGAGTACGATGGGCAAATCCTGCGCTTCATAAGTCTCCGGACGGTAAGGAAATGAAATATCAGACCCCTGCCGGAGCTTCATGCCGTGTATACATCCCGGAGAAGATCCGCAGGCTGTTCAAAAATAAAGCCCATATCAACACACTGTTTTTGCAGGAAGGCGAGAAGAAAGCCGAGAAAGCCTGCAAGCATGGTATGTTGTCAATAGGCATTCAGGGTATCAACAACTTCGGCTCTCAGGAATCCGGTCTACTGCAGGATATCCAGGAGATTGTTGTGGCTTGCTCAATTTCAAACATTGTCCTTATAATGGACTCTGATTGGAACGACCTCCACCGCAATATCATCGTCGGCGACCGTGCCGACAAACGCCCCAATTCGTTCTCGCGAGCTGTCATCAAGTACCGCCAGTACATGAAGACATTCGCCAACATGGGGCTGAATATGAATATTTGGTGGGGGCACGTCAACGTCAACGAGCACGGCGACAAAGGCGTCGACGACTTGCTTTGTGGTTCACTCCTTGGTCGCGAACCGGAGCTGATGGAGGACATCGAACACACGATGAACTCGCACGATGGCCGTGGTAAATGGCTGAATATCCACAAGATTACCGAAGAATCGGACACCAAAATCCGTGACTTTTGGTTGCTTAACGACGTGCAGGCCTTCTACGAGCTGCACAAGGAACGTCTATCGGCTGTCGATACATTCAAAATCGGGCCAATCCGATACAAGATTGAAAACGGCAAGATAGTGCCGATGAGTCGTTACTCATCTACCACCGACATCTATACCATCACCCAGAATTCCAAGGGTGAAGATAAAGTTGAATTCAACGATGTTGAAGCCTTCCGTTTCCTCGGTGCAAGCGGTTTCTACCGCCTGCGCAATAGTGATGAGGAAGCCTCCGGCTTTGAGTTTATCCGCATGGATAACGGTATTATCGACCGCATTGCGCCCTACGAAGTACGCGACTTTATCCGCGAATATATCAATGCCAACTGTAAGAGCGACATCGTACTGCAGTTCTTTGCCAAACGCCTGGCCACGATTATGGCTGACAAGCAGCTTGAGAACCTGGCCATCATGTCGGACGACTTCAACAACTTCTCCTCCGGAGTGCAGCGCACCTACTACAATAACGGGCAGGTGGAGATTACCGCAAACTCTATAACTCCTGACCAGCCCATAAATCAAGTGTGGCGCAGTCGTATCGTGCCGCGCAAGTTCAAGCGTGTGCCTATAATCAAAGACATACGCATGGAGGACGGACGCTTCTACATCGAATATACCGATGCCGCCAACAGTTGCGAATTCCTGCACTTCCTGATTAACACATCCAACAACTTCTTCCCGGCGGGTGGTGAACGCACCCTGTCTGATGATGAAACCTTTGAATGGATTCACCACATAGTCAATAAGATTACAACCCTTGGCTATCTGCTTTGCGACTACAAATATGCTTCAGAACGCAAGGCCGTGGTAATTCAAGACCACCTCATGAGTGAGGTCGGCCAGAGCCACGGTGGTGCCGGTAAGTCTATAGTCGGCAACGCCATCGGCCGAATCTGCAACCAGTTTTTCATTGACGGGAAGCAAATGAAGCGCGACGATGAATTCCTGCTATCCGGCGTAACCAAGGCTACGAGAAATATCTTTATCGACGACGTCAAGACTAATTTCTCGTTCGAGAACCTTTTTGCCATGGTCACAGGCCCCATGTATGTCAACCCGAAGGGCAAAGACCGCTACTGCATCCCCCTCGAAGACTCTCCGAAGATACTGATTACAACAAACCACGCCATAAACAAGGCCAACGAGGCCGCCACGAAACGCCGTATCTCTTACATGGAGTTTTCAACCTGGTATAATCCCGAGCATACCATTGTAGATGACTTCCACCACATGTTCTTCGATGACTGGAGCCCGGAACAATGGAATCTCTTCGACAACCTTATGGCCGAATGCGTGATGTATTACTTACGCTCATTTGAGAACTGCTGGGCGCGCGAAGGTCAGGGCGCGGTTCAACCACCGATGCGTAATATCGAGTTGCGCACACTCCGACAAGAAATGTCAGAGGTGCTTTATCAATGGGCTGAAGAATACTTCGACCCTTCAGGCTCCAATCTCAACGATCGGAAAAAGCGCGCCGACCTCGTTGCAAGCTTCTTTGAATACGCCGGCGGCCCTGCGGGACACGGTGTTACCCGCACTAACTTCAAGGGCAAAATACAAGCCTACTGTAAATTCAAGGGCTACGATTTCAATACTAACCGGCCTAATGCTGATAAAATGTATTACAGCGACTGGAAGCCGCTTCATCCCGATGAATCTTTCATCGGCGAGGATGACAAGAGCGGTGGCGCCGAGTATTTTACAGTATTCTCCCCCACTAAAGAAAAAGAACTAAAACCATTCTAATCATGTATAATAACGAACTCGCTATCTCGGTGGTCAGTAGCGTCACCGGAATCTCCAAGTCAACTATCCTCTCGCCAAGCCGCAAATGGCCTGCTGTAGAGGCCCGGATGCTTATCACGCTGCTGTTGTCGCATGACGGCGCCACAGATGAAGCAACCTCCTTGGTGTTGAATCGCTCCCGCGTATCCACTCTTAAATCACGTCATAATGCCATAGACATGATGGATATATCAAAAGTGTTCCGCGACAAGTTTAACCGCATAAAACAGTTGTACGATGAGCAAAAATCCTTACGAATATCTTAAAACCGACTGCCTTGAGGATGTTGCCCCGGTAGAGTCTCAGTCCACCTGGCAGGTTACAGACAGCAACGACGAATCCATTTTTATACACACCTCTCAACTTCCTGACGGACACTGGGTGTATGGCTATATGGTATACTGGAAAAACGGGCGGCAATCTATGCTGCGCACCTCGGCCGAAAACGGGCTGTTCAATTCTCAACGCGAATCACAACTCTACGCCATAGGCTTCATGCGGCTGTACCTCTCGTATTTCCAAGCGGAAACCCGCGACGCAATCACCCGGGCAGAATCCCGTCTTATCCAAGCAGAACTATTCTAAAAAATATCACTATGCTACACAAACTAACCATTCTGATCGCTGTTGCCCTTGCCGGCTGCACTCAGTCAGTCGAGTACATCTCAGCACAGCCAATGCCGGCCACCGAGGCCGTTGTTGACCAAGCCACAATCCCGGCCGAATTCTCAATCATCGAACAGCATCCCAAGGGGTATTTTATCCGTGTCGCCAGTTCGGGCCGTGCATCTATCGGCTCTATCCAGGACGTAGCGACCGCCCTTGGCTGCAAGTTCGACCGCGTAGACCTCTGCACCTTCACCGCCCATGAGCGCGGCGACGAGTACGCATCGATTATCGACGGCAAACTATACGACTATGTCAACGACAAAATAACTACACTCAATTAATCCCTTTCAACAAATGAACAACCATTCTATTGCAGCTCGTTTCCACTTTCAAAACTGCTCAGTGACAATCAAGGTCGACGGCGAGATGATAATATCTCGTTCGGCATCCAATGCCCCGGGAGATGTTGCACTCGACCGCAACTTCACTCCCGAAGACGACCCAACAACATTCATCGGTCAACACAACGAATTTTACAAATTCCTTAGCCTGACCAGCACAACCAATACTTCGATGATTCTCAAATGTACAGCCATCGGCTACATGCTGTGCAACAGCCTCCCGCGCGGCGGCATGCGCTCTCGTAGCTTTGTTTGCTGTAACGAAGACGAAGGAGCATGCGCAAACGGGAAAAGTCTTTTCTGCCGTGCTATAGCGGAATTAAGCAATCCAGCATTTCTGGACGGCAAAATTAATCGAACTTCCGGCAATTTTATCCTCAGCGCTGTTGATGAACACACTACCGTAGCCGTGTTTGATGACATTAAGCTGAGTCAGGCTAAATTAGACCGCTTCTATCCCATTTGTCCCGGAGAGTGGAGAATCGCCAGAGTAGGCCGTCCTGAATTGATTCTTGAAAGGGAAATAGCTCCTTATGTCTTAATAACCACTAACACTCCGGCTTATCAATTCTTGCACTTTGCCTCTGCTGTTCGCCGTTTCGTTCCGCTGGAGTTCTCATCATTCTTCTCCGTCGATAATCCAGTGGTTTCTCACTTTGGCCATGCGCTATTCGGCGATTGGGATGCCGCGCAGTGGCACTTATTCGACAACTTCATGTTCTACTGCGTCCGGGAGTATCTTCACGTTTACCGCAACATGATTGACCCGTTCCGAGTATGAGCGCCCCAATTTTTAACATCGGTGACCGTGTTGTCGTGTCGGCAACTCTAACGGGTTGGGGCGAAGACCTCACTGGTACTGTCACAGACACAGAAATGTGGCAAGGCCTCCAACTTCTCACAGTAACTTACGATAAAACCCTCCCCGATGGCAGAAATGGCATTGTGGTATACAGTTATCAACAAATAAAATTAATCAAATGAACAAAAAAAGTATCTTCATGCTTACCGTAACCGAATTGACCCGTTCCGAGTATGAGCGCGGCGACGAGTACGCCTTGATCATCGACGGCAAACAATACGATTATGAAAAAGATATGATAACACCAATAAACTAAATCAGAAACAATGCAAATTAAAGGAAAAATCATTGTCGCACTCCCCGAGGTAAGCGGCACAAGCCAAGCCGGTAAGGCATGGCGCAAACGTGAATATGTTCTTGAGACCCAAGAACACTACCCCAAGAAAATAGCCTTCACGGTTATGAATGAACGTGTCTACGAATTCAATCTACAGGTGGGAGCCACCTATACCGTGGACGTAGATGCAGAAAGCCGTGAGTATAACGGCAAATGGTATACAACACTAACGGCGTGGAAAACTACGCCGGCATAAACACTAAATAAACTCAAATGAACGAAAAACAAACATCAACCGCAACGGTAATAATCCTCATAGTGGCCGTTGCCACCTTCCTGGCCTTTCTGGTTCTAAAACTCTGCGGTCTCCTTGCCTGGTCTTGGTGGTGGATAACCGCCCCGGCGTGGATCCCGGTGCTGCTCGTCCTGCTTGCACTTGGCTTTCTGGGCTTATGTCTGATGATACTGTCATACGTAGCTAAACGTCGTATCAAGTAACTATGGACTTCTCAGAACTGTTTGCTGACCAGCTCACAAGAATGGCAGTGGCCTATGAGAAAGATGCTGAAGCCCAAGGCAAGAAGCACATGGGCGGAGCATTTCTCAACGGTTATCAAACCGCAGTTTATCACATGCTGCAACAATTGGGACAAACTCCACAAGTAGCTTACATGCTTCATCAATATCTTAACGATTTAATGAAGGGATTTGAGATACTGGCTCGTAGATGAGGAGTTCAACCTAATCTAAAAATAGATATATGATTTTCAAAGTATTTTTCTCTATGGCACGTAAGTCCGAATTCAATATTCGTGAGTGCCGGATCTTCGCCGTCGAAAACGGTCAAGCTCTCGAACGTCGAATCGAAAACACAATCTCAAATCTGAAAGCTGACGGCTTTTCGGAGGTGCATGTCGAGGACTGCTTCAACATCTCAGAACCGGACCGCATCCCATAATGAAGCCGATAAAGCGTAGCAACGGAGTAGAATGGTATGCCGACGGCACCATTCTACTCTTCCGTTGCCCCGAGTGCAAGCGCGAGAACTATGCTCCGGCAGTCGCCGATGGCGTGTGCTGCTGGTGTGGTTATAAACCTAAACCAATAAAAAAACAATGAACACAGAAGCTTCAATACTATTATCAAAATCGAGGCATGGTCTCAGGCCGACCTCGAGAACCGAGCCGCTGCAGTAGCACTGTCAGACGATAAAACCGGCAATTATTATATTCACTATGCAGGCCCTGTCAACAAGATCGCAAAATGTGTGAGTGCAATCATGGAGGACGATCTCCAAACAGCAGCCGCTATCTACGGAGCTATGACACTGTTTGCTCACAAGACTTTCTCGCAGTCGTTTATCGACTACACTAATGCGAATTGCGCACGCGTGGCAGAGCTGAGAAAAAAAGGCAAAAACGGTGACGAAATACGCAAAATCCTGACTGAATACTATGAAAGTAACAATTGAAATTTCAAAAACCGCAGTCCTTCAGGCCGCTTCTCTATCCGGAATGAATGAAACTGTTTATGAGAAGCTTCTTGATGTCGTTAACGAAGTCGAAGATGTAGATATTACAGAATCTGTTAACAACAGCCAAGAACTCGCTTCTATGCCGCTGCTCGTTTCATTGGGCGTTCTTATAGCTTTATCTGACAAACTTGATAACTGAACAATGATCCTTCACCGCTTTTGCTCGCAAGCCGAGTATGACAAATATATGGCAGGGGAAACTCTCGTCAATTATAAAGACCACGGTGCATATCGCGGCTATGCGGCAAGCTCGGCTGTTGGCTTCTGCTTCTTTGTGGAATCCCCGGAGAAGCGGAAGCATCAACTGAGCGGCATTGTCGATTTCGACGTGTGCCTTACAGTCGAAGTCGACCCTTCAAAAGTCAATCTGTGCCACGGCCGTTATACTCTAAGAATAAACGGCCGATACGTGGGCGCAGAAAATGTAATGGAATACTGCACCACCACCTACAACAACAGGGAATTCAAGCTG
This sequence comes from uncultured Muribaculaceae bacterium, assembly GCA_910586975.1. Classification (GTDB taxonomy): domain Bacteria; phylum Bacteroidota; class Bacteroidia; order Bacteroidales; family Muribaculaceae; genus CAG-873. Next base: position 29,438 of record CAJUKX010000023.1, on the reverse strand, counting down.
ATTAAAGCCGATAAGTCTTTCAATGGCTACGCCCCGAATGGTAGCCTGTTTCGACAAATATTCCCTAATTTATTCTTATAACAAAAATGACAAATGCAATCACAAAAATCAACGGTGTAGAAATCGTGGCCGTTGATCATGATGGGGAAATTTACGTTCCTATCAAGCCAATCTGCGATGCAATAGGCATCGATTACAAGACGCAACATGAAAAAATCTCAGATGATGATTTTCTTGCTCCAACTATGGGGATTATCCCCACAGTTGCCGCCGATGGGAAGATCCGAGAAATGTGCTGTCTGCAGCTTCGCTACGTCTATGGATGGCTGGCCACCATCAACCCAGGCAAAGTTGCCGAGTCGGCTCGCGATGCAGTTATCCTTTACCGCCGCGAGTGCTACGAGGTGCTTTATGAGCATTTCACGGGGTCGATGCGGCGCACCATCGAAACAAACAATGCCGAAATTGAACTCCTGAAGAAGATCAACAGCGCCATTGCCGACGAGAAGGAAGCCAAGAACCGAAAGAAGAAAGCCGAGGAATCGTTGGCCAAGCTTCGCTCTGAACGGCTGAATCCTCAGCCGTCTTTATTCCTCTAAGTCATGGGAGAGCTTCCAGAAATCAGGCTATCACAACCGCCACCCCCACCGCGAAAGATGGCGACACCTTCGCCCTGGCATAAGGTTGGCGAGGCAGAGCCGGAGGACTGCACGCCGGTGCTTATCAGGGTTTATTATAAATCCGCCAAGACAGGCAGGTTTACAGCCGAATTCGGGGTGTTTTACTACATGGCTGAGTTTGGTGGTTTTTCCTTTTATGAAAAGATAAAACGACGTTTGGGCTTGAAAGTCACCCATTGGATGCCAATTCCACCGGTTCCAAAGTAAAAATATGCCCTGCAATGAATATTTTTTTACAAAATAATTTTGATATTAGAAATAATATCATTAACTTTGTATTGTTAATTAATCAGAGACCGAAAATGAAATACAAAGAACTCCACAGAATCCTCCGCAAAGCCGGGATGATTGAGCTGAGCGAGCAACGAGCCGGACATAGGCTCTGGCTCAATCCTCAGACAGGCGAAAAGTTCACAACGAGCAATCACTTAATGCACGAAGTTGCATCAGGAACACTAAAATCAATCCTCCGCTCGGCAGGACTCGAAAAGAAAAAGTAAAAACGAAGAGAGGGGCTGGCACCCCGGTCCCTCTCTCTTAAAAAACAAGAGATATGAAGACAATAAGAGTATTTATAGAACGCGCTAAGGACGGTATATATAGCGCATATATGCCCGATGATAACAAGCTCTCATTTAACGCTATCGGCGAGGGTGCTACTGCAAAAGAGGCACATGACGATTTTATGGCCGTGGTTGAAGCTTTCCGTGTTGACTTCCCCGAGGAAGTGGCCGAGCTTCAATTTGAGTTCTCCTACGACCTCGCCTCATTTCTTGCCTACTATAGCGGCAAACTCACCCTTGCCGGATTGTCACGTATTACAGGCGTGGCCCAGGGGCAGCTCTCGCACTACATCACCGGTCATCGCAACCCATCTCCACGTACCGTTGAGAAAATCAACCAAGCACTCCACTCGTTTGGAACAGAATTAAGTCAAGTTCATTTCGTCTGATTAATTAACACCTTTCGACTTTTTGGTCTTGACACGCCCTCGCCCACCCCGGCGGGGGCTTTTTTATACCGAAAATAATAGCTAAATTTGCGACTATGAGTAAAAAAATAGTTACATCTGAGGAACGTGAAATGTGCCGAATCGCTCCTAATTCTTTTACAGCTGAATCTGTTCGGTTCCGGTTGGCCATGCTACAACTTGCAAAGGCAGTAAACAAGGACGTGATTACTGCTAAAACGTTAATCAAACGGCTTAAATTTCTGGCAAAGGGTTAGCGATAACATTTTACCTTTACCGTCATGTTTTTTTGTTTGGCGTTGTAACATATTTGTCGTATATTTGCGGCAAAACAAACCATTCTAATCTTATGAATCCATCATTCATATTCTTTCATGCTGAAAACGTTAACGAGACGCAGAACAGCATCTGCCATCTCGTTATAATACCTGTTGTTGATGGGCAAGCTGAGTCACCCCAAGAGTTCTTTCTGAACCCTGAAGCACCTTTCGTGATGGTGATGTCGGGCATCACATCCTCACAAGTAGAATCCTTCGAGCCATTCAGCTCACAATGGCCACGGATTCAGACAATCTTCAGTAAGTTTGATATAGCCGTGTCTTCAGCCGAGGGGAGCTCAGCCCGTTCACTTTATGGCACCCTCACCCGCCTGGGTATCAACTTTGCTCCAATTACTTACTGTAACGCCAAAGCTATTTGCCGCCGAACTATAGATGCTGTTTCATACAGTTTAGACTACCTCAGCTACAAGTTTTACAACTACTGCATCTATAGCGAAGACCCGGTTGGTATAGCCAAACGCTGGTGCGAACTTGCGCTGCGCAGTCTCTCAGATGTTCAAGAAGAAAACATCGTTGAGTTCTTGAACAGTCATAAGATAAAGCCAGGCCTCATAGCCCAGGAAGCTTTCACCCCCTCACTCTGTATCCGCGACTATTCAGCCCGGAAGAAACAAGTCTTCGACCCATCGGGTGTGGCCATAGCTGCACAACCCGACAATCCTTTGTTCGGTATGGATGTAGTCTTTACCGGGAAGATGGAGGCCATGACGCGCAACGATGCGAGAGCAGCAGTTGTGAAGATAGGCGGAAACGCTCCGGAACGCCTTACAAAAGACACAGACTTCCTTGTTGTCGGAGTTCAAGATTTGCGCGTTGTGGGCGAAAAAGGGCTTAGCGGTAAGATGAAAACCGCAGAGAAATATCGTGCAGCTGGCTGTCCGATAGAAATTATAGATGAAAGCGAATTTATAGAGATGCTAAATACTTAAATAATATGGAAAAAGAACCACGTAAAAGATCGAGTATTGGGCTAGTAGGGATGATAGTTATTCTTTTATCCATTGTCCTCGGCTCATTCCTTGATAATCCATTCATCTTGATATCTGGCATAGTCTTAGGAGTATTCATACTCTTAACAGCTGTCATTGTTGACCGTCTTGACAACATCATCTATTTGCTACGGCAGATAGAGGAATATTCAAAATCCAACACTCAAGAAAAATAGATTTTCCTGTAAATTATTTTTATTTCAACATCTTTACCGTAAATTCGGCAAATAAACTTAATCCTATATTCAATGAAAAAATCAATATTTTTCACTATCGTTTCACTTCTCGTGATGATGACCAGCTGCCTCCCAAAGCATGCTGTGTATGTTGGGCTGTTAGACTATCGCCCGGCCGCCGAATTGTATGGCGTACAGATGACAGAATCGGATGCCGTCAACTTTGACTATGAGCCAATTGGCTCGCTTATTGTTATTGAACAAAGCGGACAAGTTGAGGTTAAGAAAATTTCTGTCAATAACGACTATACTCCTAAAAAACAAGTAGATGATGACCTCTATGGCAGCCCATCGTCAACAAGTAAGAAATCTTACGCTAATGCAACAAGCGAATCTATAATAAAATATATGGCACAAGCCGCAAAAGCTGCCGGCGGTGATTATGTGTTAAATCTCAATATTCAACGAGATCCAACAAGCAAAAAAGGTTATACACTAATCGCAACAGGTATGGTGGTAAAAAGAAAATAATTTTTTTATGCAAAAATATTTGGCAATGTCCCTTACTTGTCGTATCTTTGTGGTGCTATAACCCACGACAGTAAGTCTGTCACCATGAGCGGAGGTTTAGACGCTCGACATTGCCGGGCATTTTTTATGCCATTTTGCTCCCGACATTCGTGTCGTGACCAAGACATACAGTAGCCCTCTACGGCTACCTTTCCGAACTTCATAATACCTCCCTTAGGGGCAGACTATCATGGGTTATAGCAACGGAAAGGTAGCCGTTTTTATGTCTGCCTAAATGCTATAACCCATGATAGTCAAACATCATGTATCAAACCATTCTATTCAAAGCGCCCGGGCGCCGCTCTAACTCGCCCG
>CAJUKX010000023.1:0-25297 GCA_910586975.1 uncultured Muribaculaceae bacterium | reverse complement strand
ATCATGTATCAAACCATTCTATTCAAAGCGCCCGGGCGCCGCTCTAACTCGCCCGTAGTGATTCTCAACGCGCTATCTCTGCGCAAGTCATTAACCATTGGCCGCCGCCTCTCCCACGCCCTCTCGATGGCATGGAGCCGGGCAAAGTGCATCTGTACGCCCCGGAACATCCTCCGCGCCCTGTTCTGCGAAAAAGCGGCTATGGCCGTGGCTGCAGTTCTTATCTGCGCTGTATGGTGGCACAATCTTACAATCACCGACAGCACCGCCGCCGGCAAAGCTGTTGCCACGGACTGCCTTTGGGCACTCCCCTGGGGTATAGTGTGGGCTATCCGCGCCACTCTCATGCCCATGCCAAAGGAAGGAGGTGAGCTATGAATCCCGTACCTCAGAACTACCGCGTTTTCAACTTCTTCGGCTGGCGCATTTACATCACACGTCACCGACTGCATAAACGCTCTGCAGGTCGCTCAAAGAAGCGCCACCTTTGCAAAAGCGAACGCCTGCGCATCGCTGACTATAATTGCGAAATGTGCGGTGCCCCAATTGACATCCGTTGCTCACTACATCACCTCCTGCCGGTAGGCGCGCCTGAACGAAACACCGTTCATTATTACCGGGTCGTGTGCCCCGTTTGCTCTGAACGCATACAGCATGCAGGTGGCATCCGCCATATACTCGAGAAAGGAGGTGATAAATGAGCCGCCTTACTCCTATCCCCGTCATCACTATCGATATAGACGCTTTTGATGACGATGATTCCGGACGCGTAATTCTGCATCCTGTTATCCGGGCCGAAGCCGGCGGTTATTCTCTGGGCACTCTCGCCCTTAACGAAATGCCGGATCTCCATCGCCTCCGCGCTCGCATCGACGAATTCATTTTTAATAACAATATCCCTATGGACGAACAAGAATCACTCAATTTAAAACCGCCCTATACCGACATCATAGCGGGGTATCTGGCAGGCTACCGCCCGATGAACCGGGACAACTTCAATGTCAAGGGCATGGAAGTGCGCACATCGCAGGAAATCATCCTTGATCTGGCCGACATGGTAGACATAGAACTGAACGAAGTAGCGGCAGCCATGAGCTGGCTTGGCTACAAGACTTGTGTGATTGACCACAAGGTGGGGTGGCTGCTGGGCCGGAGCGAAGCGAGCGAATAACAGTCGCAAGTCTCCGTTGAACAAATCGGAGTCGACGGTATCTAAAAGCAAGCGGCGCATCGTTATCACAACGGTGCGCCGCTTTTGGTTGCTTCTTTTCGGAGTAGCAAACCATTCTATTTCCTTTCAGTCAATAGCGCCTGAAGGCGATGACTATCAAATATCTTGTATTGAACCTATGTGGATTGCCTTATATATATACGTTTTCATGTATGTGTATGCACAAAAACGCGGTATTATACATGCAAAGTTAGGCAATGTCAAGAGTATATGCAAGTATTTAACCTTTGAGTTAGTTACACTACTGTAGTGGCTGAAGTCTCAACCCCCTTGCACCCCCGGAAGAAAGCAATCGGGAACAGGGTGCAACCGTGCAAAAGTACCCGGGCACGGAGTCCGAAACCTGCAGGAGGGGGCGCGGGGGAGAACGCAGCCGTCCCCACCCCTGTGCGTTGATTGTATGGGATAATGCGTTGAAACATAGAGATTTATGTTTCACGTGAAACAATTTCTATAATTTATTTTTTTCTTGTGTGTAATGAAGTAGAAAAAAGAGTACATTCGTGCAGAATGGCTGTTTACAATTGTAAATCAGCGAATTAAGTACCGTACTTTTTTTGCACTTTTGCGCACGAATGTACGGATGTACAAATTTGGGAAAAGGGCGCACACTGCGGCGCACTTTTTTAATGAAAAAAGTACGGTTGTAAATAGCTGATATATTGCGAGTAGTGCAAAAGCGCACGAATGCACAGTAAAAATGCACCTACCCGGACAAAAATTCAGAAATATTTTATGAATCATCAATCAATTTATGAATGTAAACTCAAACGTTTACAGAATTTTTTGTAACTTCGCAGTGGCTAATCGACTCATATTTCACACATTGACATGTCGCAATACACGATCTACATACAGGCCCCGGCCTACCTTGACCAATGGCTGCGTCATCACTATTGGGATGAGGACAGCAAGCGAGTAGTATTTCAACGCGGCTCGGCACCACAGGCCGTGCTGTACAGTCTGTTGCGTCAGCCGCCACGAGGCTACGTGGAGAAGCCCGAGCCGGGTATGCTGCCGGTGGAAGTGCCGAGCTTCAAGGGCATCAATCCGGCGTCGAGGAATTACCTGAGCGAATCAGGCCGTGCAGCACTTGTGTCGGCCTGCAAAAGGCTGTTCCGGTCGCAGATGTACATGGAGCTTGGCGAGCTCTTCGGGCATGACGTGCAGATTACCGACATCATATATGACTTTATGGACAAGCACGGGATAGAACGCAGCGAAACAAACTGGGAGACTCTGCGGCAAATGTATCTGCGGATGCGCAAAAAAAGTCAAGGGAAATTGAGTTAAATATCGTTAAATATCGTTTACTTCAGACGGCAAAATTACCAAAGCGCACAAAGCGCACAAACCGTACAAAGCACACACCATGAGCTGTAGAACACTGCCGGGCATCCGGAAAATAGAAATCGTAAGATGTGCCGACCTTCAGGCCGGAGTAATGCTGCACTCGATATGCGGGTGCGTGGTAGCCGTTACGGCACCAAGCGAAAAGATAGAGTACAGCGGTCGCGCTACGCTGCAATGGGAGGGAACAAAGGTAAACGGGGTGCGACAGGAAAAGTCGACACTCGAATTCACCACCATACATCACCTGCCCGAAGGTGTGAACCTGGCCTTTGTGGTGACAACAGCTGACGGGTTACAATATCTGATAGGCTCGCGAGAAGGACGATTCCCCAAAATTGAATACAACGAATCGGCAGGCGAGCCGGGAAGGACAGCTGCAGCCCGCACCTACAAAATAAGCCACATAGCCCAAAAATCGGTACTCCCCTGCGTTTTATGAACCCACAAAATATTATAGTCAGATTAGGAGATTGCTGCGATATAATCGCAGGCAAAAATATAGACAAGAAAAAAACCAACAATGAAGGCCTGGGCTATCCGCTGATCGTAGGAGCATCGGATTTGCAAGCAGGCCGGTTTGTTCCCTCAAGATGGTGCGATGCTGAATTGAAAGAACCGGTGTTCTCTCAACCGGGAGATATACTTATATCCATAGTAGGAACACTTGGCAAAATGGGATTGAATACCCATCCTAACGCTTTATTGTCAGGCCATGTATGTGCAATCCGCCCCAAGAAAGATGTCTCGCGGCAATATCTTATGGCTATGGTCTCGCGGCTTATCCTTGAGGCAATCCCTGATAAAGGAGACGATGTGCAGTTAGGGTTTCAATGTAAACTCAAACCGGATGTACTTAAGGAGATCCGATTTACATTGCCCGACCTCTATATGCAAGAATGGCTGGTGAGCAGGCTCACATCTATTGCAAGCATTATATTAGCCTATAAAGGGAAAAAAGAAGATTGCCTCTCATGGAGGCGTCTTATAGAAGTGATTGACCAAGAGCGTAAAGACCGGAGAGCTTACATGCGAGAAACCGCAGAATCACTAAAGAAACTTAAAGAAATGCTTGAGAATCTGCCTCAAGATTCTGAAACAATCTCCATGATTGACGATATAACAAGTACAATACGAAGACTCTTAAAAATCCAATAATATGAAAATCGAATCCTCTGTAATAACTGTTCTGCAAAACTGTACTATCAATGGCAGCAGTCTTCAACTTCCGGCGCAACTCGACCGCAAATTATATGAAAAAGTATCAAAGCTCTTGAAATCCATCGGAGGGAAATGGACCTCATCAAAAAAAGCATTTGTATTCAAAGAGGATGTGGGTGACATTATCTCAGAGATTATCGCATCCGGAGAATACGTGGCCGACAAAGTCCTATACCAATTTTTTCCAACCCCGGACAATCTCGCTAAAAAGATTGTAGCCATCGCAGACATCCGCCCGGACGAAACATGTCTTGAGCCGAGCGCCGGTCGTGGTGCGATTGCCAAGTATATGCCAGCCCCTGACTGTGTGGAGCTAAATCCTGAAAATGCCGCATATCTCACTGAAAATGGTTTCAATGTGGTAGGATCCGACTTTATGGAGTTTACTCCGACAAAAGAATATGATGTAATAGTCATGAACCCGCCGTTCTGCAAGTCTCAGGACGCTCGACACATAAGGCATGCTATCAATATAGCTCGCAGAAAGGTGGTAGCCATTGCATCCTCGGCCGCTATGTTTCGGAAAGATAAACCTTATACAGAACTCAGAGCTTTGGTAGAAAAGTATGGCGGTTCTATGTCGCCCATCGCTGACGGCTCATTTAAAGACTCAGGAACAATGGTTAAAACCTGCCTGATAGTTGTGGACAAACAATAATCAGAACCGCGGGATGTCTTTTAACTCACCGATTTAGGGGCGTAAATTTGCGGCATAGACAACGACAGCTATGCCAAAAAATTACAATCTCTTCCTCAAAGGCCGTGTCGGATATTGGGATTTCAATGCCGACATGGTTAACTATGTCCTTGACAAGCACAAGGACAGCGAGGTACACGTGTTGATAGACTCATTGGGGGGCGATGTAGCGACGGCACTCTCTATTTCATCACTCTTCGGACTCCACGGCAATGTACATTGCCACTATGTGGGCATGAACGCCTCGGCAGCCACGATAGCGGCCATGGGCGCCAAGCACATCAGCATAGATGCGGATGCGCTGTTCCTGGTGCATAAGTGCATGTCGCTGGTGCTGGAGTGGGACTATATGAACGCCGATGAACTGGCGGCCCATATAGCCGAGCTCGAGAAGCAGAAAAAGGATAATGACACCATCGACGGCTGCATCGCCGGCATGTATGCCAAGCGCTGCAAGAAGCCCAAGGACGAACTGCTGCAGCTGATGCAGGAGGGCGCATGGCTTACAGCCAAAGAAGCCAAAGAATGGGGCTTCGTTGATGAAATCACCAACGATCCTGAAGACGAGAAGCCCGAGCTTACCGACACTATGGCCACAGTGCTGGCCGATGCCGGAATTCCACTGCCGCCCATTAATGTGAAGAAAGGCACGATCCTCGAACGACTATTCAACTTATTTTCAACAAAACCCGCAGCCAAGGTAGCCGAAAACAGCACCGAGGCCGCACAACCCCAGAAGACAATGGCAAAAACACTAACCAAGCTCGCGGCGCTGCTCGGAGCAGCGGTTGCCGTGGCCGATGGTAGCCTGACCCTTACCGAGGACCAGGCCGACAAGATTGAAGGCAAACTTGCCGAGCAAGAAACAGCCTTCGCCGACCTCGAAGCCAAGATTGCCGAAAAAGACAGCAAGATAGCTGAGCTCGAAGGCAAAATCAATGATCTTGCGAAAGAACCGGCAGACAAGACCACCGAAGTACAGCAAAAGGCCGAGGACGAAGTCGACGCAGACAAGGTGGCCGAAGCCCTGCTGAAAATGATTCCGTAACAACCAACAACACACTCTCTCTCCTATGGCAGACGTACAAATCAAAATTACCGAAGCAATGCTCGAGGACTACAAAAAGACCTGCATCAAGTGGGACAAAGTCCTTGCGCAACTCCCCATCCGCGCAGCCCAGGACGTACTGAAGTACTTCCAGACCGTTAACGGCCTGCGCGGCAAACGCCGATTCGGCTCAATAAGCGGTCAAAGCCAGTTTGCTCCGTTCAAGAAAGACCGCAGCTCAGCGGCCACAGTAGACATAGACTTCCGCGAGATAGAGACCTTCCAAGGCAACGTGGTAGAAACCTTCTCGCCCGTAGACTACATAGACATTCCTCTGGGCTATGACGACCCCGTAATTACCGAGGCCATAAAGAAAGCCGGCACCACGCTGCTTGTGCTTGCCCAGATTGTCAAGGCACGCGGCCAGCACATAGCACAGGCCGCATTTACCGGCAAGCGCAACGCCGAGGGCGATACCACCCTGGACCTGTGCGACGGCCTGCTGACCATTGCCGATAAGGAAATCGAAGCCGGCAACATCACAGAAGCTAAGGGCAACCTTTTCAAGTTTACCGATGAAGTAACCAATGCCAACGCCGTAGATGTGGCCAAGGAAATACTGTTCTCGATGAACCACTTCATGCGCCGCGAGAACAACGTGATGCTGTGCTCGAGCGACTTTGCCGACAAGTACAACGAATCGTACCTGCTGACCCACAACGGCATCAGCTACAACACCCAGTACGATCAACCCTTCGTAGAAGGCAGCGGTCGCAAGCTTACACTTGTAGGGCTGCCCGAACTTGACGGCACCAACAAGGCCATCATCACCCAGACAAGCAACCTGCTTGCAGGCTGCTACAACCAGGGCGATGCCACCAGCACCGACATCATGCGCAAGAACCACTACGAGCTGAGCATGGCCTCGGATATGTGGCTTGGCTTCCAGTTCCGCACCATTGACCCGCGCCGTCTGCGCATTGTCGACTTTACCGCAGCCTAACCCTCAAAACGCAAAAAAATATGGCAAAAGATCCAAAATCATGCTTCGCCACCCTACTGGAGCTGAGACGCTGCGAGGGTGTGCCAGTAACCCCCGGTATCAAGCGCAGCGCGTACCTGATACCCGTATCGTCAATTCTGGGCTGGCCCAAGCTGCCCGTTGACGAATATGGCCGTCCCACCTCAGCCACCTACGAAGGAGCCTTTACCCTGGCCGAGGGCGAAAAATTCAAGCGCTATGACCACCTGCCCAGCAAAGCCGAATTCAAATCGGAATCGCAGGGCGAGGAGCCGTCGAAAACCTTCAAGGTAACCACCACCATTGTGCATCCCGGCATAGGCCCCGAAGCTGCCGCCGCGGCCACCACCCTGATCAACAGCCGCGTAATCGCTATTGTTGAAGATATGGAAGGCCGCTACCGCGTTGTAGGCTGCGAGAAGTACAACGGCGCCACTGTATCGCCCTCGCGCGACAACGGCCAGGGTGCTACAGGCAGTGCCGGCACCACCTTTGCCCTTGAAGCCGACGACGCCGCCGACGCTCCCTTCTACAACGGCCCCATCCCCACCGAAGATGGCATCATCAACGAAGGCGCCGCTACGGAACCCTGATGTACAGAACACCGAGAGCCTGCCGGCGCTGGTCACCTCGCTCCTGACCGATTATGAGGTAGCCGACGGCAGCGCGGCTCTCGGAGATCTGCCCGGGGGAAAAGACATCTTTGCGTTAGCAAGCCGCAAGAGCTGGGACAAAAGCACCGAGGCACGATGCAATTTTGACTACCGGCCACGCCTGAACCCAAGAGCCGGGCTGTGGTTCCTCTCGCTATGGCAAAAGTCACTGATGGGCAGAACCCTCACCGAAATAAAGTCCGATCCGGCCGAGATACCGCATTTTGCGGAAGCCGTATCGGACTTTTTGGTTAAACTGCTCGGACCATCATTAAGCTCCGGACACTGGTGTATATGTACATCGCCCAAGCGACGTCATAAGGAGCGGAATTTTGCATCGCTTATTTGCGAGGAAATTCATGAGCGATTGCAAATACCTTTTTATGAGGACGTTGCCCTGTGTCACTCACGTCAGCGCATCAACGCGGTATTCTCATTGAATGTGCTGCCGCAGGAGCCGAATGTGATAGTATTTGATGACTTCGTCACCACGGGTTCAACGCTTAAAGGAATGAACGAACTGCTAAGGCCACTTGGGAAAACCCTGCTGTTTGTGGCCGGAATAAACAATAAGCTATGATAGAACTGGAACTGACACCCAAAATAAAAGAATGGCTTGACACTGAGCCGGCTCAGCGCGACCTGATGGCCGGCGCCACGCTGCTGCTGCAGGTGAGCCGCAACAAAATACTCCATGCCAACATAATGCGGAATCTGCCGAAGAATGCCGCCGTAATAGAGTACCACCTGCAAAAAATCTACAAGCAGCGGCTTGTTGACATTACCCATGAGGAAGTGAGGGCGCTGATGACTCAGGTGAAGGGAATAGTAAAGAGCCACGGCCTTGAAAATCCGGAGCCGTCAAAACGCTCGGAATATCAACGAGGCAAGCGAGCCGACCATGATGAGCTGCCGCCGGAGGTACAACAGCTGTATGTGGAAAATGCGGAAGTGCTGCGGCGCATGCGCGACGCCCACACAAGGCTGCGTATGATAACCCCGGAAACATCCACCTGCCCGGACAGCGACCGATATCCCTGGGCAAAATATCTTGTTGCACAGGATAGATTGTACCGCTCTAACTGGGATAAATATGACCACTACATAAAAGGTACACCTGTCGCCGCCTTAGCACCGAGTGTGGACGCCCGCACCGAGAGTGCCAATGCCGCCAAGCTGTGCAACCTGCTGCTGGGGCAGTATGCCAAAGCACCCAAGGACGAGCTTGCCGACAGAATTAGCGATATTTACTCCAGGATAATCAACCCGTCAGAGCGGCTGCGCGCCAAGATGCGCGAGGCCAAATTGCTGTAATGGTAAACAATAAGAACACTGAGGTGCTGAAGCCCCTGGCCGATACGCCCTATCAGGCCTATCTGAGCAATGTGCTGCAAGTGGCCGACGTACTCAAATGGATTCTTGAGCAAACCGGCCCGGCTGATGTGCAGATGACATCATTCTCGATCTCTGAAGAATTTCTGAGGAGAATATTCTTCATAGAAAAAGAAGGCCTGGTGCGCACGCTCGACATAGTGCTTGACTTCAAGGCCACGAACAAAACGCTTATCTTGTGGCCATTCATCGCGCAGACAGTAGAGAACTGCTATCTGGCCGACAACCACTCGAAGCTGCTGCTGGTGTCAAACGAGAGGTGGAAAGTGGCCGTGGTGATGAGCCAGAACCTTACCCGCGGCAACCGCTACGAAACAGGCTCTATCTCGACAGACAGCAGCGTATTTGACTCACTGCACAAACAACTTGAATATGTAATAACCCGTCAATCAGTACCGTTCCATGAAGTATTCAGAAACCGAATTGCAAACCATTGAGCAGCTTGCCTCGCTGTATATGCCGGCCACGGAAATAGCCATATCGCTGGGCGTGCCGGAGATGGAGCTTAAAGCCGACATCAACAGTGTTGACCACCCGGCCCGCATAGCCTATCTGAAAGGCAAAATCTCGCAGAAGATAGAGATACGCAAGCAGATGGCCATGCTTGCCCGTGTAGGCTCACCCGCGGCGCTGGAAATGTCGGAGAAGGCATTGCTTGACATGGAGGACGACGAATAAGTATGGCTGTTATAATCTCTCCCCTTGAAGCCTGCAAGGTTGATTTGTTTGCCTCGGAGGACGAACTCCGCGACAAATATCCTGTGCCGCTGGCCGAGCGAGTGATGAGGCTGCGCGACATGTATAATTACTGGCTTGCCAATCCGTCGATGAAGGACAGGCAGCTGCGCGATCAGATCATGAGCCGCTACGGCGTGTCGCAATCAACGGCCTACGCCGACATCAACCTCATCCATCAACTTGTGCCCCTGCTGTCGTGTCACTCAAAAGAATACTACCGCGCCAAGGCCAACGAAATGCTTGCGGAAACATACGCCATGGCCAAGGCCCGCAAGGACACGAAAACGATGGAACGTGTAATTGCCACAATGTCGAAAGTCAACGGCCTCGACAAGCCCGATGACTTCATGCCGGAATACGATCAGATACCGGTGCAGCCATGGTGTGCCACCACTGACCCCACAGTGCTCGGCCTTACTCCAATACCCGACCTCTACAACCATATCTCCAAACTCACCAAGGAACTTCTGCGCGACCACCCCGATATTCAAGATGTAGAATTCGAGGAGGCCGACCTTGAAGAAGCTCATTTATTCAATTCAGATGGCACAAGTCAACCCTAAAGCAAAACAGGTGTATTTCAACCGCCCGCAGCTGATGGCACAGCTTATAGCCGCTCGCACAACTGTAATCGTAGCCGGGCGCCGCACGGGAAAAACCGACTCAATTGCAGCTCCATACGGGCTGAAAATGATGCAACGAATGCAGGGCTCAACCGGCGGCATTGTCGTGCCAACGTTCAAGCACGGCCTGACAAACACCCTGCCGGGGCTGTTTGCGGCATGGGAGAGATGGGGTTTCAAGAAAGGCATACACTATGTAGTGGGCAGGCGTCCTCCCAAAACCTTTGCCAAGCCCATAACCGAGCCGGAGGACTGGGAACAATGCATATCATTCTACAACGGCTCGGTGGCGGTCATACTGTCGCAGGACCGCAAAGGGGCTGCCAACTCGCTTACATTGTCGTGGCTGCTGGTCGATGAAGCAAAATTCATTGACCCCGTTAAGCTGCACCAGGAAACCCTGCCCGCCAACGGTGGCATAAAGAGCCATTTTTCAAAGCATTCGTTCAATCATGCCATGCTGATACTGAGCGATATGCCCCAAAGTAAAAAGGGCTCATGGTTTCTGGAATACGAGAAAGAGATGAAAACCGAGCGCAATATGGAGATAATACGAGCCATAGAGGCCGGAGTGGTGGAACAATGGCGCTTGAAACAGAAGATCCTGGAGCTGCGTCAAAAAGGAGTCGACCCGCCCTCATACCTGCGCGGTCACCTGCGTCGTCTTGATGCCAATATCAACAAACTGCGCTCGATAGCCACCTACTACCGCGAATACTCCTCGGTGGAAAATGTGCAGCTGCTGGGCGAGCAATATCTGCGCGATATGAAGCGCGACCTTACACCCCTGACATTCCAGACCTCGATAATGTGCCGGAAGATAGGCATAGCGCGCGACGGCTTCTACAGCTCCATGAAGGAAGACCACAAGTATAACGACAGTGATTTTGAATACCTTGACACGATAGGCTATGACTTCCAACCCGAAGCCATGGACTGCCGAGCCGACCGCGACCTTGACCGCTACCGTCCCATCTGCATAGGTATGGACTACAATGCCAATATCAACTGGATAGTGTCAGGACAACCCGATGAACGGTTGGGCCGCCTTAATGTGCTCAAATCATTCTTCGTTAAGTATGAGCGCAAGATACCGGCACTTGTGGCCGACTTTTGCCAATACTATGCCCATCACCAATGCAAAACCGTGGTGTTCTATTATGACACAACGGCGCTGGGATCGAACTATGCGGTCAACTCGGTGGATTTTCGCTACACTATAATCAACGAGTTTGAGAAACACGGATGGCATGTGGTGGCCATACCATTGGGCAACCCCATGCGCCACGATGAAAAATACAACCTGATAAACCGCGGCTTTGCCGGGCTTAACCGCCTTACCCCATACTTCAACCGTCAGAATAATGACGACCTGATACTGGCCATACAATCGGCCGGAGTGAGCCGCGGCCGCAACGGATTCCAGAAAGACAAATCGGGCGAGAAACTGGCCGAGACGGAAGACGACCGCCTGGAACTGCGCACAGACGGCACCGACGCATTCGACACCCTGTATATAGGATGCGAAAACCGTCCCTACTCGGGAGCCTCATTTATCGACCCCACCGGAGTGATGTAGCCCGAACCGTCTTTTGCACAGCTAATCTGCAGCCGTAAATTTGCATCGAATACAAACCTCTTAACTCTCTCCCCGAAATGCCACAGACAATCACAACATTCAAACGAAAGCTCACGGCCCACTCGCTGATGGCCTTCCTGCTTATAGTGTTTGGAATGGTCGTGGTCATGTTCGCACTCTATATGCCACCGCAGGGCGAAATTCACCCCTCGGTAATCACAGTATTCGGCATGGTGCTTGTCGCCGCCGGCGCGTTCATGGGCATTGACCTCAATTTCCAATTCAAACACTTTGCCGAGCTGTTGCGCGACAAAGAAAAGTCAAAACCAGATAAAGCACCTGCCAATGAAACCCTTTGAACTGCGTCTTGCCGGCCATCATGCCCGCAATGCCACACACCTTAAGAACTTGCGCTCGTTTGTCGAAAACGAAGCCCGATTTAACAGGCTCTCTGCGAAAGAACAATCCCTTATACTATTACAGATTGAGCACATGGCTCAGTTGGATAAAGTACTAACCGAGCGTATGAAGCTCCATAATTTACCGATATGATGAATACACTTAAACGCGGCTCTCGCGGCGACGATGTGAAAACGCTGCAAGCGATGCTGAGCCTGGCCGAGGACGGCATCTTCGGCGAAATCACCGAAGAAGCCGTAAAGACATACCAAAAGGACTGGGGCTTGATTGCCGATGGCATAGTCGGCCCCAAGACATGGGCAAAGCTTGTGCCATGCAGCCGAACAATCAACAAGATCATACTGCACTGCACGGCCACGCCCGAAGGCAAAGACTACACTGTGGCACAAATAAGGCAGTGGCACCTGGCACGAGGGTTCAACGATATCGGTTACCATTTAGTCGTATATCGCGACGGCACGGTACATGAAGGCCGTGCGCTGCGTATAATAGGCGCGCACTGCAAGGGACAGAACGCCAACTCTATAGGCGTGAGCTATGTGGGCGGCTGTGCCTCAGACGGTAAAACGCCCAAGGATACCCGAACCCCGGAGCAACGCAAAGCCCTGCGCGAGTTGGTTGCCAAACTGCAAAAGCAGTTCCCCGGAGCCACCGTCCACGGGCACTATGAATTTGCGAACAAAGCATGTCCCTCGTTCAAAATATGCGATCTCTGATTATAATCCTTACCATTTTCCTGATATCGGGAATATGGTCTTGCCAATCGTCGCGGCATACTACGGCTCAGACAAGGGACTCAAGCACGGTGAAAATCGCCAAGGTCAAGGCTTCCATGACGGCAGAAGATGTGCTGACGTGGCTCACTACCTCAACCGACATTGACCTGAGCGGCATCACCGTTGAGTTCTACGCTCCCGACACGGCGAACCCGGGAGCAAGAGCCTCGCCCAAGTCGCTGACGATAGCGGAGGCCAAAGCCCGCAGAGACACCCAAGCCGCCACATACGAGCACCGCACTGAAGCCTGTAAAGACACTGTAAATGTCGAAGCCCGGGCAACTCATGATGCGGCCACAGACACCGTCGTCGATAAAACCGCCTTTACAATGCCAAGGTGGATATCGTGGCTCGCAATAACTGCCGTCGCAGTCATTGCCATATTGAGCCTGCTGAAAATCTTCAGATCCAAAAAATCTTGAAGCCCATTCTCTTCTCTCACTCTGAACAGGTCGTCCCAATACACGGGGCGGCCTTTTGTTTTGTAGAAAACCTACAGGAAACGAGGAATTAAGGGTAAATTTTTACGCTAAAACCGCAAAAAG
Organism: uncultured Muribaculaceae bacterium; assembly: GCA_910586975.1. Classification (GTDB taxonomy): domain Bacteria; phylum Bacteroidota; class Bacteroidia; order Bacteroidales; family Muribaculaceae; genus CAG-873. The sequence continues at coordinate 12,003 of CAJUKX010000023.1, read as the reverse complement.
TGTAGTTTTAAGAGTAAATTTTTACGCTGAAACCGCTAAAAGTGTAGATTTTGGGTTGATTCAGGCATGAAATGCCGTGGAAAACAGGGATTTTAACAGATAAATAACTCTTGGGAAATCTTGCTGTCTGCAGAGCACCGGCTGCTGTGTGTGGGTGTGCTGTCATTGTCTAACATTTTTTCGGTTCATTTTCCGAGTCCATGTCACCGAGCTATGATTTGGACGCTATTCCATCGCAAAGTTAGGGCGGGCTGCGCACCTGCCAAATTGAGATGCACTTTGTTCAAAAAATCTTCCTCACCGGGGTGAGCGTATTTTTTTACAAAAATTTGTCGGTGGTGCTACGTCCGCCCTCATTTGGCAATGTAAAAGCTAAATCAAACTCGATAACAAGGACGAAAAATGAATCAAAAAAAATAAGAACATGGAACAGCCCACCAACACAAAGAATCCTGACAGCAAGAAATCCCAAGAGGATGTAAAAGCTTCTCACCTCTCCTCCAATCCGATAAATGAGCTTGCCGAATACAAGGCCATGCACTTTGAATCGGAAGTAAGAAAAGCATTCTTCCGCGTATTCAATCTTAATTACTAATCATCTAAAGCCATACAATCATGCAAACAACAGTCAACACCTCAGCCGCCGCCAATCTTTTCACCAAAGCCGCCGCCAACATGCCTACCCCCGTGTGTGTAACAGCGTTCATCGCTCCGCAGTCACTCGTCACCCTCGATTATTATGCTGATGGCACGGCCACCATCACCGAGCCTAAAGAAATTATCATCAGCGTAGGTACATATATGTCGGACCGCTCTATCTGGCACATCTGCAATTTCACCAATGCGGCCAATGCCCTTAACTATGCCTTTATGCTCAAAGAGGAAAATTGCCCCATATCAAAAAATGCCTTCTCATTCCTGCAAGCCGAGATAAAGCGCACGGGTGCAGTAAGCACACGCGCACAGAAAGCCGCAGAAGCAAAGGCCAAAGAAGCCACTCCCGAGATAATCACCACCACGGTGAAAACAGGTTCGGTAGCCATCACCCCGATGATGAAGCAGTACGAAGAAATGAAGCAAAAACACCCCGATGCAATCTTACTTTTCCGTATTGGCGATTTTTATGAAACATTTGCCGAGGATGCAGTAGCCGCAGCCGAAATACTGGGAATCACGCTAACACGTCGCGCCAACGGTAAAAACAAAAGCATAGAGCTTGCAGGATTCCCCCACCACGCACTCGACACCTACCTGCCCAAACTTGTAAGAGCCGGCAAGCGCGTGGCGATATGCGAACAGCTCAAAGAGCCTGCGAAGCAAAAGAAAGTAGCCAAGAAAGCCGAATAGCCCCACAAAGCAGCTCGCCTCAGCGATGAGGTGAGCTGCCGCAGGGCAACCGCGCTGTGTGTTTGTCTTTTACCTCCCTGCGGCAAAGCCATAAATTTGCGGCATGACAACGAAAATCCTAAGCAATATATCAGGCGTAATCCTAACCTCGAGCTTGGAAGATGTGACCGCGCAGACCGACCGGGAACATGTGGAGGTGACCGTGACCCGCGACCCCGGAGGAGCTAACGAGAAGTTCTTCAGTACCACTCTCTATGCCTACGGCGGTCGGGTGACCCTACACGACTTGGATGCGCTGATTGAAGAGCATTGGCGCTCGCTGGGTATAATAAGCCAAGATGTAAGAGTGGCATTTGATGAATCTACAATCACCTTCCATGCAATACACTGCAACCACGTGCTGCCACGAGGTTTTGACTTCAGGACGAACTTCTGGTTGGTTTCGTCGTCAACTATATTGCACCGCAACTCGGCCGTAGCGCTGGCGCACCTCGATAACGGAACACCGGAGTACCGCGTAAGAGTGTATCTGCGCAGCGGCGGCGTGGTGGAATCCACATTCAGCCGACAGGTCGACTCGCACTGGGTGTCATTCTCCGTAGCCGTATTGCTTGAGCATGTATTGTCAAACTCAGATGCCACTATCGAGGACGCAGCTTATTTCACAATATACCACGGAGCTGCTGAAAAAACTTTCTACATAGCCGAAGACCCGTATTTTCTGACTTTCCGCTTCCGCAACCTCTTTAACGCTCCCGAATATCTGGACCTGCCGTGCAAACTTAAGCGCAAAACCGCCGTTGACAGCAACGAGACCCTGTGCGGCCGCCGATATATACAATACGACAAGGTAATAAACAAAATATACGAGGTGGAAACCGGGCCGCTAACCGCTGACCAGGCGCAGTGTGTAGAGCAGCTGGTATCATCGTACAATGTGAACCTGATAGGCGCTTCGGGCGACACGGAAATCATAATCACAGACCACAGCTGCGAATGTGATAATGACAACGACTCACTGACAACGATGCGATTCACGTTCCGGACGGTGGATGCCCGCCCGAACTTCCTCGATGACGAAATGGATGTACCACCCATAAGCCTAAGAATTTTTTCCAATGAGTTCAGCGCTGAGTTCTCCTAAGAAGGGTCTGCACATATCGCAGGCCCGCAAGATGCTCGAGCATGGCCAACCGGTGGATCTGACGGTGGTGCGCCTGAAAAACGGAGCTTTGATCCGATATGATAACGCCGTGTCGCTGCGCTATGATTACTACAAGGGCACACGAACCATAAAGCTGCTGAAGAGCGGTGAAATACGCACCGTGCATGATGTATGCATCATAGGCATCGACGATTTTGAAGTTTTCCTATAACGAAAATACCCACCACCCACGATGAAAAATTATATTGATACCCTCTCAATCCACGACATACCGCTGCTGAATGCCCGGGCGGCTATTGTTACCAAAACCTCCTCAGTATTCCGCGAGAACGACAATCTGACAACACGTTGCATCAACGGCAAGGAATACGTGGCTTGGGGCGAAGATGACCAAATGCCATACGATATCCTTGACCTTATCGAAGCTGATGAAACCCTTGCCACATGCCAGGTGTTCAACGCCGAGGTTTGCTACGGCAGCGGACTGCGTTACTGCACTGCAGCCGCCACCAAAGCCGTACAGGCCGAGGTAGAGGATTTTGTGTTTGACAATCCATTGGCTGACTACTTCTTGGGGGTGTGCCAGGATCTGATGTACTTCAACTTTGCCGTGTCGGTCATCATCCTGAATGACGACGGCACCAAAATAGTGGAGCTACACCGCAAACCGGCCTGCTATTGCCGCTTTTGCCCCGCTGATGCGAAAACAGGCAAAATCACCAAGGTGCTTTTCGGTCCCTTCCGCAATATGATGCAGCCGGGCGAATATATAGAGGAAATTGAGCTGCTTGACCCACGCTCACCATGGAAAGACCTGCAGCAGCGCATGGGGCTGCGAAGCACTCGCAGCAACCCAAACGGCGAGCGCTCTAAAACACGAAAGTTTGCCATCTTGTCGCGCTTCCCGGGTGTTGACTCCATGTATTATCCAATACCGCACTATGCCGCTCTGTTCCGCGGCAACTGGTATAACATCAAACGCCTGATTGGGGCTGCCAAAGAGTCTAAGCTGAAAAATGCCGCCCCAATCAAATACATCATAGAGGTATCGAGCCGCTATTGGGACGACCTGTTTGCCAAGCAGCACATCGTGAGTAAAGACGAGCAGGTGAAGCTGATGAACGAGAAGAAACGCGAGATGCTTGAGTTCCTGACCAACGTGGAAAACACCGGCTCGGTGCTGTTCACCGGCAAAAGCATATCTCTCGACGGCAAAGGCGAATCTCCGGACATAACCGTTACTCCCGTCGACTCCAAAACCAAAGAGGGCGGCGACTGGGAAAGTGACATCGCCGAAGCTGTAAACATGCTGTGCTTCACGATGCGCGTACACTCCAACCTGGTAGGCTCTGTACCGGGCAAGTCGCAAACCAACAACTCGGGCTCAGACAAGCGCGAGCTGTACACTATAGCCCAAGCCCTGAAAAAACCTTACAGGGATGTCCTCTTTCCGGTGCACGAAATCATAATACGATACAACGGATGGAAAGGTGTGCACCCGGATTGCCCGTTCATCCAGCTGACCACGCTCGATGAACATGCCGATGCAAAAGAAGTAAGCACTCAAAAAATTGATGAACAATGATACTGATGTTAGACAATGAACGCCTGCAGGAGCTGATTCCAAACGTAATCCATGAAGTTAAGGGCGAAACCCTGCTCTACAACAAGCTGCGCCCGTGGCTGGAACAGGCGAAGGCGTGGCTTGAGCAGCATTTTTTGGGCGACCTCGAACCTGAAGGGCAGATACTCTGCGATGCCGAGAAAATCATTGTGTACAAAGCCTTTGCTATGGCAGTGCCGTCGCTCGACCTCTCTCTCAGCCCTTCAGGCTTTACGGTTATCAACACCGATGGCCGCGCTCCGGCATCAAAAGAGCGCGTTGAACGCCTTATCGCGTCAATCAACTCGTTTGTTGACCAAAACCTCGATGCCTTCGTGTTCAGGTTATACAGCGTCCCAGCGTGGCGCACCTCGAATATGGGGCAATGGTGGCTGGCTACGTTTATTCCAAACCTGAATGAGGTATGGCGCTACCGTGGCATGTCGTCTGACACAATGACCACCTACCGCATAATGCGCTCGCACGCACTGCGTTTTGAGCAGGAGGTGGAAGAGAATTACCTTGGCTCGGTGCTTGACGAGCTACGCGCTCAACAATATTATCTCTCGGAATTTACACCTTTGGTATCTAAGATCCGCGAGGCGGAACTGCGATACATCGGCTTCCACATGCGTGATCAAAAGGCAAAGTGCCCCGACGAACACGAAGTATGGCATCTTATACGCCCGGTTCTTGAACAAATGAAGTCATATCCCGATATTTATACACGATGGCAAGCTGAAATTGGCCACCGTATGAAGCCGGAGCCATTCAAAAACGATGTGAAGGGAGGTTATTATTTCTGATGGCCACGACAATCAACCTGACAGTGCCGAAATCGTGGGCTGAACTCTCGCAAGATCAGCTCCGATTTCTGCTGCAAACCATAATTGAGGTGCAGGCGGCCAACCGCAATGTGAGCTTCAGATCCATGGATGACTACTCTGCTCAGTCAGCCGCTCAAGTAGCAACTTTATGCCTGCTGAAATGGTGCGGGCTGAAGATTGTCTGTGCATACGCTGACGGTTGGCTCGTGGCTCATGACGGCGTAGAGTTCAAGCTCACCGCCGGCCAAATAGCATCGGCAATCAAACATTTGGAGTGGACTAAGGATTTACCCGAAGCACCGGTGAGGCTTGACGAAGTGGACGGAGCCACGGCTGTGGCTGCCGACCTCTCAAGTGGCTTCTCGTTTGACAACTGGCTCTCCTGCGAGGCTCTGTGGCAAGTATATCAACTGACATCTAATGAGGATATGCTGCGCCAAATGGCCGAAATACTGTACCGCAAGCCTGATATAAAGCCGGATGCAGACGCCCTGCTGGGAATATTTTATTGGTGGGCTGCAGTAAAGTCTATGGTAAGTGACATGTTCCCGAACTTTTTCAAGCCGGGAGATGACGGCGAAGCGCCATCGGCAGACTCCATGCGCCGAAATATGGACGCGCAGATTCGCGCCCTTACCAAAGGCGATATAACCAAGGAGCGTGAAATCCTGGCCATGGACGCCATAAGGGCTTTGACCGAGCTCGACGCCCAAGCCCGGGAGTATGACGAACTTAACAAAAAGTATCCTTCAAAATGAAACAGAATTTCAACTGGGACGCGGCAGCCTTCTTCGAGCGACTGACCGAAAACAACCGACACGCCAAAATTAACGGCTATGTCTTTGCCCGGGTATCATCGCTCGAAGGCTTCCAGGGATCACTTGACAAGATGTACTCCTCAGCCGCCTTTGTTGCCGTTGATGATACCTCGCAGGGCTACATAACCATTGACAACTCGCCCCACACCCGGCGTGTGAAAACCGTGTTTCTGGCCATGCGCCATGCCGAGGATGATATGGACGCACGCGAAGAGTGCATGAATAACATGCGGGAACTCTTTCGCCAATTCATGTCGGTGCTGCTGATGGAGCGTACCCGTCTGGCCGAGAACTGCATTTTTCTCGACGAAAATATCAACTTCAACGAGATTGACCGCTACTTCTTCACGGGCTGCGCCTGCGCTTATTTCCAGATTGCGGTGGATACATATACCAACCTTGCTTATAATCCGGATGAATGGCTGACGAAAGTGTAGAATCCCGAAAAAAATATGTCGAGGCTTGGAACAAAACCATGATCGACATCTGGCAGGAACGAATCTTCAAGCTTAAGGTGATGAATACCGGGGCGCTGTGGCGCTCGCCATTGCAATTGCCTGTCAGAGCCGACGGCCGTTTCTACGACATCACCCTGTCGCAGAATTTTCTCGAATACGGTCTATGGCAAGACCTTGGCGTAGGACGAGAAGTGCCACACGGCAACCCCGGCGACATAGGCCGCGACAAGAAGCGAGAACGCCGCCGCTGGTTCTCTGTGAAATACTACTCATCGGTTATGGCTCTGCGCGACTTTATGGCCGAATCGCTGGGCGATGAGTTCAAATCAATGTTCTGTGCCGCGCTTGACTCGGACGTGGCTAAACGCAGAACCGGTTTTTACCGTCGCAAGGGCTATAAATAAGTGTCTTTTACCCACTGATGATATTAAGCTAATTTCGCCCTAAAATTATTGACTATGCCAATTGATAAATCCATATTGCTTGAAGCTGCAAATCTGATACGCAATGCCACACGTAACGGAGAGAATACCCCGGAACGTGTGGGTAAACTCTTTGTCGACATCATCGAGGCTCTGTATGGTGGCTCGGGGAGCGACCAGTATCTGAGTCGGACGCGTGATGACCGCAGTATCGGCCAAGTGTCGTCTGACAAGGCTTTTGAGGTGGGACATTTTGTGGCCGGAAGTGCCGGCGGCATACTTATGCAGCGCGAGGATGGCAAGAGCTATGCTGAGGTTGATGACCTCTTTGTGCGCCGCAACGCTGTTTTTGAGTCGCTCCTGGTTAAGGAAGCTAAGGCCGTGGGCGGTTGTCTGTACATTACTGACGGCGACGGAATCAAGTGTACATCGGTGGAGGAAACCCCCGACTCTTACCTGTGCTATTTCATCTCGCAGAACAGCGAGGGTGAGGAGTCGGAGTCGCTTATGATTACTGACGACCTCGCCCTGTGCCGCCGCGGGCTCAAAGCGCATGTTGGCCAGAATGGGCGCGTGGAAACAAAGTATTATTGGCGCCGTGTGCTCAGTGTGGTGCAGAATGCCTATACCAACCAAGTCTCGGGCTGCAAATACGGCTACGTGGAGCTGAGCAAAACGGACTGCGACACGGGCAGCGGAATACCCTCGGCCGGCGATGAAATTGTACATCTCGGCTACAAGGGTATGGACGACGCCAACGCCTACCGCCAAACGGCAATTGTTATATCGGCCGTAGGTGTCAATGCTCCGTACATAATAAGCTATGACGGCATTGACGATTACTCGCTCGCCGGAAAGGAGGTCACCATACAGGAGCGCGATGCACAGACCGGCAAGATACATGTGCGGCTGGGCGCGTATGGCGCTGCCCACTATCTGGATTACAGCCAGGCTACAGGTCTTGATGTCGCAGGACGCATTCATATCAAATCGACTCTGGGCGACAGCGGTGCCACCATAGGCGACACCGTGCTGATGAGCGACGTGCTGTTTTGCTCCCACACCAGCGCTTCTGAAACCCCGACGCTGCCCGTTATCAACGAGCAGGGCGAGATTGCTGATTACAAGGGCTGGACTACAAATGCCCCGGCGCAAGAAAACGGTAAGTTTATTTGGCAATGCTCTTACGAACGCAAGGCTGACTGCTCGGCCCGTATATCCACGCCTATCTGTATCAGTGGCGCTGACGGTCGCGGTATTGCTTCGGTGGAGGAACAGTACACCAAATATCCCTCGCGCACATCGCTGCCGGGAACGATAGAGTGGTACAGCAAACCTGATGCTTTGTACCCCGTGGAAAGCGGTTGGTATGTATGGACGCGCACGGTTGTGCACTACACAAGCGGCGAACCATTGCACCAGTACATGCCGCCCGTATGTGTGCAGGGCGAAAAGGGCGAGCCAGGCGAACCCGGTGCACCCGGAGTCGGCACGTACCGAATCGACCTCTCTAACGAAATGGCCATGATTGCCTGTAACGCCGACGGCGAGGTTACCGGTGTTTATCCCACCTGCATAGTTACGGTATGGCAAGGTGCTGAAAAGATTAAGCCCGCAGGCATAAGCCTGCGAGGCAACGATATAGCCACCGCATGGCTTGATAAGGAAAGCGGTGAGTTCCGGACATCGGAAATCACAGCCGACAGTGCCACTGTGGATGTGATTGCAGAACTCGCTGACGGCAACATCCTCATGGCTACCATGAGCATTGCCAAAGCCAAGCCCGGCAAACCCGGTGACAAGGGCGATAAAGGCGACCGTGGCGAGGACGGCTCTAACGGTATAGATGGCGCGAACGGTGAGGACGCTGTTATCTATGAGCTTATACCGAGTGTCAACGCCGTTACCCGCAACAGCGAGGGCGAGCTGTCGGCAAGCACGGTGAGCTGCACGGTCTACAAGATTGTAGGCTCCCTGCGCTCACTCTCGCACGATCATAAGGTGCGTTACCGCCGCATGCCCTCTACTCAGTGGCTCACGCTCTCGAAATCGAGCGTCACCGGTGCATACGCTTCGGTGGCCGTTACATCGGACACCGGCAGTTTGCAGTTTGAATTGTATGACACCATAAACGGCGCCGAGATAGTGTATGACCGCGAAACTGTGCCTGTGCTGCTGGATGCATCCGGCTTTATGGGCGGTGAGAACTTGCTACTCGGCACCAACCGCGGCACTTATGGTTGGTCTACCGATGTTTACACCGGCACATCGACCGACCCCACCCCGATGCTGCTGTCAGCCATGAAGTCGGCTCCATTCGGCGTAATTTGCAACAATGATAATCAGTATCCATACGGTGCTGACCTTACAGCGACTCCGGCTGAAACAGTGCCGTCTCAGGTGCTGTACCGCATGCTCTTCAATCTTGATGCTGACTTTGAGTTGAAAGCCAATCAAGCATATACACTTTCGTTTGATATGACGGTCAACTCCAAGGGCTTAATCGCAATGCAAGTTTTGGCCTTAACCAAACTTGGAGAAACTTCTACCAACTTAAGCGGCGGATGGGCATGGACCAGTTCTGACGCTGGAGTTAAGACCGTGCGCATGGAGATTCCAGTAAAACTGAGTTCAAGGCTCGCAGGGGAAAAGTATTTGATGTTTGAATTTATCCAACAGGAAACAAATGTCGCTCAGGGTTCGGGTTACAAAGGCGCATTCTATCAGGCTCAGATATCCAACCTCAAGCTTGAGAAAGGGTCGTTGGCAACACCGTGGACTGCTGCTCCTTGCGAGTCCAACTACCTGATGGATGCGCTCGGGCAGGACACCACCATTGAGGGCGGTCTTATACTGTCAACGCTCATACGTCTGGGATTTGTCGACTCTAACGGTGTGTGGAGAGTGGGTGCCGGTATCAACGGTATGCTCGCACCGAATGTCGATGAATCGGTACGCAGCGGCTTGATTATGCTATGGAGCGGCGGCGACCAAATAGACGCATCGATCAGCGAGAGCGATGATGCTGCTACATTCCTGGTGCGCCGCGACGGCTCGGCTTACTTCTGCAAAAATCTCATCCGATTCCTGCAAGGACGCATGGAAATGGGCGACCACCTGTTTGTCGACAAGGACGGTCTTTTCCTTCGCAACTCTGAGGGCGAACTTTATTTCAAACTCACCAATCAGAGCGTGGGTGACGAAGCTTCGCTGCTGGAATATAGCAGTTCTTCGTTTGATACCAAAACCAGTAATGAACGTTTCTCAGTCAACATTCATGAGGCTGAAATCAACTCGTCTGCGTTCCAAGTCTCTCTTGACCCGGGCCTGTATCTGTGCGATGTTAATAATAAGACATTCAAAACCATCAGTCTTAATGGAGGCAGTGCAATATCCGCTCATGGGGCTAATCTTCAGGCTATAGTGTCGGTGTCTGTAGATATTAGTGAATATGCTGACCAGGCTGTAAAAATAAAATTTGTATTGTGGCTCGAAAAGCAGATTGGTACAAACTGGGTGTCTCAAAAGTCTTGGAACTTCTATCTAACTCGTTCAGGTTTTGACACCAATACTATAACAGCATCGCTTGATGGTGGTTATAAATATCGGCTCGTCCTCAAACCTTTAGATCATTTGTTAAAAACGAGTTACTCGTTCAAAAGTACACACGGCACCTTTAAAATCACCAACAGCAAGTTGGTGCAGGGTAGCAACACCACCACCCTTATGGGTAATGACGGTTTTGCTTCGGCTTGGCCCAAAGCAACTCTGCTCATGGCCAAGGAAGGCAAGATTGTTGCCGAGGTCAACGGTGTGGGCATACGCATCGTGAACGATGGCGACACCAACGCCCGTCTGCAGCTGCGCAATGGCAGCAACTACTATAACTTTAATTTCGCTGCGGCTGTGAGCGCAGGCATATTGACTACATGATATGGAACATCGCAATTACAAATCTGACTTATCGGCCATTGTGCACCTTGTGCCTGCTGTAGGTTCTGCAGCCGAATTGGGTTGGCCACAGATGCCTTGGCAAATCACCATGTGGACGTGTACGCGCCGCAATGCCTATGTGGCATCGTATGACGGCACAACCGCCACCAATTGCTATAATGACAATGGCAAGATACATGTGCTGCTCGACAATCATGGACTCGGCCCGGGCGTGCTGCACGTGGAGTTTACGGCCTACGAGCCCAATCCTGCATTTGCCGACGGCAGCCGCAAGAGCGTAGTCACATGCGGCCCGCAGGTGGAGCTTACCGCGTGCTCTGACGACAGCTCTCTGCCCGTCAATCTGTTTATTCAGCTCCCCTTAGGATTTCCCGGCACAACTCTGCCCGGCAGCGGCTGCGACTGCGGATGCACATGCGACGAGGTAGCATCGGTGGATGAGGTATTACAGATAATCGACGGCTTATTCGACCCCGACAAGGAATAACATATGTATCAACCAATTAAAACCACAAACAACTATGGCAGACACCAAACAAGTCACCGATCCCGGTGAGAAACGGCTCACGGTTAACGCATTCCAAAAAGGCATGGAATCATACCACGCCAAGGCGCAGCAGGAATGGAAAGCCGAAATCGAACAAAAGATTACCGAGGCCGGCGTTGGTTGCAGCTGCGAATCTGCAACCGTAGAAGAAGTTCTCAAAATCGTTGAGGACATCTTTGCCACAGAACCCGACACCGGCACTGAACCTTAAACACTCAAATTATCAACCAACCAATTATTAACCATTAACAAACAACAACATGGCAAACAAAATCCAAACTGTTACTGTAGCTGCGTTTACCGCAGTCCTTACCTGGCTCAGGTCTAAAATCTACACCAAGACCGAGACCGATGCCAAGATCACAGAAGAAATCGGCAAAATCAAGCCCTACGAGCTGCCCGTTGCCGACGCCAAGACCCTCGGTGGTGTCAAGGCCGGCGGTACCGGTATCTCAATCTCTGCTGACGGCGTAATCAGCGCCACCGGCGACGCATCGCCCAACAGCGTTGAGTGGGGCGTAATTAAAAACGTGCCCGACGCCGCTGCCACCGTCAAGGGTGTAATCACCGAGGGTCGTGTGAGCGAGCTTGCGCAGGCCAAGGTTGACGCCCTCAAGCTCAAGACCATCAACGGCCAGGATATCAAGGGCGAGGGCGACATCACCATCGACCTCTCGCTCTACAAGGTAGTCACCACCCTGCCCACCGCCGACATCGACGAAAACAAAATCTACCTTGTGGCTGACGCCAGCGGCAAGGGCCAGAACGTCTACAAGGAACACCTCTACGTGAACGGTAAATGGGAGGTTGTAGGTGAGTACAAGGCCGAGGTTGACCTCACTCCGCTCACCGAGCGTCTTGA
>CAJUKX010000022.1 GCA_910586975.1 uncultured Muribaculaceae bacterium | reverse complement strand
CTTTGCATAATAATATAGAAAACTTCAAACATAAATAGCAGAGCGTATAAAACTCTGTGAATTAATCATATCTTGGAAAATGGGATTTTTTAAAAGCATTTTCTCGCGTGAGAAGAAAGAAACCCTTGATAAAGGTCTTGAAAAAACCAAAGAGGGCGTTTTCAGTAAATTAAAACGAGCATTTATAGGTCGTAAGACTATTGATGATGACTTCCTCGATGAGCTTGAGGAAATTTTTATAACAAGTGATGTCGGAGCTGAAACCACTCTGCGTATCATAGAGCGTATCCAGAACAGAGCCGCACGTGATAAATATGTTGGAGAGGGCGAGCTTAATGATATGCTTGTTGAGGAAATTACTGCTTTGCTCACCGAAAACGATAATGAAGACTCCAACGATGGCCGTTTTGTTGTGCCTGAAGGCAAGGGTAAACCTTATGTTATCATGGTCGTGGGCGTAAACGGAGTTGGAAAAACCACCACAATAGGCAAGCTTGCATACCAATATAAGCAGGCCGGTTACAAGGTGATACTTGGAGCTGCCGACACATTCAGAGCTGCCGCTGTAGAGCAGATTGACGAATGGGGACGTCGTGCCGGTGTGCCTGTTGTCAAGCAACAGCTTGGCTCTGACGCAGCTGCGGTGGCATACGATACCCTGCAGAGTGCTGTAGCGCAAGGCGCTGATGTGGTTATAATAGATACTGCAGGCCGACTTCACAATAAGAAGGGCCTTATGGACGAACTTTCCAAAATCAAGCGCGTAATGGAGAAGGTCGTACCCGAAGCTCCCCAGGAGGTGCTTCTCGTACTTGACGGTTCTACCGGACAGAATGCCTACGAGCAGGCTCGCCAGTTCTCGGCTGCAACACAGGTTACTGACCTCGCTGTTACAAAACTTGACGGCACGGCCAAGGGCGGTGTTGTGATAGGTATCAGCGATCAGTTCCGTCTCCCGGTGAAGTATATCGGACTGGGTGAGGGAATAAGTGATCTGCAGGTATTTAATAAACGTGAATTTGTAGAAAGTCTTTTCGGATGCCGATAATATCCATTATACAACAGTCGCATAGCGATTTATGAAAAGAGTAAATGTGATAACGATGGGATGCTCAAAAAATCTCGTCGATAGTGAACGTGTGCTACATTTGCTTGCAGAAGCAGGCATTGATGCAGTTCATGAGGAAGCTGATTTTAGAGACGGCTCTGTCATAATTAATACATGCGGTTTTATCGGTGATGCCAAGGAGGAATCAATTGCCGCCATACTTGATGCGTGCAGGTGCAAGGCCGAAGGTATTATTGATAAGGTGTATGTGATGGGTTGTCTGAGTGAGCGTTATTCCAAAGAACTCCCGACAGAGATTCCTGAGGTAGATGGCTGGTTCGGCAAATTTGACTGGGATGCAGTGGTAAAGGCTGTTACATCAGCGGCACCTGTGGTTTCGAGTAAATTTGACTGGGGCAGGGAACTGTCTACTCCCCGCCATCATGCGTATCTCAAGATAGCTGAAGGCTGTAACCGCATGTGTGCTTTTTGTGCAATTCCTCTGATTACCGGACGTTACCGGTCGCGCCGCCCTGACGAAATCGTTGAAGAGGTCAAGCAGCTTGTTGCCAAGGGTGTAAAGGAATTCAATGTCATCGCGCAGGATTTGTCGAATTATGGCAGAGACCTCAAGGGCGAAAATAATTCAACCCCGCTCGCAACATTGCTTGAACGCATCAGCGACATACCCGGCGTGGAGTGGATAAGGCTTCATTATGCTTATCCGGCTGATTTTCCTTACGAAATTCTGCCCGTTATGGCCTCACGCGCCAATATCTGCAAATATCTTGATATAGCGCTTCAGCACATCGACGACAAGGTGCTTGACAACATGCACCGTCATATTGATGCAGAAGCTACCCGCCGCTTGCTTGCCCGCATACGTCAGGAAGTACCGGGTATTCATATCCGAACAACACTGATGGTAGGTTTCCCCGGCGAGACGGAGGAGGCTTTTGAACGGCTTGTCGATTTTGTTAAAGAACAACGCTTCGACCGCATGGGCGCCTTCGCTTATTGCGAGGAAGAAGACACACGTGCCGCACGTGAGTTCTCTGACGATATACCGCAGGATGTCAAGGATAGACGAGTACAGGCTATTATGGATATTCAGGAAGAAATTGCCCTTGAAATCAATCAGAAAAAAATAGGCAGCATTCAGCGCGTAATAATTGATTCTGAAAATGATGATTATTATGTGGGACGCACACAATATGATTCGCCTGAGGTCGACCCTGAAGTATTGGTTGAAAAGAATAAAGAGTTGGAGATCGGTGAATTTTACGATGTGAAAATCACCCGAGCCATGCCTTTTGAACTTATGGGAACTGCCCTATGAAAAAAATGCAAATCAACGACAGAACTCGCAAGAAAGTTGATGAAGCTTTATCCTCAGGAAAAAGCTTCATGCTTTATCGTATTCCCTCATACTCACCGAAATTTGTAGATGCGGCCAACAAGAAGGCTGACTGCTATATAACTCCCTGGCGCGAAAAATTTGAAAACAGCATTTTAGTCAACGAAAGTGATGTAATTGCTGAAAAGCAGGCATATCCCATACCGGAGTCTACCTCCAGACAACAGTATATACGACGTCTTGAAGGATTGATTGAAACCCTCAACATTCGTGGTAAAGCCAAAACTGTGATTTCGCGTATAATATCCGGAAAAAACGATTGCAACTGGATTGACGTGGCCGAAGATTTGTGGAACGCATTTCCGGATTCTTTCGGATATTTGTTCTATACTCCGAAGACCGGCGCATGGCTTGGTGCAACTCCCGAGAAAATGCTAATAGCTTATCCTCCCAATCATTTCTCTACACAAGCTCTTGCAGGCACATTACCGGCTGATGCCGACTGGAACGTAAAAAACTACGAGGAGCAGCAGATTGTGGTTGACTACATAGAGCAGATTCTTAACGATACAAAAACGCCCTTTAAAGCCATTGGCCCGAAAGAAGTGGTCTATGGTAAAATAAAGCATCTCAGTACTTCATTTACCGGATTGCTCAATCAAGATGAGCCTTTTGAGCATGCCAAACAGCTTCTCAACAGGCTCGCACCCACACCGGCTTTGGCCGGTTATCCCAAGGGTGATGCCTTTGATGATATTGATGAAATCGAGGATCATGAACGCTATTGCTATGGAGGATATATTACCGTTCTGAATAAGGGAACCGGCAATATAAACAGTTATGTCACTATCAGATGTGTGCAGTTTGATCCGCATACAGGCAAGTGGGCGCTGTATGCCGGCGGAGGCATAACTCCTAAGTCCGACCCTTCAGTTGAATGGGAGGAAACTGAAGCCAAGGCTTCAAAACTGATAGAAATCATTCAATGCAACACAGACCTCAAAAACTCTTTGTAATAATCTTTACGGCTCTTGTCGTACTGTCGGTGCTGTCTATTTGCCCCTGGGGTAAGTGGACCAATGGTGCATTGAAAGATTTCAATCTTCTTGGTGATATATTGCCTCAGGCTGCTGTGGTAAACGAAGCCATGTCTGACAATATAGACCCTGAATTATTGGAATTTGCCCAAGAGCAGGAGCTGGCCGCAGATTCTATGGTCACTCAGGCTGTGGAAGCTGTAGCTGATACTGTAGTAAACGTGCCTGCAGATGATTTCAAAGCTCCACGCAAGAATGGTTCTGTTGTTATAGAAGATTATTCGGCCGACGGTTCGGGTATCGCAGAGCTTAAATCAAAATTGCAGGGTGCTTCGGATGCCAAGATGAGGATAGCCATGGTGGGCGATTCATATATCGAAGGCGATATATTCTCACAGAATATAAGATCTTCTCTCCAGGACCTTTATGGCGGAAGCGGCGTAGGCTACGTAGGCGCGTTCTCGCAGTTCCCCGGTTTCAGGCAATCTGTGACTCAGACATCAGACAACTGGGATGAAACGGAAATAAAGAATATG
This sequence comes from uncultured Muribaculaceae bacterium, assembly GCA_910586975.1. GTDB lineage: Bacteria > Bacteroidota > Bacteroidia > Bacteroidales > Muribaculaceae > CAG-873. The sequence continues at coordinate 39,290 of CAJUKX010000022.1, read as the reverse complement.
AAAAATGATAATCTCCGTACTATTCTCGGCCGTTATCATACCGCAGCTGTTGCAAACTCTAAAGTTAAATTTAGAGGTTCTTCTAAAATAGCCCATGCCGGTTCGTGGGATAACACCATGGTGCTTTTTGTAGCCCCTCGCAGTGGTGAGATCACTTTTACCGGAACTGATAATACATCAGAAGCATGTCAGGTTGAAGGCTCGCAGGATATACAGTGTGTTGCTCTCAGCACCACTTGCACAAATATTGAGATCTCCTCTGATATCCCGGGATTGAAAGTGCTGGGTATATGGCTCGAAGGAAATAACGGCGTTGTTCTTGACAATATTTCATTAAGAGGAAACAGCGGAATCAGCCATCGCCGTCTGTCGGAGAGTGCCACAGCCGCCATGCGCCGCTGGGTTGACTACGACCTGATAATTTTGGAATTCGGCCTCAATGCGCTTTCAGCCGGTCAAAAGGATTATACCTCATATTGCAAAGCCATGATCGAGGTGGTGAATAATCTTAAGAATCTGTATCCACAGGCTCAGATTTTGATTATGGGAGTAGGAGACCGAGGTACCAAGTCGGGCGCCGAATTCATTTCTATGAAAACTATTCCGGCTATGGTACGTGCCCAGCGCGAGGTGGCTCGAAGAACCGGTTCACTCTTCTATGACACACGCGCAGCCATGGGTGGCGAAGGCGCATCCCTCGACTGGCATAAACGTAAACTACTAAATTCAGACTTTGTACATCTCAATCATAAAGGAGGCAAGGAGCTTGCCGATATATTTATCGAATCATTATCAAATTCTCTACAATAATGAATAAATCCTCTCTCTCTTTAACAACCGCGCTATGCCTCGCATGCGGTTTGCTTCATGCGCAAGACCCGGCGGATACTCAGCAGGATTTGCGTATAAATCCTGATATTGAGTTCTCGCAGGTCAAGAGTACCGTTTCATATCCGTCGTATGTAAGGACAGGCAGCAATCATATAATTATGAATGGCGATGATTGGTCTGCCTTGGCTCAATATTTACGTGGAGCGGATTCTACCAGAATCAATATTGTCCATATAGGCGATTCTCATCTGCAGGCCGATATGGGTACAGCTGTCACACGTAACCGTCTCTCGCAGCAATTCGGCACGGCGGGCCGGGCTTTGGTTATACCGTTTAAGCTTGCCGGCACTAACGAGCCTAATGACTACACGATTTCCACTTCGGCTGTTATGAACAAGTCGCGTCTTCTCAAGACACCATGGTCTGCACCAATGGGATTTACGGGAATTTCGCTTCAACCGTCAAAGGAGTTGTTCGATTTCAATCTGTCGTGCAATGAACCTTTTGATTCAATCGAGGTTCTTTATACCGGAATGGATCTGCAATTATACCAATGCGACAGCATAGCTGCCTATAATGAACCCGGCAGGCTCAAGATAGGACTTGAATCACCGGCCACCACTGCCAGCCTTACTTTAAAAGGTACCAAGGATATAGCAATCCATGGTTTCAATCTGCTCAAAGGCAGCACCGGAATCGCCTATAACGTTATCGGCAATAACGGCGCAACCTATGGCACATACAATGCCCTGGAAAATTTTGCGAATGATATATCGAAGTTTAACCCTGCCCTTATTATAATATCGCTTGGTACCAACGAGGCCTTCGGCAAAACATCAAATGAAGAATTGAACTCTCAGATTTATAAAATGGTTAATAACCTGAGGTATGAGTGCCCCGATGCGAAGCTGTTGATAACCACCCCCTCAGAGTGTCAGCGAAAGATAGTCACCCGTCGGCGCAAGGGGCGTCGACGCCGTTATACCTCATATCTTGTAAACGCCAATATCAACCGTTTGAGAAACGTCATACTTAATTTTGGCAAAGAACATGGCATACCGGTGTATGACTTCTATGATGTAGCCGGTGGCGAAGGTTCTTCGTTCAAATGGCTCAAAGACCAATATCTTAATAAAGACAGAATACATCTCACACATTCGGGCTATAACCTCCAGGGCAATCTGTTTACCGATGCTCTTGAGGAAGCGTTGACCCCGGCAGATAAATGAAATTATCAAAATGAATGACTTTCTTAACGAATTCAATTTCGAAAAAATAGGTCGTTTGCTCCTCTACGACCCTGCACAGCCATTACTGTTTAATACAGGGCTGTTCTTCATGCTGTTTATATGTTTCATGGTTATCTATGAGGCTTTGCGTTCGCGGCAGTCTGTTAAGATGATAATAACAATTCTGTTCTCCCTGTATTTTTATTATAAGTCGAGCGCGGAGTGTTGTTTCATCCTTTTTGGTGTATGTGTTAGTGATTATCTGCTTGGCAGATGGCTACATGCAGCCGACAAAGATTGGCTTCGTCGCAGTATTGTCGGTATAAATCTGGTGGTTAATATCGGAATGCTTGTCTACTTCAAGTATTTCAATCTGTTGGCCAGGTCATGGGCTGATTTTACCAACGGCAGTTTCGATACTCTCGATATAATATTGCCGGCAGGGATTTCGTTTTTTACATTCCGTTCCATAAGTTATATTGTTGATATTTATCGCAGGGACATTGAAGCCGAGCGCAATTTTCTTAATTATACATTCTACCTCACGTTTTTCCCACCGCTGCTTGCCGGCCCGGTCGTAAGGGCCAAGGATATGCTGCCTCAGATAAAGTCAAACCCTCAGGCTACACCTGAAATGATAGGCGAGGGGTTGTTCCTTATTATGACAGGTCTTATAAAAAAAGTGATAGTTGCCGACTATATTTCAGGCAACTTTGTAAACCGAATATTTGACAACCCCTCTCTTTACTCAGGCTTTGAAAATATGATGGGCTGTATAGGATTTACCATTCAGCTCTACTGCGACTTCTCGGGCTACTCAGATATGGCTATAGGAATAGCACTGCTGATGGGCTATAGGTTCAAGGAAAATTTCCGTGCGCCGTTCAAGGCTCAGAATCCTACCGAATTCTGGCATCGCTGGCACATATCGCTGTCGACATGGCTGCGCGACTATCTGTATATACCCATGGGCGGTTCGCGCAAAGGCAAGTATCGCACATATCTGAACAACTTCCTTACTATGGTGATAGGTGGCTTATGGCACGGAGCATCGTGGATGTATGTGCTTTGGGGTGCTTATCACGGCGCACTGCTCGTTTGCCACAAGGCTATCAGTAAAGTTTACCGTGCGCCCGAGTGGCTTCGAGATACATTTGTCTTGAAGTTGGCCAATATTGCCATAACCTTTACTTTAGTGGTTATCGGTTTCGCTATTTTCAGAGCTGATTCACTTTCGACCATTGAGGCTATGGGAATGCAGATTATTAATGATTTCCACGCGTCTGTAGCACCCCAGTTCCTGGAAAGTTATATCATGATAGTATTGGCCATAGGTGCAGCCCTTGTTATGCACTATACTCCAAGAAAGTGGACTACAGGGCTGGCAGAGGCTTATATCTCTGTACCCGTGGTTTTACAAGGCTTGGCTTTGGCACTGGTTATATTCTTTGTCATACAGGCAAGTTCTTCTGATTTGGTTCCGTTTATATACCTGCAGTATTGATGCCGGTGGAGATTTTTATCCAATAATAAAAGGGCTTAAAAATAAAAAGTTTCCCAAAACTAATATTTAACATCTTAATTATTAGGAATATACAATTTTTAAGAATGACAAAAGTTTTCCAAAATGTAAAACTTTTGTCATTCTTATTTGTATAATTTGGAGAAACTTCATATCTTTGCAGTGTCAAAAAATAAGTCAGACAAAAAACTAATCCCAGAAAATATTCAAAATCCATGATACAGATAGTCGTAAAGCGAGACGGCCGAGTTGTCGGTTTTAACGAAGAAAAGATTAAAGGGGCAATCCGCAAAGCCATGCTCGCTACGGAGACCGGTGAAGACGAATCGCTGATCAATAAAATAGCCACAAGGATCGCATCCCATAGACAGGAACGTATGACTGTGGAAGAAATTCAGGATCTCGTCGAGCTCGAACTCATGAAAAGCTCACGCAAGGAAGTGGCCCGCCGTTACATCGCTTACCGCGACCAGCGTTCTCGTGCCCGCAAGGCCAAAACCCGCGATATGTTCATTGAAATCATAGAAACCAAAAACAATGACATCACACGCGAAAACGCCAATATGAACACAGATTCTCCCGCCGGGATGATGATGAAGTTCGCTTCTGAGACTACCAAGCCCTATGTAGACGACTATCTGCTGAGCGAAGAAGCCCTGATGGCTGTAAGGAGCGGCTATATACACATTCACGACAAGGACTATTATCCTACAAAGAGTCTTACCTGTGTTCAGCACCCTCTCGACCGTATACTGGAAAATGGATTTATTGCAGGCCATGGCGAAAGCCGTCCGGCCAAGCGTATCGAAACCGCAAGCGTAATCGCTTGTATCTCGCTCGAGACCGCACAGAACGAAATGCACGGTGGCCAGGCTATCCCGGCATTTGACTTCTATCTCGCTCCGTACGTAAGGGCATCATTTATCGAGGAAATCAAAAATCTTGAAAACCTCTATGGTAAAGATTTCTCTGACTTATATAATGTGGAACTGAAGGATTATGAAAAGCGAGATCTCGATGGCCTCGAAGGCAATGATCGTGTGCTCGCCCATGCCATAAACCGCACAGTAAGCCGTGTGCATCAGGCTATGGAAGCCTTCATCCACAATATGAATACCATACACTCCCGTGGCGGTAATCAGGTAGTATTCTCTTCCATTAACTACGGTACTGATACCTCTGCCGAAGGTCGTTGCATTATCCGCGAACTGCTCAAGTCAACATACGAGGGTGTAGGTAATGGTGCCACTGCCATATTCCCGATTCAAATTTGGAAGAAAAAGCGTGGCGTAAGCTATCTGCCTGAAGATCCCAACTACGACCTCTATCAATTGGCGTGCAAAGTTACTGCCCGTAGATTCTTCCCTAACTTCGTGAATCTCGATGCCACCTTCAATCAACACGAGAAGTGGGATGCGAACGACCCCAAGCGCTATCTGTACGAAGTGGCTACGATGGGATGCCGTACACGTGTGTTCGAGGACCGCTATGGCGAAAAAACATCAATTGGTCGCGGTAACCTGAGCTTCACAACAATCAACATCGTACGTATAGCCATCGAGTGCATGAGCATTCGCGATAAGGAAGAACGCATTGCCAAATTCTTCGTAGAACTCGACCGAGTTCTCGACATCGCAGCCCGTCAGCTTTGCGACAGATATGATTTCCAGAAAACAGCCCTTGCCAAGCAATTCCCGCTTGTGATGTCTAAATTGTGGAACGGTGCCGATAAACTCAGCTATTCAGATACCATCGAACCCGTTATCAATCATGGCACACTCGGAATCGGTTTCATCGGTCTGGCAGAATGTCTCGTCGCTCTTACCGGCAAACACCACGGCGAAAGCGAGGAATCTCAAAAACTGGGATTACGCATAGTCGGTCACATGCGCTCGCGAGCCAACGAATATTCAGAAAAGTACGATCATAACTTCTCGATACTCGCAACTCCGGCCGAAGGGCTTTCGGGCAAGTTCACTACCAAGGACCGCAAGAGCTTTGGTGTAATCGAAGGCGTTACAGACAAGATTTATTATACCAACTCAAATCACGTACCGGTATACTACCACTGCTCACCCCGTCATAAAGCCGAAGTCGAAGCACCGTATCATGAAATGACCCGAGGCGGCCACATATTCTATGTAGAGATTGATGGCGATGCTACCCATAATCCTGATGCGATAGCCAATGTGGTAGACCTAATGGATAAGCATAACATCGGTTATTGCTCGGTAAACCACAACCGCAACCGTTGTATGGATTGCGGATACGAGGATGCGTCAGACGATTTGAAGGAATGTCCGGTATGTCATTCACACAACATTGACTGTCTGCAGCGTATAACCGGATACCTTGTGGGAACCACCGACCGATGGAACAATGCCAAACTCGCAGAGCTTAAAGACCGCATAGTTCATAACTGATGGAAACGACTCTCAGGGTAATAGATATTGTAGAAGGAACAAGTGTCGACGGTCCCGGCCTGCGGACATCAATCTATCTTGCAGGTTGCGAACATCGTTGCCCCGGGTGCCACAACCCGCATACCTGGCCGCATGATGCCGGCAAAGATATGACAGTGAGTGAACTGATTTCGATTATAGAATATAATGATTTCAATGTCACTCTTACCGGTGGAGATCCCATATATCAGGCTGAGCGGTTACTCCCTCTTGTCAAGGCAATAAGGCAGCTCGGTAAGTCGATATGGCTCTATACAGGCTTCACCTACGAGCAACTTCTCGAAATGCCCTCGGCATGCGCCCTCTTACCTTACCTTGATACGATAGTAGACGGTCCGTTCATAATGGAACAAAGAGATACCACTTTGCAGTTCAGAGGATCGCGAAACCAACGTTTAATCAAAATCTGATCATCTCAAAAAAGTCCCCGGCACAGATAGATGTTGCCGGGGACTTTTATATCGTTGTGTTATTTATCCGAGATTCCGTGTTTGTGCAGTTGTTCAAAATCAGTTTCACGCAGTCCTGCACGTTTTAGATTTACTTTCTCGTTATAATCATTGAGATATACGCGAGCCGGAGTTTTGTAACAATGCGATACCAGCGATTTTGATTTGTCTGCATAATTTGACTTAATGCCGGCCATATCCATCATTGTATTGAACAGAGATGCTGACGAAGATATGTCTTTATCCTTATTGGACTGGGCGGCATTAAACATTTCAGGATATTCATTTTTATATTTAGATGACATCCATGCAACCATCGGTACATGTATCTGGTAATATGTAGGCACGGGTGAAGCATGCAGGAAACGTTCGCGCTCGTCATCAAAAATATCTTCGCCATGGTCTGAGACATACAGCATGGCCGAAGTCGCATTTTCTGCCTCAAGAATATCTGCCAGCTTATTCAATAATTTATCCGTTCCTACTATGGTGTTGTTATATGCGTTGATAAGCTGATCTCTGTTTTTAGCCTCGGCAAGTGGCACATAATCAGGATGGAAAACAGAAGCGTCGGCCGGATAACGGTCTATATAATTAAAATGCGAACCGTAGGTATGCAGAACTAAGAACTGCTTGTTATTGCCGGTTTTCAGATAGCGGCCAACCAGCTCAATCAATTCTGCATCATAATGATTATTACCGTCATCTTTAAGGAATACGGTTGTATCGGCTTCGTTGGCAAAGAAATCGATGAATGAATGATTACGTCCCTGATTAGAGAAGTAAGCTGTAGAGAATCCGGCTTCCTTAAATGCGGTTACTATACTTTTTGTCGTATAAATGGAATCATTAAAAATATCTGCGCTCAGCCATGTCAGCAGCATGGGTACGCTTTTATGAGTGGTATTGCTCTCACTCAGTACTTTAGGAAATGCTACAATATCCTCTCTTTTCGACAGCAGGGGTGTGGTAGGGCGGTCGTATCCTAAAACCTGCCAATTATCAGCCCGCGATGTCTCTCCGATTACTATCATGTATATTTCTTTGTCATCGGTCGGGTGAGTTGATGAAGCATTATATGAAAATGAAGCCGAGGTATTATGATAGTTTTCAGTTGCCACTGTGCGCTTAATGGCTATGGATGTATTTCGCATGACATTGATAGGGAATATTTCTTTTGAAATATTAAAGCCTTCAACGAAAATATAACCGGCTACAATTGAAAGAACACCGGCAATGGTAAGCCAAAAACCGGTTTTGCGTAATATAAGCCGCTTTTTTTTGTTAGGAAATATTTTTTTTACAGCCAGAATGATGCCCCATATTAAAGAAGGAATGTATAAAACGCATATTGTTATGACTGCCGAGGCAAGATTGATTAATAATTCAGAAGCTTCCTCTACATTTGTAGTCGCTACATTGAGCAGCATGTCAATTGCGATGATAGATTCTCCATATAAGAAAAGTAGCACGACCTGGAAAGCTCCGTAAAACAGAGCAAAGAATAATATCAGCGCTCCGGTGCGTCCTACATTTTTCCACAGGCTCATTATCAGGCAGTATATGCCCAAGGGGAACAACACGTTGCTTATTTTGGCCAAGATGCTGTATGATTCCGTGAAATCAAGCGCGATATTTGGTATAATCAACAGCAACGGATAAAACCAAATGAATATATCAGGTGAAAATATTTTTTTTAAAGTATTTGCCATTTTACTTTTTAATCAGCTGTTTAACAAGCATCAGAAGGCCTCGTTGATATTGAAAAAGAAGCCCTTCTCATGCTTTCCGAAACCTACATCCAATCTTACGTTCATATTCTTTTTGAATTCCCAGCGGTAGCCTACGCCGAAGTTAGGAAGGAGTTCGTGAAAGTTTATTTTATCGACCTTTGGAAATACTGACCCTACGCCGCCCCACACTACAAAGCCATGACGGCGCCAAACGTGTTGACGGAGTTCCACACACAGGTCGGCTGCGCCTTTATCGCGGTATCGTCCTTCAAAATATCCGCGCATAAATTCGCTTCCGCCAAGATAAGGCATTACGCCCCACTGTGTTCTGCCCCAAGTAACCTTCCAGTGCAGTCGCGAGGCCAGCGTTGCATCTTTCCATAAGGGGAAGTAGCATGCCGCCGTGAGTTCATTGGCCTTATAAGGATATTTGTTGCCCATCCATCTGAATGCAAATGATTGGTCAAATCGTATGAAAAAGCCGTGCTTGGGAGCAGTGAGATTGTCGCGTGTGTCGTATCTGAAAGATGCACCTATACTGTAATTGAATGTACGCGATGGCATGAATGCCCATAATTCCGGCTTACGGAAATCGCGTGCGTTAATATAATCAAATGTTACCATGGGACCGATATATACCGAGGGTGCAATGCGCCATGCAAAATGAGCCTCGGCATGCGAGGACAAGTATTTATACCTCGACTCATTGGAGTCAACACTGCATTGCTTATATCCTACGCCCCAGAACTTGGTGTCGATTGAAGCGAAATTTACTTCATAATTCAAACGCATGCGGTCGTGAGGAAAAATATGCTCTCCTCTTAATGTCAGTTCAAAATGGGCCGCAGTCGTTGCCTTGAAGCTTAACGACATATTGGATGGAGCGGTCATTGAGTCCTCGGGGCATGTGTTATAAGCACCGGCGGCCACAAGTCCTACTCCGAATTTTGAATCAGAAGAATAGAAAGGTCCTCCGATAAAACTGATATCCATCTTTCGACCCACCTTCTTTTTGTTGGATTCATTAAAGTAATTTATGATTTTGTCAATGAATCCTTGTTTCTTGGGAACCGTGTCAGAATCAGATGCCGCGATGATATTTTCACCGTCTTTGGCCATAATGGATAAAGAAAGCGAAAAAAACGCTAAAAAATAAATTAATCGTAGTCTCATAATAAATAGCTGTACAAATGTAACAAATTATTTTTGTAACTTTGTTTATTGAAATCACATTTTTGTAAAAAATAAATGAGAAACACGGCTAAGAAAGTTGCTCGAATGATTGCCTCATTACTCTGTGCCCATGGAGTTAAAGAGGCTGTAATCTCGCCGGGTAGCAGGAATGCGCCCCTCATAGTCGCTGTCGAACGTCATCCCCGTATAAATACCCGGGTTGTCATAGACGAACGTTCGGCTGCTTTCATAGCGCTTGGCATGTCTAATGCTGCCGGCTCATTGCCGGTAGCTCTGGTGTGTACTTCCGGAACTGCTGCCCTCAACTATGCTCCGGCCATTGCTGAAGCATTTTACCGTCATGCTCCTCTTGTTGTTATTACTGCCGACAGGCCCTCTGAATGGATTGATCAGGATGACTCCCAGACTATCAAACAGCCTGGTATTTATAATAATTTTATCAAGGGATCGTTTGATATCCCGGTAGAGAGCGATGAACCCGACCGTATGTGGATGATAAACCGCACTGTCAACGATGCCATCTCGCTTGCTACGGATGGACTCCCCGGCCCGGTACACATAAATGTGCGTCTTGCCGATCCGTTGGGCGACATTGAGGAGATTGATGATAACGATACCTATGGAGATGAAGCAAGATGTATAAACATCTGCGGTAATTCTTATCAGATTGATCCGGCAAGTATAGCAAGCCTTTCAGAGCAGATCAAGTCGCCGGCAAAGGTGCTTGTGCTCGCAGGCTTCATGGAACCGTGTGGATTGGATGATGCCCTCAACCGTCTGGCTCAACAACCAAACATAGTTGTGATGCACGAGGCTCAGAGCAACCTGCATAAGAATAATACATTTATTTCAAATATTGATGCAACTTTACGATATATCGGGGCCGAGCTTGATGAAAGATATACGCCGGATATTGTAATAACATTAGGAGGGTCACTTACATCACGCATGGTGAAGGAGTGGCTGCGCCGCTGCCCCTCGCTCAAGCATTGGAGCATAGGTGTCAACGACCATGCGATAGACTGTTTCCGTAAACTGGCGTTGCGTCTTAGCGTACCTCCGGCTATAGCCATGAAAGCTCTCGCCGATGGTTTGGAAAACCGACAGCAGGCAGAAATTCTTGAATTCAAGCAATATTGGCTTGATGCTAAAATTAAATCCTTTGAGTCGGCCGAAGAGTGGGCGCAAAATAGCCCCTGGTGCGACTTCAAAGCAGTTCATAGTCTGCTGAAAGCCATGCCCGAGCGATACAACCTGCAGCTGAGCAATGGCACAGCTGTAAGGTATGTTCAGCTTTTTGATTATTCAAAAGCTTCACGTATAGATTGCAACCGAGGAGTAAGCGGTATAGATGGATGCACATCCACTGCCATAGGAGCTGCGCTCATGAGCCGGAATCCTACAGTACTTATTACCGGTGATATGAGCATGCAGTATGATATCGGTGCCTTGGCATGCACTTTCATACCCGACAATTTCAAGATTGTTGTTCTCAATAACGGTGGTGGAGGAATATTCCGTTTTATACGTACAACCCGAAACCTTGAAGAACTCCAACGAGATTTTGTGGCCGATGTGCGTCTGCCATTGGCCAAGCTTTCCGAGGCGTATGGGTTCAACTATTATTCAGCAGCCGACGAATCGGAATTTAACCATGTAATCACTGATTTTTTTGAAGATAATTACCGGCCTTCGATTCTCGAGATCGTGACTGATGGAGAAATCTCAGCTTCGAACTTAAGAAAATTTTTTGGAACAAAATAAAACAACTATATGTCAACACGCAATTGGACAACTATCAAGGAATATTCAGATATTCTGTTTGACTTCTATAACGGCATAGCCCGTATTACAATCAACCGCCCTGAAGTGTATAACGCATTTCGTCCTCAGACAAATGCCCAGATGCTCGATGCAATGGATTACTGCCGCACTCATAAGGAAGTAAGGGTAATAGTACTTACCGGTGCAGGCGACAAGGCATTTTGCTCAGGTGGCGACCAGAATTACAAAAGCCGTGGCGGCTATAGAGACGAGAACGATGTTCCGCGTCTGAATGTACTTGATCTTCACAAGGCTATACAAAGCATTACCAAGCCTGTGATAGCAATGGTAAATGGCTATGCCATAGGCGGTGGCAACGTGCTGCAGGTAATCTGCGACCTGTCGATTGCCTCAGAGAATGCGCGTTTCGGACAGACAGGTCCCAAGGTAGGCAGTTTTGATGCCGGTTTTGGGTCTTCGTACCTTGCCCGCTGCGTGGGTCAGAAAAAAGCTCGCGAAATATGGTATCTTTGTCGCCAATACACTGCTGCCGAAGCTCTTGAGATGGGAATGATAAACAAGGTTGTTCCGTTTGAAAAGCTCGAAGACGAAGTCGTAGAATGGTGCGAGACAATAATGAAGCGCAGTCCCTTCGCTATACGAATGATAAAGAGAGCTTTGAATGCAGAACTCAATGGCCAGCATGGATTGATGGAGTTTGCAGGCGATGCCACCCTCATGTATTATCTGATGGATGAAGCGCAGGAAGGCAAAAACGCTTTCCTTGAAAAACGCGATCCTGACTTCGACCAATTCCCTCAATTCCCCGGATAATAGGGTATGTTTGCCGAATGGGCGCCGTACAGGCTTGATTTCCGATTCCTTGCACGCACATCGAGAGATTCGATGCGCGTGAAGGATACTTATTTCATACGGCTTATTGATAACGAAAATAATCGTGTGGGATTGGGTGAATGTGCTTTATTCAAAGGCCTGAGTAAGGAAGATTCTCCGCAATATGAGTCGGAATTAATCAGTTCGTGTAGGAATCCTGTATTCGAGAATATGAATTCTTCGATACGGTTTGGATTCGAGAGCGCCCTTTATGATATGGGTGATCTTGAAGACAATGATTTCACTCGTGGAGAAGCAGGTATTCCTATCAACGGATTGATATGGATGGGTGATAAATATACTATGCTCCAAAGGATTGATGAAAAACTTAAAGGAGGTTTTCATGTTCTTAAACTGAAAATAGGTGGCATAGATTTCGATCAGGAACTTGAATTGCTCGGATACATCCGCCGCAGATTCTTTGCTGATGAACTTCAGCTGCGGCTTGATGCAAACGGCAGCTTTAAGGCAGATGATGCGTTAAACCGCCTTGAAACCTTATCTAAATACCACATACATTCCATTGAGCAGCCTATAAAGCCCATGCAGTGGGAAGCGATGTCGCGTATTTGCCGTGAATCGCCAATTCCCATAGCTCTCGACGAGGAGTTGATAGGGGTGCATTCACAATGTGAAGTCAGCGAGATGCTTTCAACGCTCAGCCCCCAATATATAATATTGAAGCCGTCATTGTGTGGCGGATTGAGCGGTGCGGATCGTTGGATTGACGAGGCCGAGAAACGTGGAATAGGGTGGTGGGCTACATCGGCCCTCGAGTCTAATATAGGTCTTGAAGCTATAGCCCGATGGCTGGTAAGGCGTTGCGGTACCGCAAATCTTGAGCTGCCTCAGGGTCTTGGCACCGGACAACTTTATCATAACAATACCCCGTCGCCGCTTGAACTCCGTGGCGACAGACTGTATTTCAATCCTGATAAAACACATAAGATTCCTGAACTCGAATGGCAACGATAAATGACTTTCTTAAAGAATGGTATTCTGCCGATGATTATGTGATTGCTCATACCAGTGGTTCTACCGGTATACCAAAGCAGATAAAGTTGCTGAAAAAAGATATGGTAGTCTCGGCTGAGGCTACCAATCGTTTTTTCGGGATTAATTCTGACTCTGTTTTGATTTCTCCATTGTCAACCGACTATATAGCCGGTAAAATGATGGTGGTGAGAGCCGAGATAGCCGGATGCAGGCTCATTGAAATACCGGTATCAAACCGGATTGAATTGCCGTGTGCTGTGGACTTGTTGCCGGTGGTACCATCCCAGATTCCGTCAATACTCGAGAATCGCTGTTCCGACAAAATGATAAGGAATTTATTGATAGGTGGAGCACCTTTGTCTGACAAACTTGCTGAAGCCGTCAAGTCGCGAGGCATAAATGCGTGGCTTGGTTACGGTATGACTGAAACATGCAGTCATGTAGCTCTGCGCAAAGTGGGAGAAGAATCAATCTTCACCGCCATGCCGGGAGTGGAATTTCGTACCGATGCAAGAGATTGCCTTGTCATTTTATCAGACAAGTATTCATGGGGCAGCCTCGTTACCAATGATGTCGTCAGGCTGATTGACAGTCGCAGATTTGAATGGTTAGGGCGGTTTGATAATGTTATAAATTCCGGGGGGATAAAGATACATATTGAGAGCCTTGAGCGTGAAATATCGCTTCTTATACCTGAATTGTCGGCATTTTATCTTGTGGGAATACCTGATGAAAAATGGGGAACAGCACTTGCAATGGTCGCAGTGAATCCGCCGGTTGATATTATGGAAAAATTAAAGGCAACTCTTCCTGATAAGAAAAAGTTGCCTAAAAAAGTATTTGTTGTCAATAATCTGCCGGTTACCGCTAATGGAGGTAAAATAAGGCGAATTGTTCCAGACAGTATTAACCGAATTTACTGATTTTTCGCAGCTGCGATTCGTTTATGATGCGTATACGGCGACCGTCGACAGTTATCAGACGTTCGTCTACAAAGGTTGATAAAGTGCGGATTGCATTTGCCGTAGTCATATTTGACAGATTGGCAAGATCTTCTCTCGACATATAAATTTTCAATGTAGACTCATCTTCTTCATATCCGTAATTCTCTCTCAGCACCATCAATGCTTCGGCAAGACGGCCACGGATATGTTTTTGGGTAAGATTTACAATTTTTGTGTCAGAGCCACCCAGATTTCGTGATAATTCATGAATAAAGAACCAGGCAAGTTTCCTGTTATTATCGATCATTTCTCTAACAACGGTCATCGGGATAGCACCGAGGGTAGAGGGCTCAAATGCCACCGCACTCGATACGTATGGCTCCTGTGCGAAGTAAGCTCTGTAACCGAAATATTGTACCGGACGAATGAGGCGCAGAATCTGAACTCGACCGCCAACACCTTTTTTAAGTTTCTTTACTTTGCCTTTGAGCAGACACCACAAATACTCGGGTTCATCGCCTTCTGCATAGATAAATTGATTCTTCTTAAAAGTCTGAACGTTGAAATTATCTACAATAATGCGCTTCTCCTCGCCGGTGAGAATTGACCATATCTCGGCCATATCTTCGTTAATAACCTTTTCAATAGCGGATTTAATCATTATAATTGACTGACAATGGTAGACTTAAATAAAATTATGCTATGTAGCAACATTATTCAACACAAAGGTAAGCTTTTTTGTTAAGAATTCAAAGAAATAATCATTTTTTTTCAAAAAAATAAAAATAAGGCTTAATCAAAAAAAAATTAGTCTGGGACTTGCAAATTTGAACTATCATAACTAACTTTGCGTTATAAAACCAAAGGCAAGAATATAGATGCCTTGAAGAACATTGAACGTATTGCCGCATCAAAGTTGATTGGGAAACTCTTCAAATTATTATGAAATACCGAGACAATCTTAGTCGTCCAATGGCGGGCCTCAATCCGGACTTGTGCCGGAGCTTTATGCCGGAGGATTACAACGGACGGCGAGAACTCAAATCCTGTCATATCGGAGTTTCATCGCATCCTTTGGTGTGGCTCTTATAAAGAAGGCTGTCTAATTATGTTTAGACAGCCTTCTTCGTATTAAAATAATCATAAAAAGTTATGAAAGAATTCACAAAAAGCGAGAAGCAGGCAGCGATAGGTCTTATCCGCAGGGGTATATTGCATCGTCATGCACAGTGGCATAAAGAGATGCGCGAGTTGCTCGACAAACCGTATGGAGAGGATAATGAGTTTGACAGAAGCATGGAAATTACAAAAATGGCACGGGATTTCTATAAAGAAGCTATGATGATGGAAGATTATTATAGCACAAGTAATTTGGAAATCGGAATTGCTCGTCTCTTTCAAGACGGACATATTTTGGCAGAAGATATTGATTCTTTGCCTAAAAAAGTAGCGCAGGGCGTCAAGCATTTTCTCAGATAATCAATTTACTATAGCAGGTATCGAACCATCATTCAGATATATCGTTATAATTATGTAAAATAATGTAATTTGATATTAAATGAATGATGTATTCATTATCTGTGGCTTGATTTTGCTTAACGGCGTTTTTTCAATGTCGGAGGTTGCCCTTATTTCTGCACGAAAATCCAAATTGTCGGCAGAGGCCAAGAAGGGTAACCGTAATGCTGCTGTTGCCCTTGAACTGTCTGAAGACCCCGAACGCTTCCTGTCGACTGTGCAGATAGGGATCACCCTTATTGGTATTCTTACGGGTATATATTCCGGAGCTACTATAGCCAATGATGTAGGTGAAATACTCATAGCTTGGGGCATGAAACCGGCCATTGCCATGGGCCTGTCAAAAACAGCCATAGTAGCCATTGTAACCTATCTGTCGATAGTGGTTGGCGAACTGGTTCCTAAAAAAATAGGGATGAATATGGCAGATACCATTGCCCGAATCGTGGCTCCGACTATGAAGCTGCTCTCGATCATCACTTATCCGGCCGTGTGGCTCTTGTCTGTATCAACGACAGGTTTGTCAAGACTTCTGAGAATTGATAAGAAGGTTTCAACCGTTACTGAGGATGAAATCAAATCTCTTATCAAAGAAGGTACTGAAGGTGGTGAAGTCAAGGAAGTAGAACAAGACATAATGGAGCGTGCTTTAGTACTCGGCGATCTCAGGGTTGCCTCAATAATGACTGTGCGAAAGGATGTTACGTGCCTGAATGTGGATATGACTTCTGCTGATGTAATGCAGATTATTTCACAGGAACTCCACTCATCATATCCGGTGTATGACTCTCCAAGGTCTGACATTATAGGAGTTATTTCTCTTAAACAACTCATCCTTTCGCTCCATGAGGATGGTTTCAATCTGCGTGATATTGTTACCAAGGGTCTTTATGTACCTGAAAACATGAGCGTGTACGACACTCTGGATATGTTTAAAGCAAAGAGAACTCATTCGGCGCTTGTATGTGATGAATACGGGGACTTTTGCGGAGTGGTAACACTGCGCGACATCCTCGACGGGCTCGTCGGAAATTGTCCTGATGAGATAGAAGAGCCTGTGATTATTAAGCGTGAATCAAAAGATGAATGGCTCGTGGACGGCAGGTGCATGATATATGATTTCCTGTCGCATTTTGACCGTGAGGATTTGTATATACCGCAATCATACACCACAATCGGGGGCATGATTATGAATCAGCTGCAGAGAGTCGCCACTACAGGTGATACCGTGATTTGGAACGGTTTTCGCATTGAAGTGATCGACATGGACAATACGCGCGTTGACAAGGTTGCCGTCTCAATAGAATGAGCCATTATATTGCCTTATGCCTGAATTCTCCCGGGGTAACGCCTGTAATCTTCTTGAATGAACGGCTTAGATGATGAGGATAGTTGAAGCCGAGGTCGTATGCTATCTCGCTTATGGTCTTGTCGGTTTCGGTAAGCTGCTCTTTGACTTTTGCCATCACTGCAAGCTGTATGTGTTCAGATGCAGTCTTGCCGGTTTCCTTTTTTATCAGGTCGCCGAAGTAGTTTGGTGAGAGACATACTTTATCGGCACAATACTGAACTGTAGGCAGGCCGTTTGTTTTAGGAAGTTCTGAATTCAGGTATTCATGCAATAGTTCCTGAAAACGGTCGATGATACTGTGGTTGCTTATCTCGCGGGTGACGAACTGACGCTCGTAAAAGCGGACACAGTGGTTGAGCATAGTTTCTATGTTCGACGCTACTATCTGCTTGGTATGTTTGTCAACCGGGTGCTCCAGTTCCTCGCGTATATCCCTGAAGCAATTAATGATTGTCTGTTTCTCACGTTCCGACATGTGCAGTGCCTCGTCGCTTGAATAAGAGAAGAATGAATAATCTTTCATACGTCGGGCAACGGGATTGCCATAGAGCAAATCTGGATGAAACATTAGCACCCAGCCTTTGGGGTTGAGAGTCTCTCCACCATCTTCAACACCGACTACCTGTCCCGGAGAAATAAACAGCATAGTGCCGGCCTGGTAGTCATACCGGCTGCGACCATATAATATTGTGCCGCAATCAAGTTCCTTGAAGAACACGCAATAAAACCCGAATTCCTTGCGTCCATGAGGTATTGCCTTTAACTCAGACAGGTCTGTAACGCTCACAAGCGGATGACGGGTTTCAGTTCCGAGAATACGGTTATAATCCTGTACGTTTTCAAGTTTTGCTATACTGTCCATAACTGTCCATAACACTCTAAATGTTTGCAAATTTACTTATTTTTTCCTGTTCAAACCAAATTCACTTTGCTCAATCTGTAATAATGGTTATCAGTTCAGTTTTTATGGTTGAATTGTTTGGCATTATGATGCTAACTTTGCATTATCCAAAGTAAGATGTTTATGAATTTACCCACAAACAAAATGAACAGACCGTACATAATCTGTCACATGGTGGCCTCAATTGATGGCCGTATTGACTGCTCGATGGTTGATAAGATCAGCGGCGACGAGTATTACGAAACCCTTGAGAAGCTCGACTGTCCTACTCAGCTTGAAGGGCGTGTTACCATGGAACACTACAATGCCTCCAAGGAACCATTTGTTGCTGACGATATTACGCCCGTTGGCAAGCCGGCTGTATTTAAGGCTGTAGACTCTCATGAGTATATGGTAGCTGTTGACACGCACGGTCGGTTGCGCTGGCCCGCTTCTGAAATTGACGGTGTTCCTCTCATCTGCATAGTAAGCGAGCAGGTGCCGCAGGAATATCTTGAAATGCTCAGAAACGAGGAAATATCTTATATATGTGTAGGACGCGATGCCATTGACCTAACGGCTGCAATGGAAGTACTGCGTATGGAGTTCGGAGTCGAGCGCATGGCGGTTCTCGGAGGCGGACACATCAACGGAGGTTTTCTTGCCGCCGGACTTATCGACGAGGTGAGCCTGTTGCTTGCTCCCGGTATCGACGGACGCAAGGGGCAGACAGCGCTTTTTGATGGCATAGCTGATATGAACCGTATGCCCGTAAGACTTTCGCTTGAAAGTGTGGAGCATGTAGGCAACGGCACCTTATGGATAAGATATAAAACCGATTGTAGATAAGAACTTAATAGATTTCCCGAGTTTTAGCAACATCCACTAAGTGCATGGGAAAATGTAAATATTTCGTAAATTTCAATAATTTATGTTGGCTGCGATATTCAGAATTAAGCAAAAATAATTATCTTTGTACCTGATGGGCGAGTCTCATCGTAAAAAACTACAGAATGATGCGCCCATACATTTTCCTTTTTTTCCTTTTTATCCGGTCTTTGAATTGTTTAGCACAAGAGTCCCGAGACGTACCAACTGATAATTATGGCATGGTAAAAACAAATATCAGAGTGTCTTATGATTATACTGCTGCGTCGATTTCCGATCATTTCAATGCTCGTGTGTCATACGAGTTCTTCAATAATAAGAGATTCACTGCCACAGCCAATATCAATTATAATTCGCTACAGGTAGATTTCCCCATTGACGACCTTCCCGTAGGATATGACCCTCAGCAGATGAACATGAATAAAACTCATCTGTATGGCCAGTTTGGTATTTCAGCTTCATTCCGCAGTAAACTTTTCGGACGCCCGTTGATGGCTTATGGAATGGTTTCGGCTGATTGGGGCGACAAACGCTTCCAACGTGTTTCGGGCATCGGTATGGCTATGCTAATGCTGAGAGCAAATAGAGACACCCAATTTGGCATAGGACCTATTGTTTTGATAAATTCGACGTCCAAAATTCCGGCATTTATCGTATTTATGTATCGTCATCGTTTCAATGACAAATTTGCCATAAACCTATACGGAGGTATGTTTGGTTTGGATTACACTCCTTCAAAATCTGATCTTATAACTATTGGAGGAGATATTGATGTAAGATCTTTTTATTTTCGTCCCAATCATACCGATTTGCCTGAGAGATGTAGATATACAAATACTAATTTCCGTCCGGGAATTAAATATAAACGCCGACTTGCTACAAATTTCTATGCTGAAATTCAGGGTGGGGTAATACTGAAAATGTCAAGTCGAATAAATGGTGTATCAGGAACAAAAAGTTATTTCGATATACCAATGCCGACGCGCCCGTTCATACAATTGTCTTTTAATTACGCGCTGTAGAAGTATTATTATGGTTGAGCAGGAATGATACCAAGGGCTCTTAAATGGGGTATAAAAGGCCATCAAAAGAAATTCGGCCAGGATAACGACTACCTCTTGAAGTTATTAAACAAGCTCTAAGATGCGTAAGCTGTATGAATTTTGATAAAATTATTTTGTCATTCAAAAAAATCTTTATAATTTTGCGTAATCAATTACGGAATTAAATACGGAATTTAAGGATATGGATTTTTTTGAACGTACAGGTAAAATGGCTATCGGCAGCCGTCTCAGGGTTTTGACCGAAACAATGACACGCGATGCGGCAAGCATATACGGACTTTATGGGGTTGACATAAAACCCAAATGGTTTCCTGTTTTTTACTCGCTCACTGATGAACAGCCCAAAAGCGTAACTGAGATTGCCCGTGAAATAGGGCAGTCGCATCCTTCTGTAAGTACCATTGTCAAGGAAATGATGAAGGCCGGCCTTATCATAGAAGTTGACGACAAAGCAGACCGCCGATGCACACTTATAACACTCACTGAATACGGTAAAAGCCTGTCACAAGAACTGATAGCCCAGCTGCGAGATGTGGAGAGGGCGGTAGAACAGATCTCTGCTGAATGTGACAATGATTTATGGGCCGCAATAGCCGACTGGGAGAAAGCCCTCAATCGTAAATCCATACTCGAGAGGGTAAGGGAGATAAAGGAGAGTCGTGAACATTCAGAGGTAGAGATTGTAGAATATCAGCCTCAATATAAGAAAGCATTCTACGAACTAAACCGCAAGTGGATAGAACAGTACTGGGCGTTGGAGCCTCACGATATTGAGGTATTGGAGAATCCTGAAAAGCATATCCTCGAAAAGGGTGGCCATATATTCGTAGCATTATATAACGGCTTTCCTGTAGGCGTGTGCGCCCTTTGTCCTATGTCACCTGAATCTGAGTATGATTTCGAACTCGCCAAACTTGCAGTAAGTAATTCCATCCAGAGAAAGGGAGTGGGACGCAGACTCTGCGATGCGGTAATAAACAAGGCTCGTGAACTTGGAGGCGAAATATTATTCCTTGAAAGTAATACTCGCCTTAAGCCGGCCATAGCTCTTTACCGCAAACTCGGATTCAAGGAGTTACCGGAATACCATCCGGCTTACGCCCGAGGTGACATTCAGATGAAATTATCACTCAATAATTAATGTTATGAAAACCAAAGTGTTTGTAAGACGTGAAGATGCGCTCAAAAAAACGTTTAAGGGAGTTAATCTCGACTCTCTGGCCGTAGGCGAAAAGTCAATGGTGACAAAGATGAACTATGTGAAAGGCAACTTTGCCACTCTACATTCTCATCCACACGAACAGTGCGGGTACGTGATTTCCGGAGAGTATCATCTCATTGTAGATGGTGATGAAAAGATTGATGTAATAATGCATCCCGGCGACACTTATGCAATTCCCGGTAATACCCCACACTCGTTTGAAGTAATTGAAGGTGGTGAGGTTATTGACGTTTTCACACCTCAACGCGAAGATTATCTTTAACCATATCTTTACATCAGTCATGGTAACTTAAGTCCGTATTAATTGCAATACGGACTTTTTTTGCCTTGAAATTTGTCATTTATGATTATCTTTGCACATTAGATAATGGATATCAAATTTTTGATATGTAGTGATAAAAAAACTGAAATTTCAGTATCTATTTATATATGATAATTCTTAATGCAATGATTCTGAAAAATTTAAAGTGGCCAAAGGCTGTTTTGTTGCTTGCCGTCATGGCCGCGACGGGTTTGGCCTTATGGATGTTTTCAACTACGCCTTTGGCTGAGAGATTGAGGTTGAGGCATGTCTATGGCGAGGTTAACACGCTGGATGAGAAGGCTCGGTGTCTCGTTGTTGACATCAGTAAAAAGTCCGATAATCCGCAAATTCCAAATCTGAGATTCTATGATACTGAAAAACAATGTTTCGTTAATTTTGATAAGCCTGACATAATCACAAGGGTTGAAGAAATACGCCCTGGTCATTATGCCTTGTACGACCAATCGGGTGCGCAACTTTATTCTCTTGTAATGCCTTATGCTTCAGATGATATTTATATAAAAATGTCAGGCGATATACGTGTTATTGATTGTGCTCCATACAGCTACGAACGGCAAGATAATAATTCAGAAAATGCTGAATCGCCATTTGATCCTCAGGAGGCGGAGAAGCAGCTGTTGGAGTATTATGAGGAAAATGAACATTGTGCAGGCATGTTGATGGATTATGTCAGAAATAATCCAGCGACTTTGGGTTATGATTTTGAAAAGATTAATAAAAATACTGAGGTGAGAATCCTCACATCGCCTGACAAAAAAATAAGGTTTTATACATGGGATACCGGCAATGGAGGTACAAGTCCCGATTATGTGGCTTACGTTCAATATGATAATGGTAAGTCTGTTGACTTATGTATGTTTCATCCGCTATCCGACTCAAGATATGTTTGCGCAGCCGATGTAAGCAAAGACGCATATAGCGCGCATGAAAGCGGTTTTATCAATTCATTGTATCAGGCTAAGGATAAAGCCGGCAACTCTATATACATCGCCAATCTGTATAACAAGGCGTCAAGCAGAGAGGGTGGTCAGGATGCCTACGCCTTGCATATTAAAGACGGTAAATTGCTTAAAATTCCTTTCATTGACAAGGACGGTAACGAGGTGCTTTCGGTAGGTTGTCGATATAGTATTCCCGATTGGTATTTCACAACCGATGGCTTAGGCTGGAGCTGGGTTATGTCGTTTGACAACGATACTCAGACTCTGTATGTTCCCGAGCGCGGCGACCTGGTGATGACCGATCGATACGACAAATACCGTTTTGATAACGGCTGTATGCGCTACGTGGGCAACGATGCCGGATTTTGGCTGCATCCGTCGTTGCATGATTTCAAACGGCTTTGCGGCATATATCAGACCAAGACCAAATTGATAAGGATAGACCTCCTTGCAGATGGCAATTACCGCTACGCTTCATGGGACAAAAAGGATGCAATGAGCGCAACTCCACAGCTTGTGATCACAGGCGGCAGAACCGACCTTGTAGAGAATGCAATTGTATTTGATAATGACGATTGCCAATACATTGTTCCGGTAAGCAGAAGCGGTAATGATGATGGGTTTGATAAAGTTGTGATTAAAAAGAACGGCAAAGTAATTCAGGAAACAAAAGTATAGAATATCGTGTTTTATTCGTAACTTTGTATTGACTAACAGCCGCATGAATATATGCGCGGCCCCTGAGATATTAAAAATATGAACTATATATTTGATTTTGACGGTACGTTGATGGACACCTCAGGTGTCATACTTGCAACCATAAAGGCAACAATAAAAGAGATGGGACTCCCTGAGAAAACCGATGATGAATGTCGGTCTATCATAGGTATACGTACTGATGAAGCGGGCAGATATCTGTATCCCGATTCAGATATTTCTAACGAGGAATTTGCAAGAGTTTTCCGCTCCAACTACGACCGTTTGAAAAAGAATAGCCATGAGGAAACCTTTCCCGGAGTAATGGAAACACTCTCACGACTCAGAGAATCGGGCTGTGGACTTGTCATAGCTTCCAGCCGACGTTTATCTTCATTATACGATTATCTCGATGGTCTTGGAATCAGAAATTGGTTTGAATCTATAGTTGGTGCAGACAGTGTTACCAAAGGCAAACCCGACCCCGAGCCGGTACTGACGGTGCTTAAAGAATTAAATTGGAAAGCAGACGATACATTGGTGGTAGGCGATGCTGATGTAGACATAATGATGGGAAATGCAGCCGGCTGCAAAACCTGTGCCGTCACCTACGGCAATGGTTCCATCTCCTCTCTCAAAGCCGCCAAACCCGAATATATGATAGATAACTTTGATAATTTGCTCGAAATATGAAAATTTTGAAAATAATTTCCCTGATAGCGTTAATAGTTATGACAGCATGTGGCACAAAGGCCTCAAATCCCAACGTTGAGGTAGTCTCACCTGATGTATTTCAGGAAAAGCTTTTGCAAGACTCCGATTCATACCTTCTTGATGTTCGCACCCTTGACGAGTATCAGGCCGGCCACCTTGAGGGTGCGCATCTGCTTGATTGGCTCAATCAGAAAGATTTCAAAGAAGGTGCCAAGAAGCTCGACAAAACCAAGACAGTCTATGTATATTGCCGCAGCGGACGCCGCAGCAATGAAGCCGCAAACTATCTGGCAAATGAGGGTTATAAGGTAGTGGACATGAAAGGCGGTATATTGGCATGGACTGATTATAAAATGCCCGTCGTCACCGGAACAGAATCTTCTGTTCCAAAAGCAGAGTATATTAATTGATGCAACCTGATACCAAAATTGATACATGTTTTGCATAATTTTGCTGCAAATATTAAATGCAAAACATAAAAAATGGAAGACAACTTACTATTAACACATCCTGTAAGCATTCATGTCATTGGTTTTGGTAAAGGGACAGAGTCGGTTATAAGAAATGTTTCAGAATATGGTTATGATGCAGTTTCGGCATATATGGCTGAGTCTGTTCAATCTATTCAACCTTCTGACACAAGTCTTTTGGCAATTATGTGTGTTGACTCACAGGATGATATTGCCATGCAGGTTTCCAAATCATTTTATGACGCCAACGTTCTTACAGTAATAGTCACAACTCGGCCAACCGAGTTTGACCATACCGATTATGATTCTAAAACTGTTGTAAGCTTAGATCAGATGGAATCGGTTGTCAAGAATCTCCTTGATCCATTATTCTTGCCGGGTATGATTTGTTTTACCTTTAACGATTTAGAAACAACACTTAGAAATTCATGCCATTTTTATGTAAGGGATGTGATTGTAAAAAGACGTGGTAAACGGATTGCCACCGCCTTGAATACTCTTGGCAAATCAATATCTGAATCTTTATTGAACGCTGCCAAGAACATATCTCTGATATTGTATTATAATCCGCAGAGTGAAACCCCATTGAAAATAAAGGAATTATTGCCGTTGAATGATTTTATTGAAAAAATGCCCGAAACTACAGATGTAATCTGGGCTTTGTCGCGCGACTGCCGCTTGACGGCAAATTCAATCCGATTGTCGGCAATCATCTCGTAAGATATAGCGTATTCGATATCTGTTTGTTCGTTTGTTATATTTTTATTATATTTGCAAAAGCTCTAATGGATTAATGTTAAAGCAGATATAATTATGATGATACTTGGTAAAATTATCGGTTGTACTATTGCTATAGTCATGTTATATTATGCAATTATTATGCTGTGGTGTGCAATCCGAGGGAAGCCTATTTTTAAATTTGAAGAAACGCCTACAGATGAGGAAATCAGGAAAGAAATTGAAGATACAGACCTTTTCAGAGGACTCAGAGAGTGCGAGCGGACAGGGGTATATACCGGTATTTATAGGAATTATGACGATATAGTAGCTGAAGCTGCTGCCCGTAAATCAGACGAATGCGATCGAGAGTTCAAAAGTGCCTCGTGCAATCAGTGTGCTTACTGCAAGATATTTAAGCGGTGCACAAAGGTCAAGCGTTAAATAAACTATAGCTGCTTTTTTGGGTATTGACTACGCCCTCTCTGGGAATTATTAAAAAACCGGTTAAAAAAATAATATATTAATGTAATTTTTACAATATTTGTAATACAGAAACAAAGAGACTATGGATAACACAAAACCTGCATTCGACCAACTTTGCGACCCCGAATACCGCCGTAGCCAATTGATACATGATAAGGACGGCGCTGTATTTGTGATTTTTAATGAACTCAAAGGACTAATCAACAAAACTCAGCTGGCCGAACAATACTTTAATCGTACCCAATCATGGTTATCTCAGAAGCTACACGGTGCTACTGTATGTCACAAAGAACGGGCTTTCACAGAAGCCGAGTATGCACAACTAGCCCGGGCATTCCGCGACATTGCCACCCGGCTTAATACCTATGCAGACGAAATAGACGCCGCACAGCTCTGAATGACACCATAGCCTGCGAAATACATAAATTAGAGGACAAGCCGGTACTCGGCAGTGGGGTTGGTGGCCCAATCACTTATCTTTGGTCTGAATACAGCGCTGAGAAGGCAGCTTCAAGTCTTGGTACAGGATTGGAGTAATGGTTCCCCGGGACACTCATAAACTTAACTTTAATTCCGTCATTTTTTAGCCGACTCACTATTGCCTCTGTTGCAGTACCGACTGATTGAAATGCTTTTATGCCAGATTTGGGTTCCTGAGTACCCAAGAGAAAAAATGCTTGTCCGCTTTTATCGCTGATTTGTTGTTTTTCAAACCAATCAATAAATCCATCATACCAAAACGACCCCGACAGCGAAGCTATGTTGGTAAAGGTATCACACAATAACCATTGCCAAAGAGCAAACAGCCCCGACATTGATATTCCTATGAGAGAGCGTTCAGGTGTGGCATGGCAGCCGATTTTTGATTCAATCTTCGGGATTACATCATTTTGAAGCTTATCAAGAAACTCACCGGATTCGCCCTTGAAATCAGGACTACCTGCCGGCACACCCTTGGCCGGCCACGGGCTGAACACATTTTCCCAATCCATTCCGGTTATCACCACTATAGTTGTGCCGTAATCCTCAGCGGCTTGGTCAATCCATTTGTCCAGATAACCCTCGATGGGATATAATATATAGGCAATCTTAGAGTTGCATTTATTATCGCTGCAAAGACATTGCAGCTTGTCAATATTTATCAATTCCATAATTTCAACATATCCGGCATATCCCGGAAACCAAGAGAATAATAAACGGGGCGTCCGTCGGCGGTGGTTTCAAGAAAAATCTTGCCACAATTGCGCTGACGGGCTATTTCAATCAGATGCGTGACAATGCTGTGGGCAATCCCTTCATTTCTATACCCTTCGCGCACGTATATGTTCATCAGATAGGCGCAACGGCCTACGGGATTGTCGGGCGACGGCAGCTCGTCTGAAAAGCATACCCCGCCACAGCCGCAGTCCGTGCCATCGCGTGATGCTACGACGGCTACGTGGCTGCCGTCAGGCAAATGTTTCTCATAATACCTGCGGTTGGCCTCGAGCAGGGCTTCATCAGGCTTTTTGCCAAACACATTGGCTATTACCTCCGTGCGCCATGCTATAAGCTCATCTACCGACTCTATCACGCGCAATTCAATCATCATACGCCTCCCTCTTTCATAACCACCGGCAGAGCCTCAACATCTACTTTGCCGCGACGTGTTAGCGGTATGCTGTGTACCTTTACAAAAAACTCAGGAATCATGAAGTAGGTAAGCTTTGATTTCAACCATTCCCGCACTTTATGCAGGGTGCAGTCCTTGCCGGCCATTATATATGCTACAAGATAATGCAGACTGTTTTCATCCTTGAACGCACGTACCACGCCACGGTCTACGCACGGGCATGTATTCAACACATTTTCTACTTCTTCGGGTTCTACTCTCTTGCCAAGAATCATTACCTGTTCGTCGCGTCGATGCAGAAATGCTATATTGCCGTCGGGCATTTCATATCCGAGGTCGCCGCTGCGGTACATGCGGGTACCGTCGTCAAGTGTCACAAAGTTCTTCTGCTCGGGGGGATTGCCGAGATAACCGCGGCTCACTCCTTCCCCGAAAATACAAATTTCGCCCGTATCACCGCGTTTTACCTCATTCAGATTCTTGTCAAGAATCTTTACCCTGACGCCTTGCACAGCCTTGCCTATGGGGAATGTGCCGTCTCCCAGAGGTTTGGCATTATCTACGCGATAGTAGTTTGAGCATACCGTAGTTTCCGAGGGGCCGTATGTGTTGTAAATCTTTACTCCTCTGTCGCGCAAGTTTGATATGTAGCTGTCGCGTATTACATCACCTCCGCTTATTATCAATTTTATTGAGTTTGGAATTTTCGGCAATTTGTTCATCTCGGCTATCAGGTAGGGGAATCCGTCGATAATCGTTACCTTATGTCGGTCAGCAAATCTCATCAGTCCGGCAAGAGAACCGTTGTGTATCGCTGTAGACGGTATGCACAGGGCAGCTCCGTTGAGAAGAGTCGTAAATACTTCCTCCACAAAAATGTCGAATGAGCAAACTGAATATTGGAGCATTACGTCGCCTGGCCCGGTATGAAATTCGTGTTCGAAAGCACGGGCATAATTGACCACAGAGTGATTTTCGACTACAACTCCTTTTGGTTTGCCGGTAGTTCCTGAGGTATACAATACGTAAGCCACACCGTGGGCTTTAGAACGGTTATCCATAGCATAGGTGGCCGGGATTAGGTTTCGGCAATAATTGTCGGTTATGATCATTTTAACGCCGGCTGTTTGCATCATATAGTCTATGCGTTCCTGGGGCAACGACGGCTCGGCAGGCACGTATGCTGCACCGCTTTTCAGCACCGCAAGCATGGCCGCAATCTGCTCGGCGCCGTGGTGCATTACTATCCCTACAAAATCGGGCTTGGAATCATAGAATTTAGCCATTATGCTGTCAGCCATATTGTCAAGTTCAGTGTATGACAGCATCCTGTCATCCTCTATGACAGCCGGCGCATCGGGATATTTGTTTACAGTTTCTTTGAATTTAGAATATATGGTTGAGGAATTCATAAAGCATTTTGTCTTTGCTGTATAAAGCTTTTCAAGGGCTGTTTGTTCATAAAGACTGTACAAAAAAACTCAGCCACCGTAATAAACGGCGGCTGAGCTATAGTTGTAAAATGCTTATCAGAATTTGAAACCTACCGACAGAACGATAGAGTTTGTTACTTCGGTAAGGTCGGCTTTAGGTGAGCTTATATCCTGATAGGGTGTGAAAGCATAATAGCTTGATTTCTTATTACGGTAAACGTAGGCTGCATCAGCATAGAATGCCTGGTAGTGGTAACCAACACCGAGCGACAGGGCGTTGATCGAGCGGTTGAGCGAGTAGGCGGGGTTTGTTCCGGCTGTAAAGATTTCCATATTGCCGTTCAGTGCATCTTCTTTGGTAGAAGTGGATGTGTAGTTGTAACCGGCACGCAGGCTGAATGCAGGAGTAAGACGGTATTCCACACCTAAACGGAAGATATTTGCGGCCTTGAAATATGCCTTGGTATCATCGTTCACATAGTCATCGCTCACGTAGTCGCCGCGTTGGTCCTGATAGCTTACCTTGGTGTTGTTGTAGGCCTGACGCTCATAGTCGAGACTCACAATTGCCTGGTTGCCAATCACGGCTGCTGCACCTACCATGATTTTCCAAGGCGAATTGAGATGGAAGTTGTAGTAGGCATCATCGGTCTCTTCAGTACCGGCTATGGGATTAAGTTTACTCTCGGCAGCGCCCGGATTATAGTAACTGTAGTCAACACCGGCGTATGACGATGATGACAGGTGATGCCAGGTGGGAGTGTGTACGGCAAAACCAATACGGAATTCGTTTATGGGCTTGACAATCACACCAAGTTTGAGGTTGAAACCATTACCGTTTATGTTTCGGTAATTGCGAAGCTGAACCCCGGCATTTCCTTCCTGCAGCTTGCCTATAACTTCACCGTTGGGGCCTTCGGTTTCGGTAGGTATGGTTGCTTTTTCCATACTTTCAGAGTAGTAAGTGGTCTGGTTGAAGCTAAGGTCGGTGATGCCGAAACCTATACCCCACATAACCACATTGCCTATATTGCCGCCGAAGTCAATGGCGTATTCGTCTACGTATCCGCTTTCACGAACCTCAGAGAGGGCATCTCCAATAGTTCCGCTATTGCGCAGACCTTGGTAGCCGCCACCTGCCTTGGGATTAATCATAAACGAGTTATAGGCAAGAATCGAAAGCCAGTCTTCGTTGGAGTCAAGATATGGATTGTAATTTTCGCCGAAATTCAGATCGTTTTCCGGAGCGCTGGTAAACGAAGCTATATAATTGGATAAAGAAGCATTTGTACGTGCGGTATAAGCCGAATAAGCTCTGTCGAATGACGTTACGCGATTGTAGCTGGCGCCCCAAGAGAAAGTGCGCAACAGGCCATCAAGTCTGGCTGTACCTACATAGCCGAAGTTATTGCAGTACACCTTGGTCTTTGACATGCTTTCCTTAGTGCTGTTGGTGGTGGAGGTGATCTTGCGTGGAGTGATGTCGAGTGTCGCGCCTATTTCGCTGCGTCTGTACACACCTATACCGGCAGGGTTCTGATTGAGAGTTGAAAGGTCGCCGCCAAGTGCAGTGAATGCACCGCCCATTGCCATGAATCGGGCTGTGCCGCGCTGCTCTGTCTGCGAAAGTTGATATGCATCTACAGCACTCTGTGCCGATAATACTGCCGGAGCACTTATTGCGAGGGCTGCAAGTAGGGTCTTTTTCATAGCTGAAACTGAATTATTTATTTACGGATAAAATCCATATTCGTTTTTTACAGTTTTTAATTTAAATATATTAACACTTTAAATGTATTTTGGTTTATGGGGATAAGCATTTAAAGAGTCCTAAATTTATAACCCGCAGAGCGGATAATCCGGTCTGCGGGTATGTATATCTTTGGAGTTAACGACGTCCGCGTCCGCCACCACCTCCGCCGCCGCTTCGGCTTCCACCGCCGAAACTGCCGCTTGACTGGTGGGTAGAGCGTGCGCCGCCGCCACCGGTACCCCAGCTGCTGCGAGATGATGAACTGCTGCTTGAGCTACGGTTCCACGAATTGTTTGATCGCGATTCGCTGCTCGAGTTGTTATATGAGCGGTTACGTCCGCGGTTGGTGTTGATCGTACCTCGGTTAGAGCCCGACGAGCTGCCGTATGATGGAGCGGCCTGTGTACCGGGACGACGGTTTGAGCTTGAGCCCATATTGCCGGGTCGACCCATGTTGCCGGGACGTGCGCTTGACGCACCGGCACTGATGGCACCGGGTCTGCGACCTGATGTAGAGCTTACGCCTGCCATCCCTGTTCCGTGCGAAGGACGGTGGGTGCCTGATACACCGGGGTTATTTACCGACCAGTTGTTATTTCCCCACGAAGGTCCATGTCCGGGATGCCAACCGGCTCCCCATCCGGGTCCCCAGCCCCATGCAGGACCGCAGCCCCATGACGGACCCCAACCCCATGACCAAGACGGACCCCAGCTCCATGAGTACCATGGATCGTACCATCCCATGTTCCAGCGCCAGTTCCATGACGGGCCATACCAGGGATCATACCAACCACCATACCATCCTGTATACCAGGGTGAATACCATGGCGATGCGCTTACGTATATGTTTACGTCTGTTGCCTGTGTCGCAGGTTGAGAGTAATATGAGTCAATCAATGCCTGATCATCAGAGCCGTTGACTACATCACCGTTGTGGAAGCGCTCCAGGCGGCGTGTATATCCGTAAGTGTCGCTGTTCTGCATATTCTTTTCGAGCACTTCAAGCGAGTCGAGCGATATGGAGTCGGGCACAAGGAACTGTCCACGGCGATTATATGTGTCAACATCCACATTCAGTCCGCTCCCTGCGGCGGGAGTATATGTTGACGGATCAGGATAATCGCTTGCAACGGTTGCGGGAGTATAGTAGTTTGAGTTTTGTCCTTTTTTGTTGTTTTGAGTCTTGTTTTTCGACTTTGACTCGTTATAATAGATATCGTCTTCTTCATCATCCCACGTTGAGGCAGACGAAGAAGCAAATGCAAGAGCCGTGGCGCCTGCAATCAGTATCGAGAGAAGAAAAAATCGTCGTGATTTCATAGCAGCCTTTGTTGATATATTTTTTTACTAATTTCTTATTTAGACTTTAAAACAGCCATTTAGTTTAATGCAAATATATAAAAAATAGGGCTTATATTGAAGATTTTTGTTCAAAAATTCATATAAGCCCTGTTATTTAGACATTTTTAAGGATTTAACACACTCTAAGCCGTTTTCTTGATTTTACTCTTTATCTTAAATCCTGTAGATACTACGATTAGCGATACTATAGGGGTGAGATAGTTGAAGAGGCAATAGGGCAGATATGTGATGGTTGGGACACCCAGCACCGTGGCCTGTGTCACACCGCAAGAACTCCACGGGATGATAGGCGAAGTAACCGAGACGCCGTCTTCAAGCGTGCGGCTCAGCAGACGTTTCTCCATCATGTTGCGTTTGAACAGATTTCGGTAGATATTGCCGGTGAGTATAATCGACAGATATTGGTCGGCGGTGGTGGCGTTCATGGCAAAACCGGTTGCCAGAGTCGCCGACACTATCGAGGTGCGGCGCTTGAGTTTACGTGTTATAAACTCGGCTACCGATGCCAACATTCCCGAGCCAATCATAATCCAACCGAATATAAGAGCGGCAACCACCAGATATACCACAGGAATAATACCCATTATACCGCCTGTGCTCAGCAAGCTGTCTACTGCCTCTATTCCGCTGTGGCTTTCATATCCTGCGAAGGTACTTGTTATCACTTCTGCAACCGACATCTGCAATTGCGGTTGAAATACAAATACACCTGCTGCTGCCATAAGGCTGCTTATTATCAGTACTTTGAGAGTTGAGATGCGTATGGCTATCATAATCAATGTGATGGCCGGAATTATAAGCACCATGGGGGTAATGTTGAAGGTGCTGTTTATGCCGCTCAGCATGTCCATTGACCCTTCGATGGGAGCACCCCCCGTCATAAGTCCTTTTGCGGCAAATACTATGAGTGATATCACCATTGCAGGGGTAGTGGTAATCATCATATAGCGGATATGAGTGAACAGATCGACATCGCATGTGGAGGATGCGATTACGGTGGTGTCGCTCAGCGGCGAAACCTTATCGCCGAAATATGCACCTGAGATAATAGCTCCGGCTGTCCACCCGGCGCTGTAACCCATTGCTGTTCCTATGCCGAGAAAAGCTACACCTATGGTGGCTATGGTAGACCATGAGCTGCCGGTTATAACCGACACCATGGCGCAGGCCACACATGCCGTGACAAGAAACCACTGGGGGTTGAGCATGAGCAAGCCGTATTCTACCAAGGTGGGCACCACCCCCGACAGCATCCATGTGGTAGCCAAGGCAGCTATACATATCAGCATAGGTATGGCAGGGAGTATCTGAGTGGCACTGCGGCGTAGTCCTGTCGCCAATCCTCGTCGTGTGAGATATCTGTGTTTCACAGATAATAACAGAGCCAGAGCCGAGCATCCCAGTAACGCAAGGGGCGAATAGTCGCTCACAGCCAAGGGCCCTTCAATCAATATAATCAATACAAGTATTACAGCAAGTGATAATAACGGAATTGCTGAAATTCGCCACGATGCTTTGCGGGGCGAGTGCGCAAATAATCTTTTCACCTATCAGAAAAATTCTTTTAAAAATGCGTTTATACTGACAATCGCGTCAGCTTTTGAATCAAATTATACGCAAAGTTACGAAATTACCTATGAAAAGCAATTGTAATGCTACAATTTTAAAGAATTTTAGAGCTTGTTTAAATAACTTGATAATAACAGCTGTTACAACTTGTCGAAAGTTTTAAGCCCTTTAAGATAATACTTCACAAGAATATTCGGCCTTTTTTCAATCAGGTTTTCTGCGGCTCCGGCCACCTTCATTTCCGGCATCATTTTACGGTAATCACGATGGGCTTTGAGTATGGCCCCGGCATTGCCAAACTGAAAAGTGGCTACGAATTTAAACCATGCTATCGTGTCGAGTAATCTGCGTGTGAATAATGATTTGCCGCGAATGTCGGCGGGCAGATTCTTGTAGAGCATCAGCAGGTTGTTGCGGAAGTTGAGATATGTCTTGCGGGGATTTGAGGGTGGTAGCGACCCTCCACCAAGGTGGTAAACAAGGGCCTCGGGGACTGCATATATTTTATATCCTTTGAGCCGTATGCGCCAACACAGGTCTATCTCTTCCATGTGTGCGAAGAATTTGGGGTCAAGCCCTCCGCATTCAAGATACACTTCGGGGCGTGTCATGAGTGCTGCACCCGAAGCCCAGTCAACCTCGGCCACGGTGTCGTATTGGCCATTATCGGCTTCGCAGGTGGCAAAAATGCGTCCGCGACAATAAGGATATCCGTTACGGTCGATATAACCTCCGCAGGCTCCGGCATATTCAAAGTTTTCACGCTCCATATATGCCCGCAGCTTGGGCTGGCATGCGCCGGCCTCGGGATGCTCGGTCATGAAACAGTATAGGATATCTATCCATCGGGGTGCGGGCGCAACATCTGAATTTAGCAGAACTACGTATTGATAATCGCGGTAATGCTCTATCGCACGGTTGTAGCCTTCGGCAAAACCGTAATTACGGTCGAAGTACAGTGTTTCAACATCAGGAAATTGTTCCTCAAGAATTTTGCGTGAATCGTCGGTAGAGCCGTTGTCGGCTACAATCACACGCGCAGTCTCAGGATTGGTGTTCGCTACAACCTGTGGCAGATATTCTTTAAGAAGTGCAGCGCCGTTCCAGTTCAGGATAATCACGGCTACTGCCGGTTTATTTTGATTTATCATTTCGTTCTTCATTCAAAAGCTCCAAGTTTACAGGGCGTTTCCAGCGTTTGTGTGACCAAAGCCAAATTGCCGGGTCGCGTCTTATGGTTTGTTCGAGAAGTAGGGTGTATTTTTCGGTAATCTCGCCTTCCGGGGTATCGGCAACATTATCGGCCAAGGGTCTTACCGTTATCTTATACTTTCCACGTCCGGTTTTTTCCATATCCCAGTAGATGGCCGCCATTTTGAGTTTGCGGGCAAGTGTCTCGGTTCCGGTAATCATCAGGGTAGGATGGTTGAGAAAGGTTGTGAGATGCCCGCGGTCGCCGTGGCTGGGATGCTGATCGCTCATAAATCCGGTAATGGTGAGCATTCCCTTCTTTCGTGCTTTCAGCAAGCAGCGCAGTGTGGACGACTTTGGGTAACATATTGAGTGAAACCTGCCGCGAAGCTTTAGCATCATTCGGTCGGCAAATCCGGACTTCAGCGGCCGGTAAACCTGCCCGAATTCAACCTTGTCTGAGGGCTTGAGCTTGGTATGCAGGCTCACCGATGGTGCCCACTCCCAGTTGAATGTATGTGCGAAATATACTATTATACTCCGTCCGCTGTCAAGCAGGTTATCAATCAATTCTATATTTTCAAATTGCATGTGACGGGACATGTAGCGGTCGCTGACGTGCATTAGCCGCAATGTTTCTACCAATGAATCTGCAAAATTGCGGTAAAACCGCTTCTCAATACGGCGCAACTCACCTGCACTTTTATCGGGAAACGATTCAGCGAGATTTTTGCGAACGACCTTTTTACGGTACCCGGCAATTCTGTATAATATGAAGTAGATTATGTCGGCGAGAAAATACATAGACTCAATGTTATCTTACCAATTCTCCGGTGAGCACTTCGTTTGGTGCATCAACGCTCAGCAATCTTACAGGTACAATCTTATTATCAAGGTCGGGTGTGGCGTCTTTAACCTCCACTCTAAGATAATTGTCGGTGAAACCTGCCATTGGTTTGCCATTACCCTGAGGATGTTCAAGCAGTACATAGCGCACGGTGCCTACGAAGCTCTCGGCATACGCAGCCCATTTTGCCTCGCTTAACCTAAGCATTATGTTTGTACGGCGATGTTTTTCAGAGTCGTTAACTACACCGTCTATTGACAGCGCCTTGGTCGAGGGGCGCTCCGAGTAGGGGAAAACATGCAGACGCGTGATGTCGAGACTGTCTACAAAGGCGCGCGATTCCTCGAATCGCTCGGGCGACTCGCCTCGCGTGCCGGTCATCAAGTCTACACCTATAAAGGCATGTGGCATCTTTTCCTTGATACGTTCTATTTTATGGCCGAATAAGGCTGTGTCGTATCGGCGGTGCATCAGCTTCAGAACTTCATCGTTGCCGGCCTGGAGAGGGATGTGGAAATGAGGCATGAATGCACGCGATTGTGCTACCCAGTCGATCAGTTCATCTGAAAGCAGGTCGGGTTCGATAGACGATATACGATAACGTTCTATGCCATCCACCTTATCGAGAGCTTTGCAGAGGTCAAAGAAATTATCGTCGCGGCCTTTGCCGAAGTCGCCTATATTTACACCGGTTATAACAATTTCCTTGCCGCCCTCGGCAGCCGCTTGTTCGGCTTGGGCTACAATAGATTCTATGCTGCCCGAGCGCGAGCGTCCGCGTGCCAATGGTATGGTGCAGTAAGTACACCAGCAGTCGCAACCATCCTGCACCTTAAGGAAGTATCGGGTGCGGTCGCCGCGTTCGCACGACGGTCTGAACTCCCTGATGTCTTTAGTCGGACACACTTCCACACGCTTGCGACGGTCGTTGAGAAAGCTCTCTACAAATGAGTCAATGTCCATCTTGCGGTCGGCTCCTGCTACAATGGCCACCCCGGGCAGTGCAGCAACTTCGTCGCTTTTGAGCTGGGCATAGCAGCCGGTAACGATAATCGGCGCTTCAGGATATCGTTTGTTGAACGAGCGAATGGTCTGGCGGCATTTCTTGTCGGCAAGCTCGGTTACGCTGCATGAGTTTATGATAATCAGATCGGGCGTTTCAGCACCGCTCACGCGGCGTATGCCTTTTTCTCCAAGCGACCTGGCTATAGTCGAGGTCTCAGAAAAGTTGAGTTTGCAACCGAAAGTATGATATAGTGCTTTTATTGATTGGTCGTTATTGACGCTCATTGATTCACTTTGAAAAATTGTTGATTATTTTTGCTATCTCTACAGCATCGTCGGCTGAAGTGCATGCCGAAATTGGCAAGCTCACCACTTCGCGGGCAATCCTGTCTGTTACCGGCAGGTTAAGGTCGGAATACTCGCGCATACATGGCTGCCTGTGTGGAGGAGTGGGGTAGTGTACCTCGGTCTCTACTCCGTTCTCAAGCAAATAGGTGCGTAGATCTTGGCGATGTGGGGTCATTATCACGTATTGATGCCACACCATGTCGTTATGCGCTGTATATAACGGCTTGCTTACCAATGGATTGTTGATATACTTCTCATATATTGAGGCTAAAAGAGTCCTACGCTTACATTCATCAGCGAGATAAGGCAGTTTGCATGAAAGCACAGCTGCCTGTATAGGGTCGAGACGGCAGTTAAGCCCTTGGTAAATATTATGGTAACGATAATCCGAACCATAATTGGCAAGGGCTTTTACGGTCGATATCAGCCGTGAGTCGCGGCTCGTTACAGCACCGGCATCGCCCAGCGCACCGATATTTTTAGTAGGATAGAAACTGAATGCCGCGGCATTGCCCAGCGCACCGGTCTGGCGTCTGTCAGAGTAGCCGGCTCCGATTGCCTGAGCGTTATCCTCTACTATTTTAAGTCCGTATTTATCCGCTGTTTGCTGCATTGTGGAGTCATAACATGTGCGTCCGTAAAGATGTACCGTGAGGATGGCGCGGGTGCGTGGGCTTATATGTTTCTCTATCAGCGAAGTGTCAAGGTTGAGAGTTCTGATGTCGGGTTCCACAAACACCGGTTTCAGGCCGTTGTCGGTAACGGCGAGGATCGAAGCGATGTATGTGTTGGCAGGCACAATGACTTCGTCTCCCGGCTTCATTTCGCCCATTTCTATATAGGCTCTGAATATAAGTCGCAGAGCATCAAGTCCGTTGCTCACCCCTGTGGCCTCAACTCCACCACCTACTGTTTCGGCCAGTATTTTTTCGAAATTCTGCACCTCCGGGCCGCCAATATAGCGGCCGCTGTTTACTACACGGCTTACCGCATCGTTGATTTCGTTTGACAACGGTGCGTTTACATCTTTAAGATCCAGAAATTTGTAATGCTTCTTGTTCATAGAGCCGTGAGTTGCTTGAAGAGTTCATAATCCCTTACATAATCGGGTTCGGAATACCGTTCAGATGTAAGAACCATGCAAACCGATCCGCCCGAGAAGTTGTCGAGCGTGCGCCATAGCCCTGTGGGAACGTATAGTGCAGTATAAGGCCTGTTCAACGAAAAACGCTCGGGCGCATGTTTACCGTCATCGAGCACTACGTCAAAGCTGCCTGAAAGAGCTATTATCAGTTCTTCGGCCTGATAATGTGAATGACCGCCACGTTTGGCATCGGCCGGTACATCATACAGGTAGAAAACACGACGTATATCAAATGGAACCAAAGGCGCACCGTTTTCTGCCACAGAAAGTGTGCCGTTTACATGCTTATGACGGTCGAATGTTATGCGTCTTACATTAGCCAGGTCTGAGTGTTTATGCGGATCGGCAAAAGTCTTTGCAGATTTTTTTTCCTCATGGCAATCAGCGCACGGTTGCGGTGATTCCGTACCTAAGTCTTCCGGGTCGAAAATATATTCATCTGCATTATATGGACCTGAAGCGAGTACCATAGCAACAGAGTTTGTCGAGAAATTATTGATTTCGCGCCATGTGCCCGGTGCTATAAGCAAAGCCCTGTCACTGCGGTTAAGGCTATGGATTTCTTTACTGCCATCGGGGTTAATGCATACCACGTCAAAGCTTCCGCTCATGGCCACTATCATTTCTGAGGTGTGTCGCAAAGCTCTGCCGTTGCGTTTACGTCCGGTAGGTACATCATAAATCCAGTATACCCGTTCAATCTCAAACGGGCACACTCCGCGGCTGCCACTCTCGATAAACGAAAGATTCCCACGAATATCCTCAACTTTGGGTAACTCTATCATAAGGCAAGCTCTTATCAATGGATTTATTGCAAAGTTACAAAAAACTCTGCAATTCCACTAATTTTTCTGCTTTGCCTTGCTTATATTACGGGTGACGAAGTCGGTGAGGTATACGGTAAACAGCGGAAATATTATCATGCCGGAAATGGGAAGCACCACTGCGACTATTTTTCCGGAGACTGTCACCGGGTTGATATTGCACCCTACGGTAGCCATATTCATCGCCGACCACCACAGGGCTGTCCAATACGAATCGACCTGTGGATTTACTCCCGATTCGCGTTGATAGAATATGAGCGAGCAGAAGTACGCAACCAA
Organism: uncultured Muribaculaceae bacterium; assembly: GCA_910586975.1. Classification (GTDB taxonomy): domain Bacteria; phylum Bacteroidota; class Bacteroidia; order Bacteroidales; family Muribaculaceae; genus CAG-873. The sequence continues at coordinate 633 of CAJUKX010000022.1, read as the reverse complement.
TATCATTATAACGATATACGACACCAGCAGGCTCGATATGGCATTGCTCGAAAGATAACCCATTACTATGCTCATGGCCAGCGCACCACGTGCCAGCGGTATGAACCGGATGAAATACATGGCATCGTATGTGAGTTGCAGGTCGAGCTGGTTGATTATGTTGAGATACGGTATTGACAAAATCAGAAATACTATATGTCTTCTAAAATACCTCAGTTTGTCATCGGAATAGGCAAGCCCCACAAAGAAATCAATCATAAAGACAATACATACCCAAAATTGGAACGTCATATATGTGTGATTTTGCAGGAAATCTTCTTTATCGAATGTTTCGATAGACATGAATACAATCAGCAGAACCGACAGAATTAATACCACAAGATTAAGCGATGTAAGGATAATCTTCTTTGCTTTGAGATATTCCGGACTGCGTTGTGGTGCCGAGGTTGATGAATTAGTTGCCATGGATGAATTGTTTTGGGATTCGGTTTTTATATAAAAAGAACGCGCTGCCAAACATAAAAGTTCGGAAGCGCTTATCATACAATACCACAATAAAAAGCGCGACAGGCTATATTAGGGGTCAATGTAAAAACCCGGTTGTTAAATACTGAACAAAAATAGTTAAATTTG
>CAJUKX010000021.1 GCA_910586975.1 uncultured Muribaculaceae bacterium | reverse complement strand
AGCTTACACTTTTCCCACTCCCCTTCAAACTCCTTAAATCTGAGATTTGGGACATTGAGTTTCTTATGTTCGTTATTTATTGTCGTTGTCATTTTTAATCCTTAATTTAAGTTCACCATTGCGGTTCAGTTACATGCCAGTTACATGGTAGTTACATACCTTTTTCCCTATTTTAGAAAGGATTAGAGGCGATTTTGATGTGCTTTCTCGACTTTCAGTTACATACCAGTTACATGTTTTCATGTTCCCTCGTATGAATGTCAAATCATAAAAGCAAATACCAAAATTATTCGTCCTTTGTACTTTTCTCTGTTTCCTTTTCTATTTTTTCTTCCAATTCTTTGATGGATGGAATGGTTCCCTCCACCTTTTTAGGATACAACTTAGATAGTTCGTACTCGGAGATTCCGATAGGCTGACTGCTACCTTCTAAAGCATACTGGGCTATGGTGTTGCTCTTTTGCTTACAAATGAGTAATCCTATGGTCGGGTTATCTCTACCTTCTTGGCGCAAGAGGTGATTGCAAGCTACTACATAACCACTTAGTTGTCCTGCATCTGGAAAGTCAAATTCTCCAATCTTCACTTCTACCACAACATAGCAAGATAACTTCAAATTGTAGAAAAGCAAATCAATGAACTTCTCCTTTTCGTCTATCTGCAAACGATACTCCTTGCCAACATACGCAAAACCTGTACCCAATTCCAACAGGAATTTCGTAATGTTAGCCAGTAAAGCATCTTTCAATTTGCGTTCATTGTATTTACCACGAACACCAGTAAAAGAGAAATCATAAGGGTCTTTTGTAATTTCTTGTGCAAGGTCGCTATTCATATCGGGCAAAGTTTTCTTGAAATTAGTCAATGCCTTTCCGCTTCTTTCATACAAGTCTGTGCCAAGGAAATTCAACAGCATGGAACGACTCCAACCGTTTTCCATTGTTTGATGAACATAGAATAATGCTTTATGAGCATCATCCGAACATTTATCTATGATGTAGCGATGGTGTCCCCAAGGTATAGAGAACAGGACGGTGTGCAAATCTTCCACAACTTGTGGAAGATTTGTGTTCTCCGATTTTTCCACAGCTTGTGGAAGACTTTTTTCGAGGGACGAGTACAAGCAATAGAATCGTTTTGCATAGCGGACAGATGTTTCAGAAAGTCCATCTGCATCTGGCAGTTTGTGCCTTAAATCACGACTCAATGCCGCATAAAAGCCACTACCATATCTGTTAGATGCTTCAATAGTCTCAATGTCCTGTCCTAACTCCCAATAAAAGCGTAACATTTCAGTATTAACCTTTACAGCTGCTCTTATTTGACTTTTGCGATAACGCTTGCATAGTTCTTCGACCCACTGCAAGTAATCCTTATCCAATATGTTTATTGATTCACTCATTGCTTAAACCTCTTAATTAAAAATTGCACAAAACTGGCAGAAAGACTATTAAACCAATCCCAGTTCTTTCAAATAGCCTTCAATCTCCTTGTCAAGGTCGGCACGTTTGGCTTCCAACTCCTTGATTTCCTTCATGACGGCATGAATGTCGATAGGCTCTTCTTCCTCGAAAGTATCAACGTAACGAGGAATATTGAGATTGTAGTCGTTTTCTGCCACCTCTTGCAGTGTGGCAAGATGGCTGTACTTTTCTATTTCCTTGCGCTCACGATAAGTATCTACAATTTTCTTGATGTGTTGCGGACGGAGTTTGTTCTGGGTCTTTACCTTATCAAACTCCTTGCTTGCATCAATGAACAGGATGTTGTCATCCTCTTTACGGCATTTCTTAAACACCAAAATACAAGTCGGAATGCTTGTCCCATAGAAGATGTTGGCAGGGAGTCCGATGATGGCATCCACATAGTTCTTCTTCTCAATGAGAAAACGACGGATTACGCCCTCGGCATTACCACGGAACAACACACCATGAGGAGCAACACAAGCCATTGTGCCACCCTCATTAAGGTGGTAAATCATGTGGAGAATAAAGGCGTAGTCGGCTGTCTTGCGTGGTGCCAAGCGTCCTGCCTTGCTGAAACGGTCGTCGTTGTTGAACTTGTCGGCTGCACTCCATTCGGCAGAGAAAGGTGGATTTGCGACGACAGCGTCAAACTGAGTGTCGCCAAAAGCATCAGCCTCTAAAGTATCGCCATTCTCAATGCGGAAATTGCTGAACTTGATACCATGCAGAAGCATATTCATACGAGCCAAGTTGTAGGTCGTAGGGTTCTTCTCTTGTCCGAAAATCTCGTTGGCATGACCGATGCTTGCAGCACGGAGCAGCAACGAACCACTACCGCAAGTTGGGTCATAGACATTGCGCAGACGAGCGTGACCGATGGTAACAATTTCTGCCAAGATACGGCTCACTTCCTGAGGTGTATAGAACTCGCCAGCCTTCTTGCCGGCACCTGCTGCAAACTGGCTAATCATATACTCGTAGGCATCACCGAGAATGTCAATCTCTTGCGATGCTTCTACACCGAAATCTATGTCATCAAGGGCAAGAAGAACATTGCTCACCAATGTGTTCTTATCATCAGCAGTCTTTCCCAACTTAGGCGAAGCAAGGTCAATGTCAGAGAACAGACCGCCAAAGTCCTCTTCGCTGTCCTGTCCGAGAGTGCTGTCCTCAATGCGCTTCAATGAGCGTTCGAGCATAGGTAGGATGTTCTCTTTCTTCTTAATGCTTTCAATGACTGACGAGAACAGGAAGTTTGGCTCTATGAAGTAGCCGATGTTTTCCAAACAGTCAGTCTTTACTTCTTGTTGCAATGCTTCAATATCCTCGTCTTTCTCCATTGCCCACAATTCCTTGAACGTGACTTCATCATCCACCAAGGCGGAGTTTGCATGTTTCTCTATCTTCTCCGACAAATACTTGTAAAAGATAAAGCCAAGGGTAAAATACATGAAGTCACTGGCTGACATATTGCCACGCAGTTTGTTTGCGACTTCCCAAAGCTGGTCACGGAGTTTCTGTTGTAATTCTTCGCTCATATCGTTATTTCTTTTTTATTTTCAATGTTTCACTAATAAAGACATTGTCATCGTCTTTGTCTGTTATATACTGATGGCAATACTTCCCTTTCCCCTTATTTAGTATTATAACGCTATTCCAAAAAGAGGTATGATTGATGGTATAGCCTGGGTCTAAACAAAATATTTTTTCAACAACCCCTTCTTGCTCTTCATAGCCAATAGCAAGTATTGCATGAGCACCACCTCTAAATGATATGGCAGTAACCAAAGGCAAGTTGTCATTTATTGCAGTTTTAAGTTCTTCTACAAATATGGTTTGGTCTGATAGAGAAGCCGTATATTGTAGTGCAGATGATGTTACTTCTTTAGCAAAAGAGTGAGAAAGTTTTTCTTTGATTTCTGAGAAATAGAAACCATCACGGCAAAGTCCTTCTGTTACAAAGAACTCTTTGAAAAGCCTTCCTTTGGCGGTATTTCCTTTGAATGTAGTGTTCAAGTTTACAACTTGGCTACGAGTGAGAACCTTTAGTATAAGAAGATTCATCATCATAGAATACACAGCACACGCTCCATCCATTTCACCTTGTTGTAAATGGATAGGTTGCCACTTGCGGTTATACACGCTAACTCCAAGAGCCGTTATATCTATATCTCTAACTATCTTTATCATTGCAATTTTGTCATTCCCAACTGAATGTTCTTATAATAGAACGCAGTTTATCGAGTATTCTTGTTAATGCTTTGCGCTTTTTTATCAGTCCCAAGTGCTTCTCTTTCAATGCCTCTTGTATGATTTCTGGCTGCTCCTTTTGTAGATAGTCATATTCAGAAAGGTAATGATTGAGCACGGAAGCGTCCAAATCTTCGTCCTTGGCAAGCGTATTGATAGCATTGTTACGCTCTGTGACGATATAGTTGTTCAATCGCTCTTCAAGGTCGCTCGTACCGTCAGCCTTTTGTTTGCGAGCCATGAAGTTGTCACGGTCATCATCTACATTCTTCTGGATAAATCCGTCAATGAGCTTTGCCTTACTGCGAAGTTCGGCATCCTTTATCATTGTGTCGATGATGTGCTTGCGCTTTTCTGAATAATCCTCGCTGTATGGATTGAGGTCTGCAATCAACTCCAAAATGTAGGCAACATTGATAATGTCACTATGCAACAATTCCAAGCAGAAGTCAATATCCGTAAGTTTATGATCTTCTGGAGTTGGTTCGTCTTCATTAGGGTTGGGAGTTGGCTTTGGTGCAGGTGGGTCAACCAAAATAATGCTGTCATGAATGTCAAGATACTTGCTGCGGAAGTCCATAAACTGCTGTTCGGTCATGCCAAGGTCGGGAGCATCTACATCAAACTCGTCATACACCTGTATCTCTGCGTGTTTCTTGATGATGTCACGGAAAGCAAGGATAAACTGCTTCTTGTCGTTCTCGCTTTGGAGATAGTCCACGTAATGTGGTTCGGGATAATGTGTCAAGAAATCCTTGGTCAGTTCTTGATAGTTCTTCTTCACATCATCAAACGGCGGACGCACTATATCTTCAAGATTGTTGCTGTTGCTGAAAAGTTTGATAGACTCGTCCACCTTGCTTTTCAAGTCACGGAAGCACACCACCTTTCCGAAACGTTTCTTCTCGTTCAGCACACGGTTGGTACGGCTGAACGCTTGCAGTAAGCCATGATACTCCATGTTCTTATCAACATAGAGCGTGTTGAGTTTCTTGCTGTCGAAGCCAGTAAGGAACATTCCTACCACAAGGCAAAGGTCGAGAGGCTTCATGTCGGCCTTCTTTTTCTTCATGCGGAGGTTGATGTCATCGTAATACGCGCGGAAGTTTTCGGTGGTGAAACTCGTTCCATACATATTATTATAGTCATCCATGATGGCTTGTAACTCGTCAGCCTCACCTGTGCTGTCGCTTACATAGCCACCTGTGTTCATGCCTGTCTGCTCGTCATCTTGGCTGCTGTTGGCAGCGTATGTGAATACCGCACCAATTCTAATCTTCGGATTGAGACTCTTGAATATCTTGTAGTAGCGGATAAGCATTGGCACAGACTGCACGGCAAACAGTGCGTCAAACTCACCGTCAAATGTTGACTTATTGAAATTATTAAGGATGAATTTGGCTATCTCCGTCATGCGGTCTTGCTCGGCATTGTCCACATCCTCGTTGCCGTGGTAATACTCCACAAGGAAACCGAGCACGTTTTCATCGGCAATGGCATCCTTAATAAGATACTTGTGAAGGCAGTTACCGAAAATCTCTTTTGTAGTGTGTCCGTCCACGGCATTCTCCACAAAAATAGGCGTACCAGTGAAGCCGAATATCTGCGTGTTGTCAAAGAACTTCACGATGTTCTTATGGCATTCTCCGAAATGGCTTCGATGACATTCATCGAAAATCATTACGATACGAGAATGGCGTATTTCTTCAATACGACTGCTATACCACTGCTTGCTGACAGCGGCATTGAGTTTCTGAATAGTGGTAATGATAATCTTTGAATTGCTGTGCAGACGCTTCACCAACTCGTCTGTGTTGTCGGTACTGTCAACGGCACCAGGCTCAAAAGCCTCGTATTCGGCTTGGGTCTGCGTGTCGAGGTCGTGGCGGTCAACAACGAACATAACCTTATCCACATCGTCCAACTCTGATACGAGTTGGGCTGCCTTGAATGATGTCAAGGTCTTTCCTGCACCAGTTGTATGCCAGATATAACCGTTATCGTTGGAGTTTTCCACACGGTCGAGTATCTTCTCTACCGCATAGAACTGATAAGGGCGAAGCACCATCAAACACTTGTCACCCTCATGCAACACGATGTACTTGCCGATAATCTTGCCCAACGTACACTTGTCGAAGAACACTGTGGCAAACCTTTCCAAGTCGTTAAAAGGAACATTGGCTGCATCTGTCCAGTTAAACGTGAACTTATAACCGCTATTAGGATTGTTGGCAAAATAGCGCGTGTTCACTCCATTGGAGATAACAAACAATTGGATATAGTCAAACAACCCATGGAAAGAGGTCTTGTGATAGCGTTGTATCTGGTTGTATGCCTGTTTCAACTCCACACCTCTGCGCTTCAGTTCTATCTGAACCAAAGGCAGACCATTGATAAGTATCGTCACATCGTAACGACACTTCTTTCTACCTTCAACCGTAATCTGATTGGAAACTTGAAACTCGTTCTGGCACCAGTGGGTGCGGTTCAAGAACTCCACCCACAGGCGTTCTCCGTTTTCCAGTTCAAGAGGAAAGAGGTCACGCAGTTTCTTTGCCTTTTCAAAGCGAGTGCCACCTTCAAGATAGATTAGTATCTTTTCAAACTCTGAATCTGTAAATTCGGTGCGACCGAGTTCTTCCAATTTCTTCTTGTTGTGTTTCTCCAACTGTTTCTTGAAATTGGCAGACAGGTTCTTCTCCTCCTCAATATGAACATACTCGTAGTTCATCTTTTGAAGAGTGTCTATAAGTCCGTTTTCGAGAGCGGCTTCACTTTGTACTGGCATATCTTATTTCTTTTTTATCGTTACACTTAGGAGAATATGACTATTCATCCATTTGCAGGAAATGAATATTCAAGGCATTCTCTATTTTGCTTATGGCTTCAAGCGAAAGATTTTCTCGTCCTTTTAAGATTTTGGAAATGTATTGTTGTGTACAGCTCATTTTCTCTGCCAACATCTTTTGAGTCATTCCAAGTTCCTTCATCCTTGCGGACATGGCATTGGCTATCATTTGCGAATGGCTCAACCACGGTTTTTCTTCTTGCCCCATTTGTGTTCCTGCATTTTGAACAGGAGATATTGTTTCCTTTATCATCTCAGACGTATTTCGCTTTGTTCCATTTATAATTTTGGCTATTGCCATTTTGCCTACAAAGATAACTGATTTTAATGAGAAAACACAACTACGAGGTTGTTTTCTGCATAAATGAGGCGAATTTGTGCGGTTTAAGTGCCATTTGTAGCCATTTCTTCTTCGAAATAAGCTTTATAGCATCACCAATCGCTTCACTCGCTGTACTGTACTCACGCCCTTTCCGCTTAACTTCGCTACATCCCGAATAGAATATCCTTTGCGGAGCAAACTTATTACTTCCCTATATTCGACTTTCATCTGTTCAGTCGTTTTTACAGAGCCAACCTTGCGTCCGAGTTTTCCTCCTTTCTCTATATACCGTTTACGCCCAGATTGCAATCGGAAGGAGATATTATCACGTTCCAACTGCGCACAGGTAGAAAGTGTGGCTATCATTATCGGAGCAAAGAGGGACGGATGTCCTTCATCATCCAACAATGTAAGCTGTTCCTTTTGTATATAGAGGTTGATGCCACAGTCAATGAGTTCCTTGACAGAGGCAAGAACCTCAAACGCATTGCGTCCCAACCTTGACAGTTCACTGACAAGTAGAATGCCAATATGGTTCGTTTTGCAATATTCCATTGCTTCACACAACACTGGACGCTCATCATTCTTCTTTGCGCCAGAGATGTGTTCTTCAAAAACCTTGCGGATTTCGATACCCTTGTATTTTGCATATTCCGACAAGTCCTTGACCTGTCTTTCCGTACTCTGCCTGTCACCAATGCTGGAGACACGAGCGTATATTACCCCTGTTGTCATATTTATCAAAGATTAATTTGAACATGAAAATGCCTGTGCTCAGATAAGTCTTGCAGATTTATTTGAACACAAGCGTTTTTTGAATACAGCCTGACGCAATTTCCCGACAAAAGGGAAGAAGTAAGACTTCCACATTGTTCGCACCCTGCTGTATGTCTCAATCAAACACGCCATTAAACAGATTGACCGCCTCTATCTTCTTTTCAAGAGCCACTTTTGCATAAACTTCGGTTGAAGTGATGCTTCCATGTCCCAAAACATCCTTCACTGCTGATATGTCTGCTCCTGCTGAGATAGCCAACGATGCTGTCGTATGCCGTGAGCAATGGTAGGTCAAATCCTTTTCTATGCCAGCCTTTTCTTTAAGTCTTCTTACGTATTTCGATACGTTGTCTGACTTCTTGACAAGGTGAAACACAAGACTTTCCGGATTGTCATCCGTCCGAGGTGGCAACAACGATTGCGCCATTTCATTGAGCGGAATAATGGCAGGACGCTTTGTCTTTCGCTGTATGATGCAGATTGTCGGCACGCCATCTATCATTTTAATATCACACCACCTCAGATGCTGCATATCGCCAAGGCGAAGGGCAGTCATGGATGACAAGCCAAATGCCAGTTGTACGGTTCGTTCATTCTCGCATTCAGCTTCCACCGCCAGGAAACGTGTGAGTTCTTCGGGCGTAAGATACTCTCTGTGTTTGTCAGGAGCATGGAAGCGTTCCAACTTGTTTAGACTGTGTACAGGATTGAATTTTACAAGTCCTTCACGCATAGCCTTGTTAAATATCGCTTTGACAGTTTCCTCAAACAACAGTAATGTGTAATCAGCCAACCGTCCTCCGTTGGTCTTTATTTGGCGTTTGTTGCGATACTTGTTGCGCATATAATCAAAAAGACCGCAAATTTCATCTTTACTGACATCTTTCAGCAGGATGTCTTTCTTGTCTACTCTCCGTAAATAAGTGGCGATACGCTTGCGGACAACATTCTTATGACCTATCATCTTCTTGCAGTTGCCACAATCAACAGACCATTTGATATAGTCATCGCACCATTGTAGCCAAGTCAAGCCGTTGCCTTGTTCTTCGCTTTTGGCATTCTCTTTCTCCAATACAGGAGGGGTGAGGATGCGCTCTGCTCGTATCTCCATAGCCTTGTTGTATGTAAGCCGATTGTGCTTTACAGCACCAACGGCATCATCGGGCAAGAGATAGAGATGCAAGTTTTCTCTCTTGCGGAAGCCAGTCTCATAGTATTCCAGATATAAGGCTCTTTTGCCTTCCGTCAGCTTACGTTCCTTGATTCCTATCTTCATTGTATTGCTGGTATTTGGTCAAACATTCCGTTCACGAGGTTCACGGTCTCCAACTTCTTCTTGTCAACAATCTTGGCGTAAATCTCCGTCATCTTGATGCTCTTGTGTCCGAGTATCTTGCTTACTACATAGATACTTGCACCAAGGGTCAGGAGCATCGTAGCCGCCGTATGTCGTGAGCAATGGTAGGTTATATGCTTAGTTATTCCTGCTGCCTCCATCCATTCTTTCAGAACCACTTCTACAGTTGTAGATGTGATTGTCAAGTTGTGGAAGATGTTGTCTATGCCTTCTTCTCTTTTAGGCATCCACTTCTTTGTTTCTTCCGACAAGGGGATGGTTACTCTGTCCTTGGTCTTGACTTGGATATGGTCAATGTATTCTGTCTTGCCGTCAGCAGCCTTGTGGATTTCACTCCAGTTCAAGGCTTTCATGTCGCTATATCGCAGACCAGTGAAACAGGAGAACAGAAAGGCTTTCTTCACCAGTTCATAACGGCATGGTGTGTTCATCACCTTCTTTATTTCCTCTATCGTCAGAAACTCACGCTCAGCCACTCGCTTCTGTGGCTTCTCCTTTGCCTCCAACAGCAAGAATGGATTTTGCTCAATCAGTCCGTCCCTTACTGCCTTTGCCAATGACGAGCCGAAATAGTTGACGAACATACGGCAAGTGGTGGTGCTGAGTTGTTTCTTTCCATCATTGTAGGTGCAAGTCTTCAAAAAAGTAATGAAGCCTTTGCAAAACTCCTTATCCACGTCTTTCAACAGGAACTCTGGCTTGCCTATATGTAATAGGTATTGGTCAATGCGAGCATGAGTGTTGCGCTTGGTCTTCATGGAAGACTCAGACAACTCGGCATTGTACTTCACAAAGTCATCCATCCACTTGGTAAGTGTCATGCGTGACTTCTTCACCTTGTCCCAATCCACAAGCCCCTCTCTCTGGATGTCAAGAATGCGCTGCGCCTTGATTTGCTCTGCCAACTTTCTTGTATTGGCGTTTTGCAACTTGGTAGCAGCGTTGATTTCTGGCACAAGATAGAGTTTCAGCGTCTCTTTCTTTCTCAATCCCTTCTGGTAAATGTCAAGATAGAGGCTGATGTTGCCACCTGCTATCTTCTTTTCTCGGATGCGCACAGGCTCCTTCAAACGGATTTCCTTCTTCTTTCGTCCCATTTTATTTCCTTTCTTTTCTGATGTTAATATATTCTTTTATCACTGATTATCAAGCATTTAACTTGCGATACAAAGATAATACAACGAGGGACAAAAACGAGACAAAAGTGGGTAAACAATCCGCTAATTTAGGAAAGAATAACGAACCAATCCAAAATCGTCTTTCATTCCTAATAGACTGTAAATCAGTGATATTACATCACTTTACTATCCTTTCATTTCCGATGGTTAGACCCGCTTGGGATAATTGGTGGTTACTGATGGTTAATTTAAAAAGAGTTATTCATCAGGGCCGTCGTCGTTGCGGGGATTGTTGTTAAGAATCCTTACGTCCTGTTTTTCAAGTTTAGCAGTATCTTTTTTATCATCTGCAACGTCTACATCAACGCCACGATATTCGCGCTGAGCGGTTTCTTTTAAATCTTTATTTTTGTCCATAGTGATATGTTTTTCAATTATAACACATCACAGGGGCAAGCGGTTCAATTCATCAATATAATCAAGCAAAGCATCGCGTCCAATCTTGTTGGAAGACGATGTGGCGAAAATAGGTGGCAATTCTTCCCAGTAAGCGAGCAGCTCCTCGCAATACCGGCTTATATTCTTTTTCTTCTCACCGGCCTTGAGTTTGTCGAGTTTCGTAAAGACTATTGCGAAAGGAATTTCATTTTCGCCCAACCACTGCATGAATTCAAGATCAATGGCTTGGGGCTTATGGCGCGAATCAATGAGCACAAACAAGTTGGTCATCTGCACTCGGTTGAGTATATAATCCTTAATCATTGCTTCAAGACGCATGCGGTCGTCTTTGGATCGCTGTGCATATCCATAACCGGGAAGGTCGACAATATACCAGGAATCATTGACCAGAAAATAATTGATAAGCATAGTCTTACCCGGAGTCGAGGAAGTCTTGGCAAGATCGTTTTGGCCAAGAAGCATGTTGATAAGCGAGGATTTACCTACATTTGATCTGCCTATGAATGCGTACTCGTGATGAGGCTGTGCATCCTGCGGACATTTTGAAGCACAAGGGCTGCTGATATGGAATCGGGCTGAATTTACAATCATTTTAATAAAAATTTATAATGCAAAGTTAATAAAATAACAAATGAGAAGTCATATTTTGCCTTATTTTTGCTAATTTTGCACTTATGAAGCAGTTTGATCCGACATTCCGATTCAAACAATTTGCTGTCAGCGACCGTCGATGTGGCATGAAAGTCGGGACTGACGGCGTATTGCTTGGTGCATGGGCCCAAGCACCTGTTACTACCGATAAACTACAGATTCTCGACGTGGGTACCGGTTGTGGGGTGATTGCATTGATGATGGCTCAGCGCTATGCCGATGCCAGGATTACTGCTGTAGAGGTAAACCATGAAGCGATTGCAGATGCGTCAGACAATATAGCCGCATCACCGTGGGCCCACCGTATCAGCATTGTTGATTCAGACTTCCGCGACATTGAAGGAAGTTTTGACCTCATAGTGAGCAATCCGCCTTTTTTTGTAAACGGAGAGTCGGCACCAGACAGCTCCCGTGCCATCGCCCGTCATGCTACCGGTCTTTCGCCCCTGACTCTCATACAATGGGGAGTGGAGCATCTTAACGAAAACGGAAAACTGGCGTTGATTGCCCCCGTTGAGCTTTCCGACGATATAGCAGTGCAGGCCGTGTTCAGCCGCATGACAATCGTGCGACGAGTTGATGTAATCACATCAAAGCGCCGTGGCATAGCCCGCACACTGTGGGAATTTTCACCGGCAGCCTCAGGCCCCACATCCACCTATGAAAAAGGATTGCTTGAAGTAAACTCTCCCGAATACATCGAAATTACCAGAGATTTCTATCTACATTTCTAAAATATGAGCCAGATAAAGTTTTTAGTTCCTCCGGGTCGACGCATATTAATGCTTCTGCTTACGTACATAGTAGGATTTGTTGTGACGGGTTTTGCGGCATCATTGCTGCTTAAAATCGGAAGCGGTGGCAAGGAACTCGCCATGCTCAGGATTTCGGCCGTAGTGCAGGATATTTTCATGTTCATATTGCCTCCTGTAATCACAGCCCTCATTATCACCCGTCAGCCGGTAAAGCTGCTCGCGCTTGGCAAAGGTCCCACCCTCACCATGCTTTTGATGGCAGTGGCAGTGATGATTGTATCGTCACCCTTCATGTCATGGATAATAGAGCTTAACCAGTCAATCCATTTGCCCGAGAGCCTTGCCACAGTAGAGGCAGCGATGCGTACGATGGAAGATAATGCCGCTTCGGCAGTTGAGTCAATGCTCGGGCCATCCACCCCCGGCAACCTTATCGTAAATGTATTGTTGATAGGAATAATGGCCGGATTCTCTGAAGAGCTGTTTTTCCGCGGAGGCTTGCAACGCCTGCTGTCTACCACCCGCATGTCGCCATGGGCAGCTGTATGGATTTCGGCCATTGTATTCAGCGCGCTCCACATGCAGTTTTTCGGATTCGTACCCCGAATGCTCTTAGGCGCGTTTTTCGGATATCTGTTGGTATGGAGCGGCTCGGTGTGGCTGCCAATCGCCCTGCACGCCTTCAACAATTCGATGTTCGTAATACTTAAGCAAGTCACCGGCTCGGGCGAGCCGTCGCTCGGTGGTGCCGAAAGCTCTTGGTACACTATACTTATCAGCGCCATACTTACAGCAGCCGGACTATGGCTTCTCTATCAAAACCGTATAAACAAAACAACAAAACTATAATATGCCAACTGCATTAATAACCGGTATCACCGGCCAGGACGGCTCTTACTTAGCCGAATTCCTTCTCGAAAAAGGATATGAAGTTCATGGTATAATCAGACGCTCATCCTCGTTCAACACCGGACGCATTGAGCATCTGTATCTTGACCAATGGGTTCGCGATATGCACGATAAGCGCCTTATCACCCTGCACTACGGCGATATGACTGATTCATCATCGCTCATACGCATAATCGCCGAAGTTCAGCCCGACGAAATATATAATCTTGCCGCTCAGAGCCATGTAAAAGTTTCGTTTGATGTTCCTGAATACACTGCCGAGACTGACGCCGTGGGAGTTCTGCGACTGCTTGAGGCTGTAAGAATTCTGAAAATGGAGAAGAAATGCCGAATTTATCAGGCCTCGACTTCAGAACTTTTTGGAAAAGTGGCAGAAGTACCACAGTCTGAGACAACACCGTTCCATCCGCGTTCGCCCTACTCCGTTGCTAAGCTGTATGCATACTGGATTATGAAGAACTACCGCGAAAGCTATGGTATGTACACTGCAAACGGCATTCTGTTCAACCACGAATCAGAACGTCGCGGCGAGAACTTCGTCACACGCAAAATCACCATGGCTGTAGCACGAATAGTCAACGGACTTCAGGACAAGCTATATCTGGGCAACATGAACGCCATGCGCGACTGGGGTTATGCCCGCGATTATGTAGAGTGCATGTGGCTGATACTGCAACAACCCGAACCGGATGACTTTGTGATAGCAACCGGTGAATATCATTCGGTACGCGAATTCACCACTCTTGCCTTCAGGCACGCAGGAATAGAGCTGCGCTGGGAAGGTGAAGGTATAGACGAGAAGGGCATTGATACCGCCACAGGCAAGGTGCTGGTAGAGGTTGACCCACGATTCTTCCGCCCGGCCGAGGTAGACGAACTCCTTGGCAATCCTGCAAAAGCCAAGAGCAAATTAGGATGGAATCCCCGCGCCACTTCTTTTGAAAAACTTATACAGATAATGGTTGATTCTGATTTGGAACTCGTAAAGAAAAAATGATTTCAAAAGATACAAAAATATATATAGCCGGCCACCGCGGACTCGTGGGTTCGGCCATCAAACGCAATCTTGAAGAAAGAGGATTCACCAATATAGTAGGCCGCACCCATGCCGAACTCGACTTGCTCGACCCGGTTGCGGTACGTAAATTCTTTGATGAAGAAAAGCCCGAAATGGTTGTACTCGCCGCCGCTCATGTGGGCGGTATAATGGCCAATTCCACCTATCGTGCCGATTTTATCTATCAAAATCTTCAGATACAGCAAAATGTGATAGGCGAGGCTTGGCGCCACGGTGTTAAAAAGCTGCTTTTCTTAGGCTCCACCTGCATATATCCGCGCGAGGCACCCCAGCCTATTCCTGAAGACGCACTGCTTACATCGCCCCTCGAATACACAAACGAGCCATACGCCATTGCCAAAATAGCCGGGCTAAAGCTATGCGAATCTTTGAATCTGCAATACGGCACGGATTATATAGCCGTGATGCCTACAAACCTGTATGGGCCTAATGACAATTTCGACCTCGTTAATTCACATGTGCTGCCGGCCATGATGCGCAAGATGCACCTCGCCAAGCTTCTTAACGAGAATGCCTTGGACGAATTGCGGGCCGATTTGGCAAAACGCCCCATACCGGGTATTGACGACATAGATAACGCTTCTATTGAACAGATAGCCGGCGCACTCGCGGCCTTCGGTATTTTCCCTACTCATCTCGATCTGTGGGGATCCGGAAAACCGCTGCGCGAATTTCTGTGGAGCGAAGATATGGCCGATGCATCTGTACACGTACTGCTGAATGTAGCCTTCAAGGATGTTGCCACCGACCGCAAAGAGGTGCGCAACACTCATATCAACGTAGGCACAGGCATAGAGCTGACCATAGCCGAGCTTGCAGAGGCCATACGCCGGGAAGTTGGATTCAAGGGCGAAATCAGATGGGATGCGTCCAAACCCGACGGCACTATGCGCAAACTGTGTGACGTGTCAAAACTTCACTCTTTGGGCTGGCGCCATAAAGTAGAACTTGACGAAGGAATCAAACGCCTTTACGAATGGTATAATCACAATTGATGCAGCGCATCGAAAAGCCTGTCATCATATACATTCTTCAAAACTATTTTACCCGCCCCGTCGACGAGATATGTTGACGGGGTGAATGGTATTATATACAATTCATCTTCGTCAATCATTTCCAACGGTGCAATACCTACCGTCCACAGCGGATTGATTGATGAAAAGTCTGAGCGCCACTGTTGCTCATCATCGCCGGCATAAACAGCCACAACCTTGAGCTTGCCGTCGCTGAATTTCCTGCTGATATCCCTGTCAGTCGTGAGCCTCCGTATCAATTCGTGGCAATCGTCGCAGGCAGGGTCGTAGAAAATAAGCAAAAGCGGAGTGCCATTACCCGTAAGTTCGCTCAAACGTTGCGTTTTACCATCGCGTGTGGTGAATGAGAAGTCGGCAGGCGTGCTCCCCACTCTGTTTTTCATCATATCGTCATAACGGCTTTGAGCTACCACCGAGAAGTCATCATTATGCCGCACGGCATAGGCCATAAAAGGTATGTAAAGACTCTCATTATACGACGGCGACCAAGGTTTGGCCAAATAATCGTCGGCAAGCGTAAGCACGGTATCGTATGCTTTGCCTGAGGCCGCCGCAGCCGCATCAAGGCATTTGTTTACGGAAAGGTCACAAACAGAATCGCTCGAAAGCGATAACATGAATACAAAGTTGGCAAACTGCTGTTCCATAAAAGGACGATCGGAAACAAAAACACTGTCGTTGAAATCCATATTGTCCCAGAACCGCTCTGCCACGTATGAAGCGCGTTCATGAGGGGTTGTAAGAGTGGCAGGCACGGCAGGCATCTGCAACATACGGTTGCCTTCGCCGTCAATAACAATCTTGGTTTGCGCATATCCGGCCATACCGGCAGAGGATAAAACCGCGAAAAGTATGCTTTTGAACAATGAATTCATTTTATCTTATTTAAGTGAGTCTACCATACGGCGGGCAATGCGTATGTTGGTTATCATGCGGGGAATACCTATCAACAAACCTGCGACAAGACCTACCAAGGCTCCGATAAATATTTCCAAAGTCTGCTGATTAGACGGAAAAACAATTATACCTGTAACAAAGAAAACCAACAAAAAGAGAAATCCTGCAATGTACGTGCGCTGCTGTCGGGTCTTGATATAAACAGCCCTCTTGATGGCTTCGGCCACAGGCATCTCTACAAGCGACTGCGACCTGATGTAGCGTGTGAACATGAATGAATTGACAGCTGCAATCAGTCCGAACGCAGCATAAAGCAAAGCATACCACACCGGGAGGTTGAGCATGTACACAAGTCCCGGTGCAAGCAAGGGCAAAAGAAATCCTATATACCCCCACCGCTGAATACGTCCGGCCAACTGCTGCTGAAGATTGGTAACCTTACCGCAGGCGAGCCGTTGGGTTAGTTTATGATTTATGTCTTCGAGCACATCTACCCGAGCCGACAATTCTTGCCACTTTTGTTTCAGTTCATCAAGGTTATCTGTCATGGAGATTAGAGCTTTTATAAATTATTAGCAAGTGTGGCAAGGCGATTCTTCACCCTGTGCAGGCGCGTTGCCACATTAGTTTTGGAAATACCGAGGATAGCCGATATTTCATCGTATGATTTTTCGTCAAGCCACAATGTTATCAAAGCCTTGTCAAACGCATCCAGCCGCGAAATGAGCGAGTACAGCTCAGCAATGTCAGAGGCACTGTCGGCAGAGCTGTCGGGAATGTCAAACCCGGCATCAATGGCCACACCGAGCGAATGCCGCTTGTTGCGTCGCTGCCATGTTATACATGTATTGAGCGCAAGGCGGTAGATCCAGGTTGAAAGCTTTGCATCACCGCGGTAGCTGTCGAGACCGGTCCAGATATTAATAAGCACTTCCTGATACAGATCGGCAAAAGGAGCATTCTCCGAGGTATACACTGAGCATACCTTGGCTATCACTTCTTTGTATTGGTCTGCAATATCAAGAAACCGCTGCTGTCGCTGGCTATCCTTGGCAATCATATTCTATATGACGCATGAATTTACTAAAAATCACACAGGCATCCCAAAATTTTTCACTGATTACATATTTGCTGCTTTATAATTTTCGAGCGATTTATCTCGCATACGTTCATTTATCGGTCTGAGCTTGCGCATGTCTATGTAGCGCTTGCCATTGCCGCCTTCAAAGGGAATTGTAGATTTGCGCAGTTGCATGGCCCTGTCGCATGCTTCAGAACGCCATTGAGCGCCCTTAGGCAAGTAATCTTCGGGAATCTCGTTGAGAGTAACAAGACGTGTATCTCCACACGGAGGGTAACCCAATATGGCCCACATTCTCATACCGCCTTTGTCTGCACCGGGCACAACGCCCTCTATCACTATCGACGATGTTGATATATCGCGCGGGATGAAGTCCTGATTAACAACGTGGTCGTCATTGTAGCAATCGCGCCCTAACAAGCTGTGGTAGAACGACCTCGAAACAGTATCGGTAAGGAATTGTGGCGATACTGTAGATTTGTCACGCGCCTCAGACAACAGGAAATCAGCAGTGTTATATCTAATATAACCCGAGCCTTTGCCTTCCTCGCCCATAAATGAGTAATTGGTGCGTATAACGATAGAATCGGCTACGTCAAAACGCCACCACCGCTTGTCGTCAGTCTCGAAATAAGCTGCATTGCCGTCGGCATCAATCACTCCGAAATTTGCCTGCACACCCATAGGCTTGGGCAGCGATTCGAGGTATTTTTCGAAATCGTCAACAGTGGCACAACACTTCAGCGCACCGGCCATCACAACACCCTCCTGATCTTTGAAATCGGCAGTATCGGGTGCAAGATTATATGAAGCGGTATTCATTATGGCAAATCCTGCGTCGTTCATACCCATCCATGCTTCCCGCAGCAACGAGTCACCTCCATTGAACAGCCCTACATATCCGTATTCACCGTTTTGAGCTTCAACACGGGCCAGAAAGTTATTATCAGCGCCGGTATCGCGGTGTTTCCACAATAGAGGACGCCCGGTGCTGCTGTTCTTTGCCGGAACAATCATGGATGTACATGCCCATACGCCGCTGCATACCGTAAGAATCAATATAAGGAGAGATGTCAGTTTTTTCATAATCAAGAGCTTACCTGTGACAAAAGTTCGTATTTTATTCACAAAGTTATTGTATTTCTTCGAATTATCATTAATTTTGCATAAAAATAATTGAATAATGGCATCAGAAGGATATATATTTGAGCTCCCTATGAAAGTGAGGGATTATGAAGTAGACTCTGAAGGCATAGTCAACAATGCCGTGTATCTGCACTATCTCGAACATACCCGCCATGAGTTTTGCGAATGGGCCGGGATGAGCTTTCGCGAAATGCACTCCAAGGGCATTGACCCCGTGCTTTCAAAGGTTGAGATAGAGTACAAGACTCCGCTCGGGCTGGGCGCCTCGATGATAAGCAAACTCAACATTGCCCGCAAGGGACCGCTGTTTGTATTCATTCAGGATATCTATACTCCCGATGGCCGCCTTGTGGTAAAAGCCAAGGTGAAAGTAGCCACATTGGTAAACGGACAGCTCACTCGTGGCGAAGAGCTGTTCAAACATTTTGCAAAATATATAAATCCTGAAAAATGAACGATAACCGGGACCGCCGCATAGCATTTTCGATGGCAAAAGGTATAAACTATGCCACCGCCAACGAATTGTGCCGCCGGCTGGGCTCGGTCGACAGGCTTTTTGACGCCCCGCTCGATGAGATATGGGCCGCAGTGGGCGCAAAGAAACCTTTTGCAGACGAATCGGCCCGCAGGGCATTGATATGCCGCGCTGAAGCTGAACGAAACTTTATAGAAAAGAATCATATACGCACATTGTTTTTTACCGACGACGATTATCCCCACCGGCTCACAATGTGCGATGATGCTCCGGCCATGCTCTATTCATTGGGCAACTGCGATCTGAATTCAAACCATATAATCTCAATAGTAGGCACCCGTCGCTCAACACCCTACGGCAACAGCATTACCGAACGTATAATCGGTGACCTTGCCGATGCATTGCCATCGCTTGTAGTTGTAAGCGGATTGGCTTACGGCATAGACGTGGCCGCACACAGGGCGGCGCTGGCATGCAAAGTGCCTACAGTAGCAGTGGTCGCACACGGCCTGAATACGATTTATCCGGCCGACCATCGCGATGTGGCGGCTCGCATAGTGAGGGAGGGCGGTGCCATCGTCACCGAGTATCCGTCAGACTCGGCAATGCACCGAGGCAATTTCCTTGCCCGCAACCGTATAGTGGCCGGAATGAGCGATATAGTACTTATTGTGGAGAGCGATGAAAAGGGCGGCTCTATGGTCACAGCCTCTATCGCCCAGGGTTACGGGCGAGAGGTAGGTGCGATACCGGGACGTACCACCGACCGCTACAGCCGCGGACCCAACAGGCTCATTCATGACAATGCCGCTGTTATGATACGCGACGCATCCGATATAATTGAGTTGATGAACTGGGCCGTGCGCCGACCCGAAGGCACACAGAACACCCTGCCATTTGCCGAAATATCGCCCGAAGCAAAACCGGTAGTTGACTACCTGCGCAACAACCCTGACGCTACGGTAAATGAAATGACTACATACCTCGGCATTCCGTTCAAGACACTCTCGGCACTACTTATGGAAATGGAGATGGACGACCTCATAGACTCCATACCGGGCGGCCGGTTCATGCTCAAAGTCTGAACCCGTAAAAAGACACCTGATTAGTCATTTTTCCATATTTCAGGCAAATTTTTTAAAAATATCGGTAAATAAAGAACCAATTACACTTTTTTATTGTATCTTTGCTACGAGGCATAGGCTACAGCCTGTGTCCCGCACATAGCTGATATTCTAAACACACTATTTAACCCAAAACAAAATGGAAAAAAAGATCATACCACCCTCAGAGCTTATAATCAACCCCGACGGCTCAGTATTCCACATTCATCTACGCCCCGAGCAGCTCACCGACCGCATCATACTGGTGGGCGACCCCGGTCGTGTTGACATGGTTGCCGGATTTTTTGACACTCAGACATTTGAGGTCTCGGCACGCGAATTCCACACCATCGGCGGTACATACAAAGGCAAACCCATTATGTGCATAAGCCACGGTATAGGCCCCGACAACATTGATATAGTAGCTACAGAACTCGACGCTTTGGCCAATGTAGATTTCCGGACACGCGAGGTGAAAGACAATCTGCGCCAACTCACCATGGTACGCATCGGCACCTCAGGTGCTCTGCAGCCCGAGCTAACTCTCGGCACTCCTGTTATTGCCGAAAAGTCAATCGGTTTTGACGGAGTACTCAACTACTATGCCGGCCGCGATGAAATTGCCGACCTCGAATTTGAGAAGGCATTCTGCGAGCATACAAACTGGAATCCGCTGTGGGCCAAGCCCTACATCGTGGATGCCGACCCCGAACTGGTAGACCGTATAGGCGGTGATGATATGGTACGAGGCAATACTATCTCAGCGGTAGGATTCTACGGACCTCAAGGTCGCGAAGTTCGACTGGCGCTGGCCAATCCTGATCTCAACCATCTCATTGAAGAATTTGAATTCAAGGGCCGCAAGGTGACCAACTACGAGATGGAATCGGCACCGCTTGCCGGCCTCGGCCGCCTTATGGGACACAAGTGCATGACAGTTTGCTCTATAATCGCAAACCGATTCACCAACGTATCAAACCCCAACTACAAAGACGGTATACGCTCTTTGGTAGAAACAGTACTTGAAAGAATTTAAAATGAAACAACAATTAAGCATAGCCGGACTTCTCGTTGCAGTAGGTCTGTTGGCTCTCGGGTTGTGTGTGCGCAGCGGCATTAAAAGCTATGGCGAACGCGACCGCGTAGTGGCCGTGAGAGGTCTGTGCGAGAAAGAAGTTGAAGCCAATAAGGTTACATGGCCTATCGTTACCCAGGACCTTGGCAACGATCTGATAACATTATACCAGCGCACACAGGATGTAAATACCAAAATCCTGAACTTCCTCAAGAGCAACGGCGTGACCGACAACGAAATTTCGGTAAACTCGCCCAACGTAACGGATAACGAAGCCAATGCCTACGACGCATCGCGCATCAAATCGCGTTATTCGCTTACAAACGTGATTGTGGTAACATCATCTGACGTTAACAAAATCCGTGCGCTCATCAACCGCCAGACAGAACTTCTCAAAGAAGGTGTGGCCATCTTAGCCGAAAGCTATCAATACCCCACAACCTACGAATATACCGACCTCAACAAGATCAAGCCGGAAATGATAGCCGAAGCTACCCAAAACGCTCGTGAGGCCGCCAACAAGTTCGGAGAAGATTCAGGCAGCCGCCTCGGCAGAATCAAATCAGCCACCCAAGGCCAATTCTCGATTACCGACCGCGACCAGTTCACCCCATATCTCAAGACAGTGCGAGTAGTCACCAACGTAACCTACTATCTTGAAGATTAAAACAAAAACGCCTGCCGAATTGGGCAGGCGTTTTTGTTTTAATCTGTCATCTCGGTTATCGAAAAACCAAGCACGAAACTGTGTGGAACGTCCTTTATTATTTGATCAGACATATCGGGATTCAACTCACTTTCTCCACAAAAACGAATGACATTGTATTTGCTATCAAACCATGACGATCCGTAGAAAACCAATGGTATAAATTCATCAGTCCTACATTCACCAACTATAAAAGGCCTTGTTTTATAAAAGTACATATTTTGGCCGGAGACCGGATTGTTTATTGATTTCAGATTTAGACTAAAGCTGAATGATGCCATCTTATCTACATTGACCGACATAAGAGTCGTTGAATCATTTTCAGAAAAAGTGCCAACAACAATTTTTTCGGCGCATTTATAAATACCGCGAATAGAATCATACATCTCTTCAGGTTTAATTGTATCCTGAAATTTCTTTGAGAACTGAGATAGCAATCTCATATTCCCATAATATGCAGGATACAGTATGATGTTTTTTGAGACAAGACTGTCGCCCATATACTCGCGACATGAGAAAGCGAGTCTATATGATTTGTCATTCAACGACTTAATATCGAAGCTATAAACATTATACCCGGCCATTTCCAACAATGGGATGTAATCATCAAAAGTTGCCTTTTGCATCTTTATATCAACAGCCTCTGCCATTGTAAAAGCCATTGCAAATATGCACGACAAGATTACTGCTTTCAAACTCTTCAATTTAAAGTACATTTCTAATTTTTCATTTAAGAACAAATCATCATTATTATTAACGAGAAATTACAAAATATATTGTAAAAAAGTACAAAATCTATTTGCCAATTTACCGATTCCCAAACATATCCGTCTTTTGATTATTTTTTGTAACTTTGCAAGACTTAAAAACATCGTCATAACATGCAACGTTATACCGCTTCAAATCGTCTGCGCGACATCGTTGCCGACAACTCACTACTGTTGCCGGCATTAAGCCGCTTCGGAATCACCCTGGGCTTCGGAGACAGCCAGGTAGCCACCGTGTGCGAGAGCAATGGGGTAGATACAAATACTTTTTTAGCAGTTATTAATTTTATAAGCGGAAAGCCGTTCGAAACAGATAACATTGATATCTATACCCTGACATCTTATCTGAAAAGTGCGCACAACTATTTCATAGACTACCGTCTGCCCGACATTCGCCGCAGGCTTATCGAAGCTATCAGTTCCGGCAATTCAGGCGATATATCTCTTGTAATTCTCAAATTTTACGATGAATACGTTGCTGAGGTCAAGCGTCACATGATATATGAGAACAACCATGTGTTCACATACGTGGAATCTCTGCTGAAAAACGAAAAAAAAGAAGATTACTCAATATCAAACTTCCGCGACAAGCATCAGCCTATACATGCCAAGCTTCGCGAACTCAAAGAAATCCTTATCTGCCACTTCACAGCCGACACAGCCCACATTGATGTGCTGAACTCATTGCTGTTTGACATTATCATTTGCGAACGCGATCTTGGAACGCACTGCAAGGTTGAAGACGATCTATTTATACCCGCTGTTGAAAAATTTGAGAAAAATGTAAGCTCGCGACAACACAGGGAGGTGATGGAAGTGGCAATTGACGATAATCTTGATGAAAAAGGTGATATACGTCTTACCCCTCGCGAGCGCGATATAATAGCGTCTATAGCCCGGGGCATGTCAAACAAGGAAATTGCCGATAAACTGTGCCTGTCGGTACACACGGTTTCAACACATCGCCGCAACATCTGTGCCAAGCTCGACATACACAGCGCATCGGGTATAACCATCTTTGCTCTGCTCCACGGCCTTATCTCCATAGATGAGGGAAAAAAGTTAAGACTTTGACGAGGCTCTGACACAATTCTGACACGCCAACGACATTATCAGTCACAAGCATAATAAAATTTTGTTTTTTTTGAACAATTTTATTGTCTTGTGACTTTTTATGTATATATTTGCAATATTAAAATCGGTTATCCGGAAGAATAATTCAATACATTATGAATACATCCTTGAACACCATACCAGCCAAATTCCGCCATATAGTGGAAGCCATGCCACAAGAGACTGCAGTCATAGACAGTGACTTCAAAACCTATACCTACAAGCAGCTGGCAGATATGGCCGATGCTGTACGTTCGTCATTTGGCAAGAATCACCGCCGAGTCGGTATTCTGATGGGTCACGGGATTGTACAGATTGCATCTATTCTTGCGGTGATAGAAGCCGGCGGAGCATACGTAGCCGTAGAACCTTCGCTACCGGGCGAACGCATACGCCGTATATTCTCTGAAGCCGGAGTTGATTTCGTGCTTACCGGCAAAGCCAATACCGATCGTGTAAAGGATTTCAATCCGCATGTAGTCGCCGGTATAGAAGAACTTCTCAAAGGCGCTGACAATGCACCGGTAGCTTCAGATGTACGCCCCGACACTAATGCTTACATACTCTACACTGCACAACGCAGCGGCAAACGCAAGGGTGTGATTGTGGACAACGAGAATGTGGTTCATTATGTAAATGCCTTTGACCACGAATTCAGACTCGGCCCCGGCGATGTAATGCTGCAATCATCGGTATGCACATACGACACCTTTGTCGAAGAACTGTTTGTGACTCTGCTCAGCGGTGCCACACTGGCGATTCTTCCGGAGAGCAACCGTGGCGATGTGCGCTCAATAGTAGACTTTGCCGAACGCACAGGAGTGACTGCCGTGAGCGCTTTCACCTCCATGATATCAGCTACAAACCAGCTGCGCAGAGTTCCGTCAAAGCTCAGGCTGATCATAGCTAACGGTGAGGTGCTCACCCCGGGCCAGATCTCGTGGCTCAAAGACAAGGTAAATGCCATATACTTTTCATACGGCCTGAGCGAAATAACAGTAAGGGCTGCATGGATGCGCTGCGACAACCACATACTAGCCCCTGGAGCTACAGTATACCCCATCGGTCGTCCGATCGACGGAGTTGAAATCGCCATACTCAACGAGAATCTTGAGCCGGTAGCACCTTTCGAGCCGGGCGAAATATGCATATTGGGCGACGGTGTGGCCCGCGGATATGTGAACGAAAGCGATGATACCTCAAGCTTTGCCACCATGCCCGACGGACGCCGTGTGTATCTCACCGGTGATATAGGCACCACCGATGGCAAGATTTTCTATTTCCTGCGTCATGCCGATGAAGATGTTGAAATTGAGGGTCGCAAGGTGAGCTATCGCGAAGTGGAAAGTGCCCTGAGACAAAATCCCGACATAGACTCGGGCGTGGTATGTTCATTTACCGACACGAAGGGCAAGCCCTATCTGGTGGCATACTTTACCGCCAAACGCTCGTCGGTACTGTCGATGGCATCACTAAAACGCCACATGAAGAGTCTGCTCGCGTGGTTCAAGGTACCGGAATTCTATATTCAGATGGGTTCGCTGCCGCGTAAACGCAACGGCAAGGTAAGCCTGAAAGATCTGCCAAGGATTTTCAAGCAGTAAAACACACATACGGCAACTCCCGCATAACGCCTGTAATACAATGAATAAATTTGTTGAGATAATGAGGAAACTGGGCGTTGAATATTTTACGCTCACACCGTTCCTGATTCCCCAAGAAGAAGCCGAACAATCAATCAGGGAAGGCATATCGTTCAGAGGAACGAATATGATAATTCTCATATTGGCAATATTCATAGCATCGCTGGGATTGAATACCAACTCAACGGCTGTGATAATCGGTGCGATGCTCATATCGCCACTCATGGGTCCAATCATAGGCATAGGGCTTGGGGTAGGTATACACGATTTCGACCTGCTTAAGCGTTCGTTGCGCAACCTTCTCATGGCTACTGTATTCTCAGTAGCCACCTCAACATTGTACTTCCTGATATCGCCTGTGGGACAGGAACACTCAGAACTCCTTGCCCGCACATCGCCAACTATATACGATGTGTTGATAGGCTTTTTTGGCGGAGCGGCCGGCATAGTGGCAATAGGTTCGAAATCAAAAGGAAACGTTATTCCCGGTGTGGCCATTGCCACAGCCCTCATGCCTCCGTTGTGTACCGTGGGCTACGGTTTGGCTACCTGGCAGATGCACTACTTCTTCGGAGCTTTGTATCTGTTTCTGATAAACTCCATATTCATCGGATTATCGACGTTCATAGGTGTGAAGCTGATGAAATATCAGCCTGCTCCAACCAATAACCCGCAACGGGCACACAAGGTAACACGCATTGTATATATAATGGCAATCCTTACCTTGTTACCTTCCATTTATCTGACATACACCATGTATGAACAGTCGCGCTTTCAGCTCAATACCGAGAATTTCGTCAAGGAGGAATGTCAATTCCCCAACACTCATGTGCTGAATACCGATGCCTCATGGTCGAGCAAACAGTCAAGCATCACCTTAACGCTGATAGGTAAACCTATGCCGCAGGATTCTCTTGTGCCGGCTCTTACATCCAAGCTAAGGTTCTATGGCCTTGCAGGTACAAAACTCAATATAGTTCAGGGAAGCGAATTTGATACGGTAGACCGTGAGGCTCTTGACCGCAGCAGCATCAGCGACCTCTACCAATATTCAATGGCCTCGATTGCAGCGAAACAAGCCACAATCGACTCGCTGAGGAATGTGGTGGAGCAGATTTCAATGAGCGATTCAGTAGCTGCCACACTTATCCCCGAGCTGAAGGTTGTGTTCCCTCAGATAACAGAAATAGCCATATCGCATCCTATAATGGCACAGACACAAAACGGAAAACTCGACACTCTGAACCTGGCACTTGTGAACTTCTCTTCGCCTATCAGTCAGTCTAAAAAAGAAGAATTGTCAAAGTATCTCGGCGCACGCCTGAGATTGAAAGACGTGCAGATCATAAGCCTTAAATCCAAGGAATAAAGACCGGTATCATAAAAAGCAGCAGCCCGAAAGTAGAATACACAACTTTCGGGCTGCTGCTTTTTTATGACACTCGGTTACTCAACCGAGTCAACGGGTATCTGATTTGCGATGTTATCGTTAAGCTTGGCGAGCTGTCGTTCAAGTTTTTCAGCTGTTATATTCAGACTGCGATTCTTCTGGAGTGCGTCGGCATACTCACGAGTTGCACGGATTGCTTCAAGGCCCTTTGCATCAATCTTCACGGCAGTCTTGCCATGCGTTCCCTGCAACGTCACATTTGCGGGCGCTGATGCCTTGCACAAGGCATCCACAAAGTCGCGTGTTGATTCCTGCGAGAGCGACATGATTTCTGAACCTTCGATTACCACCGATTCACCGCGTGCGGTAGCCACTCCGTTATACTCAAGCGAGTTCAAACCGATTTTCTTACCGGCAACATTGGCAACGATGAAGAAATATCCACCGTCGTCTACACGCGGCTGAATGCAGGTACGGTTCATCTCGCTGCCGGTATAAGATGGAGCATATACAAAGAACCCATCTGTGCCTGTCATCTCGATCTTTTTAAATTTGGGATTCAATTCGTCAAGGCGGGCTTTAAGCTCACGAAGCTGCAATTCGGCAGAGGCAAGGCTGTCGCGCGACAAGTCGGCCAAGGCGCGCAGACGTACTGTTGTGCCGGCCTTTCTCTGCTCCAGACAGTCGCGGTACGAACGGTCGAGAGTGTCGAGCAGAACCATCGCCGAATCATATTTATGAGCACCGACCAGTGCTTCGGCTTTTGTAAGCAGATCCTGAGCAGCCTCTGCCCTTTCTTTCTTGGTATTGTCGCAGGAGACTGCTGCCGTGGCTACAGCTGCTGATGCCAATATGGCAATTATTGATTTACGAACGTTGAACATCTTTAACGCCTTTTACAGTTTTAAGTTTTTTAATTAATTGGTTGAGCGAGCTTTGACTGCTTACTCCCACAACAATGTATCCCTGAAATATACCGTCGTGGCTTTCGATTGAAATGTTACGGAGCGATGTGCTCTTTTCTTTATTTATAATTGAAGTTATATTTGTCACGATACCTATATCGTCGCGACCCACGATTCTGAGTGTGGCTCCAAACTGATCGCCGAGCTTACCGCTCCAGCGAGTCTTGATCAATCGGTATGGATAGCGGTCGCGTATATGGGCCGCATTCGGACAGTCGTGGCGGTGAATCTTGATAACGCCTTCGGCAGATATGAATCCAAACACATCATCACCGTATATCGGATTGCAGCAACGTGCCAGACGATAATTTATGCCCTTGATGCCCTCGCCTATGATTACAACGTCGGGAGCTTCGCCATTGCCGGTGTGTCCACCTGAGGTGCCTTCCTCTGACGGTTGATTCTGCAATACATAAGTTTCTGCCGAAATGCGCTCGGCGCTCTCGTTGGCTCGTCGTTCCATATCGAGAAACGCCTCGATCACATCATTTACCTCAAGCTTCTCAGTTGATATGTCGGTGTAAAACTCGGTAATGGTCTTGTAGCCAAGTTTTTTCACAATTCTCGACAGAGTGGCTTCGTCGATTTCTATCTTACGGTTTTTGCACCTGCGCTGCAACATCTCACGTCCGAGGTCACCGGCACGGCTCTCAATCTCCTTTATAGTAGCCTTGATTTTATTACGAGCCTTGGCAGTCTTTACAAATGTGAGCCAGTCCTGCTTGGGCTGCTGTTGGGGTGATGTGAGAATTTCTACAGTGTCGCCACTGGCAAGCCTGTAATTGATTTTCTGATTCTTGCCGTTTACACGACCTCCGGTGCAGTGCGAGCCTATGTTGGTATGGATCAAGAACGCAAAATCGAGCAGTGTGGCGCCGAGAGGCAAGTTGTAAAGATCGCCCTTGGGCGTGAATACAAATACCTCCTTGTCGTAAACATCCATACGCATATTGCGCATTAGCTGAAGGGGGCCGTCTGAATCAGCCGTCTCAAGTATATCCCTCACATTGTTCATCCATGCGTCAAGTCCGCCCTCGCTCTTTATGCCCTTGTATTTCCAATGGGCAGCGAGGCCTTTTTCGGCAATAAGATCCATGCGCTTGGTACGTATCTGCACCTCTACCCATCTGTTTTCCGGGCCATATACTGTAATGTGCAGGCTCTCGTAACCATTGCTTTTGGGTATGGAAATCCAATCCTTCATGCGAGAAGGGTTTGGAGTGAACATATCTGTTATAAGCGAGTATGCCAGCCAACAATCGCTCTTCTCGCGCTCGCGTTCGGAGTCGAGCACTATGCGGATGGCAAAGAGGTCGTATATGCCGTCGATATCATTCTTCTGTTTCTTCATCTTGTTCCAGATAGAATAAATCGACTTGGTACGGCCTTTGATTTCAAATTTCAGACCAGCTTCCTCGAGCTTGTTCTTCACAGGTGCTATGAAGTCGGCGATATACGCATCGCGCTTAACCTTTGTCTCGTTGAGACGTCGGGCGATACGGCTGTAAATATCGCGACGGGTATATTTGAGCGACATGTCTTCGAGAGCGCTCTTGATGGTGTACAGGCCAAGCCTGTGAGCCAGCGGGGCATAGAGGTAGTTGGCCTCAAGAGCCACTTCGTTCACATGCTGCACATCAGGATGATGATTTATGGCACGCATAAGCACGTATCGGTCCACAATCATCAGAATAATAACCCTGATATCTTGGGCAAAGGTAAGAAGGAGATTACGGAAGTTCTCGCTCTGTACACTTGGTGCCTTGGCATACAGGTCGCTGATCTTGATCAAACCGCCAACCATACGAGCCACATCTTCGCCCCATTCTTCTTCAATTGTCTTAAGGTCTTTGAAGCCATGGCGACATGGGTTGAAAAGCATCATCGCTACAGTCATGTCGCGGTCGGGCGCAATCTGTTCGCAAAGCGCCAAAGCAGTATCTATGCCTCGACAAATGGGATTGAACCCAAATCGGTCGCGATGATAAAAACCGTTTTCAGCGGCTTCGGCCATGGTCTTATGCAGACGTTCGAAATCATTGTGACTGATGGAGTCACCCAGTTGACGGGCAAGGGCATGATAGCCATCCAATATGTGTGTCCGCTCTTCGGCGGTAAAAGACAACTGATTCATACTTCATAAATTTGGAAACCAAAGGCAAAGATAAGAAATACACTATAATTATGCAAGAATCAATAAAAAAATGGGCAAAATTAAATTTCGCCCATTTTTTATTGATTCTTGATTTTATTTTATCTTTAGTCAATCACAACCGTGGCCACTGCCGAGCGGGCGGTGAGTTCAGGCGCATACTGGCTCTGAAGAGTTGCCGCTCCTGATGCCACAGTACCTGAGTAAGCTGCCGTCATATCGTAAGTGTAATAATACGTACCCTTGGGCAGATAGTTGATGAAAAGACGTGTGCGGTTATCTGAATTCTCACGATAAGCCGCAGGATTTCCACCGCTGTATATCCAGCCGGGCAGTTGGTCTACAGGCTCGAATGACGAAGGACGGTCGTCGTTTACGGTCACATACTCAATATTGCGCGGAGTCTTTATCATCAACTGTACTCTCACGCGGTCACCGAGCTTAAATGTTGAAGTCTCTACCCATTTGCCATCTTTTTCAACGAGGAAGCGCTTTGTGATTGAGATTCCGTCGCAATCGCGGGCTTTAACCTCTGCCAAGGGACGTGTGGCTACAGTCACCAACGAGCCGTATGCAACCGGCGACTCGCCAGTGCGTATAACCTTCAATGTACGCGCTGCGGCTGAGGCCGGCAAAAGCTGAGAGAATGAGCCGGTTGCAGATTCTACCTTAGACAACTTCAAGGGTGAGCCATCAACCGTTACATTAGCTGTGGCATCTGAGGGAATTGAACACCAGTCGGTTCCGGTTGCCAAAATTGCGCTCACCAGAGTTGTGGGATCCCATGCAAAGAGATCATCATTTGCCTGGGTTTGCAGAACGAGCCATTGACGCATTCCGTCGATGAGGTCTTTGTCAGAAGGATTGATACGGGCAAAAGCCTCAAGCAAGGTGGCGTATGAATCCATACTCATCACCGATCCGAAAGAAACGCCCTTGTTGCCCCTGTTCTGGGCAAATTGTTTTACAGAATTCATTATCTGCGCGGCAACAGCCTTGTTTCCGAGCGCGTTCAGGATAAGGGCATCGGATGCTTTTGTTGCAGTGGTCGACTTTTTCCAGTTTGCCACTATCTGCTGTTTAACCTTGCTAATGGCCTGAGTGCCTTTCAAGGTTGAGGGTTTCCTGTCGGGGTAAAGGCTATAAAGGCGAGTATAACCGTAGTCGTTCTGATCCACATGATTGTCAACATAATTAAATGCCTTGTCAATGACATTCTGCAACTTTGAATCGCCAATGGCAAAACCAAGTCGTTCAAGTCGGCCTATGGTTAAGAGCACCGAACGTGTAGCCCAAGACGAGGACTCGTTGCACCATGTGCCCCATGCGAAACCACCGTCGGCACGCTGCAGAGCCACCAGTTTCTTGACCGCGGTTGCAAGTACTTTGTTGATTGTATTCTCATCAAAAGTAATGGCAAGACGATTGAGTTGGTCGTTCATGGCATTGGCAGACCCGACAAACGGAGTCTGGCTCAACAGAGCGAGCTTAAGCTCTTCATTCTTCTGAAGTTTGCTTGTGAAAGCAGAATCGGCCGGGTTGGACTGCCAAATATCAAGCACCTCGCGTATCTGCGGGAACTTAACGAGCAGACCCTTGGCCACAAGTGCGGCGTATGCCGAAGATGCGGCAGCCGATACAGTCTTGGGTTCAGCATCGTATAGCCCGGGCAGCGTGCGTACAACATCCCATACAGGATTCTGGCAATACTGAACCGCTACTATACCGTCGCCCTTCACATCAGCAGGAATTTTAGTGGTAAATTCAGGGTCGGCAGGAGTGAGATAGAACACTTCGCTGTCTATGGCTGTGGTGGTGGCATCAAGGACAGGAATAAGTACCTGTTCACCATCGGTGAAACTGCCATCCGATGATTTTACTCTGTAGCCAATCTGAGAAAGGTTAACAGGTGCTTCAACCTTGCAGGGCACGATTGCCTGACCTTTGCCTGTGATTGACGATTTAACTTCTGTCTGCGAAAGCACTGTGCCATCAGCCGGATTGAATATTTCGACTACTGTTGAAATCTCGGCTGCCGAGTCTGTATTGTTGATCACAGTGGCAAGAACTGTAAGGCTGTCGCCGCGGCGCATGAAGCGCGGCACCGAGGGCTGCACCATCACAGGCTTTGACGCAGTTAGAGTGGCTATCATAGACGCGGCCTTGCAATCGGCAGTCCATGCTGTGGCACGGAAACTCCATGCTCCTATGGCATTGGGTACAATAAAGTCGAGTGTGGCAATGCCATTGTCGTCAACCTTGATATCAGGCATCCAGAACGCCTGCAAAGTCTCTGCATCGCGGAAGTTGAATGTTTCTTCAGTTTCTTGAAGCGAGCCATTGTCAGCCGCGACCTCTTCTTCTGCTTCGGCTGATTCTTCCTTTACAGCATCAGCAGCTCCGGCAGTAGCCATTGCCGACATCTTCATGTTTACGGCCATGTCTTCCATAACCACTCCTCCGTAAGACCGGCGTGTTCCACGGATATAAACGGGGCTTCCGAAGAAATTGTCATTAAACATGAACGCAGGTTCTTCAACTGAGAAATATACAACTCTTCTTAGCCTTGTATTTACAAAAATCGGCATTACACCAACATTTACATAATCGAGGCTCAATGAATTATACCTCTTTCCTGAGCCAATGAGGTCTTGCAGACTGCCGGGCCAGCTCAAAGTGCTGAGCGCGTCAAGGGCATGGTTGTAAAGAGTAGCCACCATAGCACCGCCATGCAGGCGACCGTCGTCAGAAGATAGTTTCAGATGCCATTGCTCGGCAGACCCGGGAACAAGCTTGTCGCGCCAGCTTTCACCCACAAGAGTAAGCTTACCGGTGGGAATGTCTCGCTTTATCGATACTTCCTTGCTCTGATATACCCTGCCATTCTTTATGGTAAGGATATTGTAGGCTGCGGTTGTTTCTGATTCGGGAATAGAAAGAGTTACCTTATTGAATCCGGGGTTCAATCTCTTCAGCATTACCTCTACATTGCCATCCTTTCCGGTGGTGACAAAGTAAACGTAGCTGTCTGACGAGACACCAACATTAACCTCCGCTTTGGTTTCTTTTCTTGAGACAGTAAAAGATGTTTCAGTAACTATAAGCTTAAGATTGTCGGGAATAAGGTTGCGATTGACACTGTAGAGAGTTACCGAGCCTGCATCGAGGGCATTAAACATGGCTTCGTCAGTCGGGAGAATTGTCAGTTTGTACTCGCCCACCGGAACAGCCGCAAAGTCAATTACAGTTCCAAGGCTGTCAATGTTACAATCGCCTTGACCGACAACAGCGCCGGCATCGTTTTTCAGATTCCATTTTGCCTTAACTGCTGCGAGCTTAAGGTCGCTGCCGAAAGCAAAGATATCGAGCTTGACCGGTGTATCAATATTTACAGAGATGTCACCTGAGTTGCCGGTAAGCAGATAGGGTTTACCTGCTCTGAAGTATGTGGTTGCTTCGGCAGTTTCGGCCGCTACGCTTGTAACTATCAGCTTACATTTGTAATTTTCATTTTTGAGGGTATCTGCAGGAATGACTATCCTGAAGCTGCCATCATCTCCGGTAATTCCTGTGAAGCTTGCTTCATTCTCGTCCCAATTATAAATGCGGAATCCCCAGTAAGGAGTGGAGGAAAGCTCCACCTTGACTTCTGCACCTGCCACATAAGCACCTGAATAACGTATGGCCTCGCCTTTAACAACATAATCGTTGCCATCGCGCTCTACGCACACATTCTTCAATTCAAATACCGGAGCTTTAAAATCGCTCACCATTGCAGATGCCGATACATTGAAGTTCTTGCCTTTGGCTACAATGGTGTACCTGCCTGTAAGCAGATCTTCGGGTATGGAGAATTTGCCGGCGGCACGGCCATATTCATCAGTATTGACAGTCATGGTGTCAACTGCTGTATAATTGGCGTCATAAAGAATGACATCGGCTTTCATATCTTTGCAAAGATTGCTCTGCATCTCGCGCGGATGTTTTGCAGCCACCACCACAGCCCAGCCAATGCTGTCGCCGGGATGGTAAACCGGACGATCAAGGAATAATGCACCGCTCAGTATCTCAGCCGGTTGTTCATACGAGCTGCCTGAAACAGC
Source organism: uncultured Muribaculaceae bacterium (assembly GCA_910586975.1). Taxonomy (GTDB): domain Bacteria; phylum Bacteroidota; class Bacteroidia; order Bacteroidales; family Muribaculaceae; genus CAG-873. The sequence goes on along the minus strand of CAJUKX010000021.1, from coordinate 11,330 downwards.
CACATCATAACCGAAATACACCGAGCCGGCTTTACCGGTGAGGCGCAGAGGCGAGCGACGGTAAGTATTCTTTTCGGCAGTGACATCAATCTTGAGCAGACCTTTTGAATCAGTCTTGCCTACATTGACGAATGCACCTTTGCTGTTCTGCTTTTCAACCAAAATTCCTTCAACGGGTGTACCGGTTTCAAAATTGGTGACCGCAAGCATATTCTTGCCGTTATTTGAAATAAGCACAGGCATCCAGGGCGTAAAAGTCACAATATTGCCCTGACGGTTCTGCACACCGTCGCATACGGCCTCCACATAGTAACGGCCCGGTTTGTCAACCGAAACATAAATTGTATCGGCGGCTTTAAGCATAGCCTTGTCGGTATTTTTCAAGAAATTCTTATAGAAGACCGATTTGTCGGCATTATTGCTTGTCTGAGGCGAAAGATATGATACTTTAACACCGATTTTTGAGGTATTTCCGTACGTACAAGGTATGGCAAGTTTCTTGCCTGCACAGGCATAAGCAGGCATATCAAGCCTTAATGCCGGCCTTGTCAACGACTCGAGCTGTGTGTTGAGTGCTGGAGTCATCACATTGGCAGGCTCGCTCTTGATATAGTCTTCAATCATTTTTACGAGTGAAGAAATATCATCGGCAAAACGGTCGTCTTCTCTTTGCGAAACGGTTTTCCACAACAGGTATGCTCCACACAGGCCGGTGTGGTTTTTATCAAACATTTTTTTCAGATCGGCATAATCATATACGTTTACCGTATTCCATATAGCCCATTCAGCCGAGCCGGGAGCGCTCAGCTCCTGCGCCAGACTTATGTATTTTTTATCTTGTGTATATTTGTTGGCCTGCAAGAAAAAGAAGTCTCTAAGGTACGGATAAAACTGTTCGGCAACATCATCAAAAGCAATGACATCGCTATAGTTTCTTACAGGATTCTTGTAGTAAGGTTTGAGCAAAGACGCAGCACTGTCTACCGCTTCTGCAATCTGCTGTTTGAACTGCAATCCGCTCCATTGCGCCAAATCGGCAGGCACCGGTGTGGCAGGCGCATCAACCTGGTCGTATTTCCATCGGTTGCGGTTGTATATCCGATTGAGTATATTTGCTTTATACAGCATCATAAGACCCTTCACTTCCCTGTTATCTTCCACCCGGGCATAGCCGGTGATAAATGAAGGCATGGCAAGAAGCGAATCGGGGTCAATCGACGATTTGGCCACAGTGACTTCCATCACAGCCTTGAGCCTGTCGAGACCTTTGGCAGTCTTAAGGTGTGATTCAGCTTCTTCAATCACAGTCTGCGGATATGCAAAATCCGGGGATGAAAAATCGGCCTTGGCCGCGAAATAGCAACTCATCAAGATTACAAAAAGTATTATCTTTCTCATAATTAAACATTATATTATTTTAAATATGACTGATATACATCAAAAAAGTTTAAGAAGATACAGAATTTTTTGCCATATCGCACGTATTTTGTAACTTTGTATGATATAAGCAATCAATGAAAAATAGTTTATATCATCTGCTTGCCTTATGAACGCATCTTCAACCCTCTTCATCGGTCACGTAGCTACGGCTATGCTCCCTCTTCATCGTATTGAATCAGCTGTCCATAAGTCGGAACATATAATATAAACTATTTTCCAATGCTTACTTAATAAATTCAATATGGATTTTCGTCTTAACTCTGAATATCATCCTACCGGCGACCAGCCTCAGGCCATCGAACAGCTGGCGCAGGGAGTGGCTGACGGCTCTGACGCACAAGTACTTCTCGGCGTAACGGGCTCAGGCAAAACCTTCACTATGGCAAATGTTATAGAGAAAGTGCAACGCCCTACCCTGATTCTAAGCCACAATAAGACTCTTGCGGCTCAGCTATACAGTGAGTTCAAACAGTTCTTCCCTGACAATGCCGTTGAATATTTCGTCTCATACTACGATTATTATCAACCCGAGGCTTACATACCCTCGGTTGACAAGTATATCGAAAAAGACCTTATGATCAACGACGAAATCGACCGTCTGCGACTTGCCACGACTTCGGCTCTGCTGTCGGGGCGCCGCGATGTCATAGTTGTATCGTCGGTTTCGTGCTTGTACGGCATGGGAAATCCTGAGGAATTCAATTCGGGTGTGGTAAGCATACACGTGGGTATGAAAATCACACGCAATGCTTTTCTGCGCCAACTTGTCAACTCGCTGTATTCACGCAACGAGGTTGAAGACCGCCGCGGCACTTTCCGTGTAAAAGGCGATACCATAGATATACGTCTGGCATACGAGGAGATTGTGCTGCGTGTGGTATTCTGGGGAGATGAAATAGAATCAATTCAGACCTTGCACGCGCTCGACCTTGACCCGCTGGGCGCTCACGACGAATTCAAAATTTATCCGGCAAACATCTTCGTCACCTCTCCCGCCCGCCAACAAAGTGCTGTAGCTCAGATTCAGCTCGATTTGGGTGAGCAGGTTGATGCTTTCCACCGCGAGGGCAAACCGCTGGAGGCCCAAAGGCTTGAAGAAAGGGTTACGTATGACGTGGAGATGATAAAAGAACTGGGATATTGCTCGGGTATCGAGAACTACTCAAGATACTTCGACGGACGTCAGCCGGGACAGCGACCTTTCTGCCTGCTCGACTACTTCCCAAAGGATTATCTTACCATCATTGACGAAAGCCATGTGACGATTCCACAGATACGCGCAATGTTTGGCGGCGACCTGTCGCGAAAGACCAATCTCGTAAACTACGGTTTCAGACTCGCGGCCGCGCTTGACAACCGCCCCCTCACATTCGATGAGTTTGAACAGATGTCTAACCAGACCATATACGTATCGGCCACTCCGGCTGATTATGAGCTGCAGAAGAGCGAAGGCGTGGTAGTGGAACAGGTGATACGTCCTACCGGACTTCTTGACCCGGCCATAACCGTGCGACCGTCGGCCGGACAGATTGACGACCTGATGGAAGAGATAGCCCGACGTGTAGAGAAGGGCGAAAGAACTCTGGTCACTACCCTCACCAAACGTATGGCCGAGGAGCTCAACGACTTTCTGCTCAAAGCCAAATTCAAAACGGCCTATATACACTCTGATGTAGAGACAATGGACCGCATAAAGATTCTCGACGACCTGCGTCAGGGTGTGTTTGACGTACTGATAGGTGTGAATCTGCTGCGCGAGGGTCTTGACCTGCCTGAAGTGAGTCTTGTTGCCATACTTGATGCCGACAAAGAAGGTTTCCTGCGCTCGCGACGCTCGTTGGTGCAGACCGTTGGACGCGCGGCCCGTAACATCAACGGTACCGTGATAATGTACGCCGACAAGATTACAGACTCCATGCAGCAGACCATCGACGAGACCGAACGCCGACGCTCAATACAGTTGAAGTATAACGAAGAACATGGCATAACACCGACTGCCATTGTGAAATCGCGCATGGCCATAGTGGGTCGTGAAAGTACCGACACCGATGCAGCATCAGACGCAGCGGCTGCCGCCATTGCAAAAGGCAAGCCACTCAACGCCCGCGAGAAACGTTCTATACGCGAGAAGGGTGCCAAGGCTGTCAAGAATTCCAACTATCTGTACGAATTCGACAACACGCATGTCGACATTGCCGCCGACCCCGTAGTGCCTTATATGAATGCAGAAGAGATGCAAAGATTCATAGACTCTCAAAGGCAGAAGATGCTCGAAGCGGCCCGCGAGATGGAATTTATCGAAGCCGCCCGTATTCGTGATGAAATAATTAAGCTCGAAGACCGTCTCGCTCAAATTCAGAAATCATGAAGGATATAGACTATAACAATCTTCGGCCCACAGACTGGCTTCCGACTTCGGTTAAGGAGATGAAAGCCCGCGGTTGGGATTATGTGGATGTTGTGCTGTTTAGCGGCGACGCGTATGTAGACCATCCCTCATTTGGCTCGGCCGTAATTGGCCGCGTGCTTGAAGCTGCCGGTTACAGAGTTGCAATCGTACCTCAGCCCAACTGGCAGGATGACTTGCGCGACTTCAAAAAATTCGGTGCACCGAGGTTATTTTTCGGAGTTTCGGCCGGAGCCATGGACTCTATGGTCAACCACTACACCGCAGCCCGCAGGCGCCGCAGCGATGATGCCTACACGCCCGACGGACGACATGGCATGCGCCCTGATTATCCTACAATCGTATATTCAGAGATTCTGCGCAAGCTGTTTCCCGACACTCCTATAGCTGTAGGTGGCATAGAGGCGTCGCTGCGCCGTGTGTCGCATTACGACTATTGGCAAGACCGCCTTAGACCTTCGATATTGCTCGATGCCCCTGCCGACATACTTCTTTACGGTATGGGCGAGCACAATGTAGTGATGTTGGCACAACGGCTTGCCGCAGGAGAAAAGATTTCAGATATAACCGACCTGCCCCAGAGTGCCGTGATTCAGCCTATTGAGGCTATGCCCGAGAGCAGCGACACAAATAACATCATACTGAATTCGTGGGAAACCGTAAGCCGCAATCCAAAGGCTCAGAGCAGCAACTTCAAGCATATAGAACAGCAGAGCAACACCATGGATGGCGGCGCGGTACTGTGGCAGGCTTACGGCAAGCGTGTTGTAAAAGTGAATCCTATGCTTCCGGCAATGTCAACAGGTGAGATCGATGCAGCATTCGATCTGCCGTTTACCCGTCTGCCCCATCCGCGTTACAAGAACAAACGCATACCTGCATACGAGATGATACGCCACTCGGTGAACCTGCATCGCGGATGTTTCGGCGGATGTGCGTTCTGCACAATCTCAGCTCACCAGGGCAAGTTCATAGCATCGCGCTCACGCGAGTCGATTCTGAGAGAAGCCCGGCAGGTAACTTCAATGCCTGATTTCAAGGGGTATATCTCCGATCTTGGCGGCCCATCGGCAAATATGTATTCGATGGGAGGCAAGGACAAGAGCATCTGCGCCAAATGCAAAAAGCCCTCGTGCCTGCATCCTGTGGTATGCCCGAATCTCAACACCGATCATCGCCCGCTGCTCGACATCTATCATGCTGTAGACGCCCTGCCCGGTGTAAAAAAGTCGTTTATAGGCTCTGGTGTGCGTTATGATCTGTCGATGCACACATGCGGAGATGCCAAGATAGATAAGGCTTCGCGCCAATATAATGAGGAACTTATAAGAAATCATGTATCGGGCAGGCTTAAAGTGGCGCCCGAACATACCGAAGACTCGGTACTCAACATCATGCGCAAACCGTCATTCGAGCTTTTCTACCGGTTCAAAGAGATTTTTGACAGAGTAAACGCCCGCGATGGCCTGCGACAGCAGCTCATTCCCTACTTCATATCGTCGCATCCGGGCTGCACGGAGATTGACATGGCCGAATTGGCCGTAAAGACCAAAGCTCTCAATTTCCATCTCGAACAGGTGCAGGACTTCACGCCTACCCCGATGACAGTGGCCACCGAAATCTACTACAGCGGTTTTCATCCATATACCGGAGAAAAGATTTTCACGGCAGTACGGCCTGAGCAGAAGCTCGCCCAACGCAAGTATTTTTTCTGGTACGACAGAACTTACCGAATGGATATAGAACGCTCGCTGCGGCGTCTGCACAGACCCGACCTAATCAAAAGGTTGTTTGGTAAATAGTGCGCGAGCAACCGAAATTTCTAATCAATTGTTTATATTTTTTAATACAAAATATAGCATGGATTGGATTTTGTTTGCTACCTTTGAAGCGTCAATACAGAAATATTCAACAATGTACCGAAAAGGCAAACTATACTTCCGCTATGGAACAATGGGCTCGGCAAAAACCGCCCTGCTGCTGACCACAGCTTATAACTTCGAAGAGCGAAAAATGGACTATATGTGCATGAAACCTATCGTGGACACCCGCGAGGCTCGCAATATAATCCACTCACGCATAGGCATAGAACGTGAATGTACATGGATCTATGCCAATACCGACCTGTATAAAGTGGCTCTCAACCTATATGAGAAAGAACAACGTATAGTGGATTGGTATCTGATAGACGAAGCTCAGTTCCTCACCGAGCGCCAGGTTGACCAACTGTCGAGGATAGTGGACGACTTCGGCTCTAACGTTATATGCTATGGATTGCGCACCGACTTCAAGACCCGCCTGTTTGAAGGCTCAAGACGCCTGTTTGAAATAGCCGATACCATAGACGAGATAAAGTCGACATGCAACTGTGGTCACAAAACCATTGTCAACGCCCGCATAGACTCAAACGGCGACTTTGTGGAAGAGGGTGCCCAGGTAGAGATAGGCGGTGATGACCGCTACGTGGCCGTGTGCCGCAAATGCTGGCGCAACAAGCACATAGAGCAATCGTCGCGCTCGCAACTGCCTTTTGACCTTCGTCCGGCCGATGTCGACGAAGAATAGCAATTATAAGAGACTTTAACATTTATCACAATACCATTATGATCTTAAGTACAATCAAAGATGGAGGAACCTACTCCGCTATCTCGCCCCTGATCAAAGAGGCTATCGAATGGCTTCAGAACTGGAACGAAGCCGACTTCAAACCCGGCAAGCTTGAATTGCCCGGCGGAATCGTAGTCAAATTTCAAGAACCCGCACTCGTACCTGCCGAAAAAGCACGCTTTGAGGCTCACAAACGCTTCATTGACATACAGGTACCTCTCAAGGGCGTTGAAATTATGGGTTGGGCACCCATTGATGACCTTAAAAATGTAATCGAACCCTATAACGAGGACAAAGATGTAGTATTTTTAGGCGACTCTACCCAGAACCTGATCAACGTTTATCCCGGCCAGATGGCTATCTTCTTCCCCGAAGATGCGCATGCCCCTAACATCGGAATCGGCAACCACCGTAAACTTTGTATCAAGATTCCGGTTATTAAATAAGGACTGTTTTTTCACGTTCCGGTCAGAAAGCCCGACCGGAATGTGAAAACCGGCCGACCGAAAGTCTTGTCAAACGTTACTACTATTTATCCGATGAAAAAATTCATTCTGCTATTATGCTTGTTTTTGAGCACTTACCTATGTGTTTCGGCTCTTCAACCTCTTAAGAACGAAACAATAAAATACCGCATCATGTATAAATGGGGTATGATCAACAAACAGGCAGGAACAGCAACCATAACCCTGCGCGACCAAGGCGACCGTTATGTATCGCAGCTGGTTGGCCACTCGGCTCCATGGGCCGACAAATTCTTCATGGTGCGCGATACTCTCAACGGAGTAATGGATAAACAAGGCTACAAACCGCACTTCTACGAAAAAATAGCTCATGAAGGGGATGACCATAAGCACGACATCGTACGCTTCACATACGACGGTAACTCAGTGACCGGTGAATGTACCCGAAAAACCGTTAAAAAAGGCCAGCCAAAACCCGACCGCAATATCACCCTGACAGCCGAAGGAAAAACAGTGGATATGCTGTCGTCTTTCTACTTCATGCGCACGCTTCCCTTCGAAAGATGGAAACCCGGACAGAAAGAGACCGTGACCATATTCTCCGGAAAACAAAAAGAAACCCTGTCGTTTGAATATAAAGGCATTGAATTCGTGCAGATTGACGGCAAACGTTACCAATGCTTCCACGTAACATTCATTTTCACGGGAAAAGGAGGTAAGAAAACCTCCGACAATATGGACGCCTGGATTACCACCGGCAGCCAGCGCACCCCCGTGCAGCTCGAAGGAAAGCTCCCCGTGGGCAAAGTCAAATGTGAAATCATTAACTGATAGCCCGCCATGTCAACGCAGAATCAACCGACCGCTAAGCCCTCATGGTTCACCAAAACCTTCGACAAGGGCATGGAGATATGGAAATATGTATCGGTGGGTGTATGGCACGACCAACGAAATGTATGGTACGTCAACACTCTGAAAACATTGAACCTTTCTCTGAAATCTTTTTTCAATTCAGATATCCAGACTCAGGCATGCGCGATGACCTTCCGCACTCTGCTGGCAATTGTTCCGGCACTGGCACTGCTATTTGCAATCGCCGGCGGATTTGGATTCAAAAACACGCTGCAGGCCGAGCTTTTTGATATTTTCCCGGCGCAGAAGACAGCCATATCATACGCCCTCGGATTCATCGACTCATATCTGTCGAGCTATTCCGAAGGTCTGTTTGTGGGCGTCGGCGTAGTATTCCTGCTGTGGACACTTATATCTCTGCTGGGTAATATTGAAGACACATTCAACCTGATATGGGGATTGAAAGAAGGACGGTCGTTTGGACGTAAAATTGTGGATTACACGGCCATGCTGATGATTCTGCCCATAGTGATGCTGTGTGCCAGCGGTCTCTCGCTTCTGCTTAGTTCCACACTCCAGACATGGTTTCACTGGAATTTCATGTCGCCGTTTATCAAGATAATTCTCGAAGGCCTGTCGTGGGTACTTACTTGGTTGTTTTTCGGGCTGCTGTACCTGCTGATGCCCAATACCAAAGTTAAGTTTGCCAACGCATTCATGGCCGGTGCATTTGCCGGAACCGGATTCCTTGTGCTTCAATGGCTGTTTATTACCGGTCAGTTATACGTAGCCCGCTATAATGCCATATACGGATCGTTCTCGTTCCTTCCGCTCATGTTGCTATGGACACAGCTCACATGGGTGATTATATTTGCTGGAGGCGTGGTATGCTATTCTTCACAGAATATATATATGTATAACTTCAACGATGCCATAGAGAACATTTCATCGCGCTATTACTCACACCTCATCCTTGCCATCTGTGCGGTTGTGGTACAACGGTTCATAGCCGATGAAGGAGCTACATCGCCGGCGCATTTGGTCAAAGATTACAAACTGCCCCCGCGACTTGGCACAATGATCTGCGACAAACTGGTAGCGGCGGGTATACTGTCGATAGTACTCATCGACTCAAAACATAATGCCCGAGGATATCTGCCGGCTCTGAGTCCCGACAAAATCACCGTAGCCGAAATCTACAACCGCCTTGACTCCATAGGCTCATCAGACTTCATACCCGATTTTGACAAAAACTTCCCCGGAGTAATAACCGCCTTTGGCGACATACTCGAAAATGAAGAAAAAATCACTTCACAGATACTTGTATCAGAACTTAAAATCAAACATATAACTAATACGTAATTATCTAATCCTTAAAAAATCTAAGAGAAAATGAAAAAAGTTATTGCAACCCTCAACGCCCCCGGCGCAATCGGCCCCTACAATCAGGCCATCGACACAGGTACTTTCGTATTCGCATCAGGTCAGATTCCAATCAACCCCGCCGACGGCTCAATCCCCCACGGTATCAAAGCTCAGACCCAGCAGGCTATCTCAAACGTTGTGGCTATCCTCAATGAAGCCGGCCTTACACTCGAAAACGTAGTGAAGACCACCGTTTACCTTCACGACATGGGCGACTTCCAGGCCATGAACGAAGTATACGGAGAATCTTTCCCCGCTCCCTACCCCGCACGCTCAGCCGTTGCTGTGAAAGAACTTCCTAAAAAAGTTCTCGTAGAAATCGAAGTAATCGCAGCCCGCTGATAAACCGTACATAAATGTGTATCCCCTGCATCAGCCATTGATACAGGGGATACAAATATTTTATATTTACAGATGTCACTTCACGGCCTTGAAGCTCATGTCGAGACCTTTGACACTATGGGTCAGCGCACCCACACTGATAAAGTCAACACCGGCTTCGCCATAAGCACGCAGAGTATCGAGGGTAATGCCACCCGAAGATTCAATCTCTACATCCTTATTACGCTCGCGTATGTATGAAACAGCCTCGGCTGTACGCTCGGGCGTGAAATTATCCAGCATTATTCTGTCGACTCCGGCAGCAAGCGCCTGATTGATTTCATCAGTATCACGCACTTCCACCTCTATCTTGAGATCTTTACCATTTACCTTGCACCATTCCTTGGCTCGGGCCACAGAATTGGCAATACCTCCGGCAAAATCATTATGGTTGTCCTTGATGAGTATCATGTCAAACAGACCGATACGATGGTTTTCACCACCGCCAATCTTAACAGCCATTTTTTCGAGTATTCGCATGCCGGGAGTGGTCTTGCGGGTATCGAGGACCTTGGTTTTCAAACCATCCAGACGGCTCTGATATTTGGCAGTCATAGTAGCTATACCGCTCATGCGCTGCATGATGTTGAGCATGACACGCTCGGTCTGAAGCAAAGAACGAATGGGGCCTTCTACCTCAAACACTATATCACCGGGCTTTACATGCGCACCGTCGTTGATATGTATGGTCATGCGCAGCGAAGGGTCAAGCTTATCAAAGACCCTGCGGGCAATCTCAACACCGGCAAGTATGCCTTCCTCCTTTATAATAAGGCGCTGGCGACCCATGGCATCGGCAGGAATGGTACTTAATGTAGTAGCATCCCCATCGCCCACATCTTCGGCAAATGCCAGTACGAGCAAATCATCAATTAATTCATCAGGCGTTTTCATTTTCTTTCGATTTTTGTTACTTTTGCGCAAATTTAATAAAAAAGAACTGATTATGAAAATTAATATTGTGTGCGTTGGAAACATGCACGACAAGAACCTTGCCCCTCTCGTAGATATGTATATGAAACGTATAAACTTCTACATGCCGGCACAACTGACAATAATACCCGACATTGCCACCTCAAAAACTATGCCCAAGGCTCAACAATGTATCAAAGAAGGCGAACTGATATTGGCAAAGACAACCCCGGCCGACTTCATAGTGCTGCTCGACGAACGCGGAAAAGAAATGACATCAAACGAATTTGCACAATTCATACAAAAAAAGGCTACAACACTGTCGCGAAACCTTATTTTTGTAATAGGAGGACCCTTCGGATTCTCGCAGGCTGTGTACGACAGAGCAGATTATAAGATGGCACTCTCAAAAATGACCTTCACGCACGAGATGGCGCGTGTTCTCGCTACCGAGCAGATTTACAGAGTATTATCAATTTTAAACGGTTCATCATATCATCACGACTGAAAAAAAGTTTAATTTTTTTCAAAAAAAATGCTCAAAAATTTTGCAGATATAAAAAAAGTCCTTAACTTTGCACCCGTAAAACAAAGACACCTACTAAGAAACAAAAAAACAAATTGCCTTGTGGTGTAATGGTAGCACGTCGGATTCTGGTTCCGCCTGTGAGGGTTCGAATCCTTCCAAGGCAACTCAAAGAAAGAGCTTAATCAAATGATTAAGCTCTTTCTTCATTTCCACCCCACCCCACGAATTATGGACTGGATTGGGGCCATGGTAAAAATCGGGGTCAATGTAAAAACCCGGTTGAAGTGTTAAAAGAGGAAGAGAAATTTCTTTA
>CAJUKX010000020.1 GCA_910586975.1 uncultured Muribaculaceae bacterium | reverse complement strand
TCGGCACTGTTTTATGCCTCCCATGCTGTCCCAGCATGCTCCGGTCTCTCCAGGTGGCAGCAAGATGAAAAGGTAGAAGCCAAATCGTCAGTTTCAAAAAAGATCTTAGATTGGAGATATGGAATACTCTTCTTCCTCAAGGATTATAGTGCCAATTCTATACCTCAGGAGGATTTTGGAGGATAAAATCAGGGGATATTTCAGTATTCACGAGGAAAGAAATTGGGCATGTATTTTAGCCAAACAAACCCGATTTTGGATTTTACTCAATATATAAAACTTTAATCATCAACCACTTACAAAGTTGCGTTTGATTGGCCCGAACACAAAAAAACAATCGGACAAACAAACGCAGGGCTGTTTATCCGATTGATTGTCTTTTATTTACAAACTGTCAGTAGCTATTAGTATTCCTCTTCGTTGAAGAAATTATTCACATCGTAATATCAGTGATTTATACTTTGTTTTTCGTAAATAGATAAGTTTATTTGGCGATGAAAGACGATATAGCGCCAATCTAGGAACGAGTTGGAATTGACGACTACTGGTCATACATTGAGTTCATCTGACAATGGATATATTTGTTTATGTGGAGCCCCAAGCTCTAAGACATCAGATAAACGGTGTAGACTGATGTATGGACTTCTGTTCTTGAGGTGCTTAAGAACCATAGTTTCTGAATAATACACTTCTTCTACAATAGATGAAAAGACCTTTCCATTTTCACAAGCATCTTGAATCAACTTTTGCTGTGCGGCCATAAAATCCTTGTCATCTTTTATCTTGCGTTCAAGAACAAATGCTATGTCAAGATCTCCAAAATCGTCAGATGAGCGATCAAGATAACTTCCAAATAGAAATAGTTGCTTAACACTGTATAGAAAAGTATTATCGGAATTAACTTCTTCTACTCTATCCATGAATTTTTGGAAAATCAAGTCTGCCTTTTCCTTATTCATGCGTTTCACGAATTTAGTCTGGGCTAGAGCATTTCCTTTTTCAGTAACGACGTATTTACCAAATATATCATCCTCTATAAACTCGTGTCTTATCAACTCTTTACATAAATATCGCGCTGAATCATTTGAAATTTTGAAATATTGTTCAACAGTCTTCAGAGAAAATTTTGCAGGTGTTCGATACCTAACAAAGAAGTCTCTTATCCCCTTTATTGGTATGTTGCCGATAGTCGTATGTTTGTCAACTTTCATTTCATTATTGTCGTAATTCGAATCTCTCTTATTAACAACCCATATACAAGCAGAGTTTAATATCATCTCCTATACCCACCATCATAGATATTGTCGGTATTTTCAGTGAAAGTTCACGGAATGGGCAATGACAATCCACTCGGTTATTGTCTTAATAATCAAGAATATAACTCAGAAGACGGCGTCTTTTCACGGAATTTTTCACGGAATTTTCATTGAAAGTTCACGGAATGCTACATAATATTCGCATAAAAATTCATGCCCGGTCTCAACTCAGTCTTCTTTTCCAGTGCTTTGTTGGTCCGGTCCGAGTTCCCAATACTTATTGGCTCCCACATGTATTTTGCCATTCTTTCGAAGCTGCTTAAGAAGATAGTCGATATGATTATTCTTTTGGCGCTCATCCAGAATATCGGGTAATCTTTTTAAGAGTAACTCATTAATTTGTGTTCGTTTTAACCGTATATGCTCACGAAGAGATTTAAGGATCAAATCTTTACAGAATTGATCGTCAAATCCTTTAAGTGATGTGTACTCGGCCTCCTGATGGGTTATCTGCGCGATTTTCCGACTGATAATTATATGAGGATGGCGCCCTTCAATTAGGTTTAAATCACGTAGCTTTGCTCTAGCGTCTTTGCTTATGGGCTTATTCCTTTGAACACGGTCAAGTAGGAAGACCGTTGTTAAATCAAGAGACGTGTTTTCCATTAATGCAGTTGAATATTCCTCATTAATAACCTGTCCAGGCATAACCATAATAACATGTTTGTCTGTAGACTTGTCGTAATCAGGCATTGGCAGGAAACGAGACCGTTGATTCTCAAACATATCGTGAATGCCAAAACCTTGACTGTCTATCATATTGAGATTGACCATAGCATTCTGTAAGAATGGATTTCTGTATTGCGTAGGTGTTTTCTTCCCATCGACATAATCCTCATATTTACCTTCATAAAATGTACCGGCATTTTGGAATATGACGCAATCGGCACTCTCTGTCACAATTATACGCTCACCACGGGTATAATCTTGATGTAGTATGCAATTATGAAGCCCCTCAAGTAATGAACGCTGATCATATTTCATAACTGGTGTCGGCAGCAAGGCATTTGAAGGAAAAATCTTAATTTGATAGTTTCGTATAGTGCCTCGCAATTCAACAGCAGACAGTAAGAATGGAGGATAGAAAATATTGGCAGCCCGTTCTTCGCCTGTCTGAAGTTTCCATACTATTTCTGCAGGATGGTTAAGATAGTGAACTGATTCCTCTTTTCCCAACAATAGGAGAGCTGTTCTTGTAATTTTACCATTCTTGGTGATTTTGGCTTTATCCAAAAACTTTTCTACTGTCCAAGTCTTCGCTTCTTTAGCTCGCTTAGGATAGCGATCGCAATAACCATCAATAGCGACTTTTATTGCTTCCTCATCAAGATCTGATATGGTCGCGTCTGGGATGACTTCTGCAGACCAGTCATAATGGCCTAGATCCTCGTGGAGAATCGCTTCCTCTCTTTCACGGGTCATAACAATCAATGAGTCATTCCTGCGTTGATACATTTTCTTATGGGCAATTACCGGACGGCGAGGAAGATGCTTTGGAATATTTATGACCCAAACAACTTTATTGGTGTCAGTAGTAATGAATTCCTCAACATAAAGACCATCTTCCGGCAGATTCGTACATTGTTCCAGCATCTTATGAATTACGGAGGTCTTATCAAAACCAACTTTGGACAAATCTGTGCCAACAATGTCAAGAGTGCCGTCAACGACACCTATGACAAGATGACCTCCCTCCATATTGGAAATGCCAGAAAGATATGACACTACATCCTTATGCGGATCATTCGCAAAGGAATTTTTGAGATTCTTCATCTCCTTCCAATCGCATGAGGTATCTTCTTTCGGAAAACGTTCCTTAAGATACTTCTGTAAATCTCTTTCTGTCATCTCGTTGTTTATCATATCTCGGTAGATTAGTTGTGAATACAAATATTTTGGTTCAGAAACATTTGATATGCAATATTTCTGAACGCTAACTTCTGAACATGTGAAATATCATCAGGAGTATCACAAGCCTCTTTGATAAATATTTCAATAATATCAAAAGCATCGTCAATCACTTTTTTGGAAATATCTTTTCGTTGGCCTTGCGCTATTTCCCGGCACAGCTCTTGTAATTTTATTAATTGAGGAGTTTTATCAGCAAGTTCAAGCACATGCTTAGCTAACTCAAGCATTTCTTTATCTTTTATATCAGTTCTGTTCATGGGCTAATATTCCATTTCATCATATTGACGTTTGGCCTTGAAGGTGATGATGGAGCCGGCTTTGGCAAGTGCCTCACGATCAACAATGCTGGTGGTGGGAAGATTGTAGGCAAATTCAGGTTTTAGCCAACTATTGTTCCATAGCGATACGGGCTGCTTAGCCACCACCTTGCATAGCGGCATATCGTATAATTCGCCTTGTGTCCAGTCATCGGCTACATGGGTTATGTTCTGAAGCCAGACCTGCAGGAAGGCGGAGTTAGGGATGTGACGGAGTTTGTTGTAAATTAAGCCGATGATGTGCTTGCGCTTCTCTGCATCCTTCTTACGCATATCGGCAAGCATCTGACTTGCCACTTTAAGCGCGTTCGGAGCCACCCGAACATTGTTGGCAGCAATTTCGACGGCGATTGCAACCATAGTGGAGATATTTTCCCAAAGATGCCCATCAACTTCACGCGTCTCAGTCTCTTTGGTTATTTCATTAGTCCCTAAATCTATAACCTCACATTCAGTAGTAATAGTCCGTTTGGTGGAGAGCTGCTTTTCTATACGTTTGCTGAAAGCCTCCAATTGCGATACTAACTGTCCCGAATTAGGGAATCTTTTTGAGAATTCAAAAATGAACAGCAGATGTTTTTGGAAACCGTCGAAGTCATAGCCGGCCTGTTTCCGCTCGTTTCCTTGTTCATCGAGATATGTCTGCTTGCTCTCTATCGGAGTGTTGAACACATAGAATGCCTTATCGGGCTTTATCGAGTCGGTGATGAGATCAGTTGAGATGCGTGTCTTCGACGTGTTCATGCGGAAATTGAACTGTTCAAGAATCTCCTGAAGCATATATGAAAGTTTGTCAAGCGCGTCACGATCGTTACAGAAAATACGGTAGTCATCTACATAACGCAACACACGATATTCCAAATCTTTCGGCAACTTATCCTTTGACTGTGCCTTTCGTATAGCCTGCTCAAAGAGCATGTCGGTATAGCCAAGCACAATCTCGGCAATCAGCGAGAAAAGTGTGCTTCCCTGCGGTATGCCGATGTTTTTACCTTGTTGCATAGCCCGGAGATAATGCTGAATCTTGGCAGCAAGTTCATTATTTTCGTCAGTTTCCTGAGGAGTATCCTTGCGTGCCAATGCCCAGCCTATAGATTCCGGATTAATCTGACCGAAGCAATTGGTAATGTCAGTTACAAACATATACCTATATTGAAGCGACAGTTCCAGCGACTGCTGCTCCATCTTGTTCCACCAATTGAGAATTGATGTAGCACCCTTGAACGGTTCCGGTTTATCTTCAACCTTCACCATCGGAATAGCGCAAGCCTCAAAGTGCTCCGAGGCAAAAGCCTTGAAACACTCCTGCACATTCGGCCACGACTGCTCACTGCAAATATCACGCGCAAGCATATAGTAGAGGAACGGATTGGCAAGCGTAAGCGGACGCACGCCATATTTCCCATCCTTATTTGTGATGACATCAAGATTGACATCATGCAGACTTTCCGGACAAACGCCGCTGGCGACAACCTCATCCAGATTCTTCACTCCAATAGCAGTTGCGGCATACTCCAACACTCCATTGAAATCAAAATACTCCGGCAGTTCAGTAGTGCAATATCGGTCATGACTCATAAGAAAAGCAAATGCCTCCTTCGCCTCAAGCGCAGTAATGGGCAGAGTCTTGGCCTTCTTGCTGCCTCCATATTCCGACAATTTGTCAAATATATTCTCGCAACTCATCGTTTTAAAAAGTCTTTAAGTGAGACAGTGGATATACCTTGAGTCTTGCATTTCAGTTGCAGACCATTGTCAGAAGTCAGCATGATAGGATTTTCTTCCTTGTATTTTAAAGCGACTGAAAGAATCATGTTGTCCGGTGAACGTCTGTCAAAATCCGTCGGTAACAATGAAACATCCGCAGACTCATAAATGATTTGATGTCGGTTATCCTGATTGAGTAGCCGCAGGGCCTTTTCCGCATTCCTCTTTTCTTGCTCGGTTAGCTTAATCTTCATCTTATCAAGTTCATCAACCACTTTAGCCGATAAGATTATCGGATACTTAACATCAATCTTGCTAAGAATATCCGGATAGTTCACAAACACATTCGTGTCAATGATATAGTAATTCTTCTTGGTCTTACTCAGCTCTTTCTTCGGGCGTTCAAACTGTGACAAATCAATCTTACCAACAACCTTCACACCGGGAATAGCACTCGGTTCTTCTGACATAATCTCATCACGTTCGCCTGCGCCAATTAGATGCAAGAGGTATCGATGGACGTTATGTGGCAAACTCGCACTTATTATATCTTTCGGTCCCATGATTATAGTGCCTTGAGTGGCTCTACTCGTTGCCACGTTAAACAGCCTCTCATTAAGCGATAAATTCTTAATGTAGTCAGGAATTACGAATATGCAGAAGTCGCGAGTGATTCCTTGAACACGTTCTACTGTATCTATGAGCAAATTCTCCTTATTCCCATATTCAGAAATAAAAGCTCTTTGCAAACTGCGAACGGTCGCTCTAAATTTTGAAAGAATTGCAATTTTCGCTTCTGGAGACTTTTTAAGTATTTTATCAACTATTTTTATTACTTCTGGAATATGTTCTTCAATATACTTATCTCCGGTTTTGTATTGGATAGGTATATAAGAAACATTTTTGTCTTCCTGAAAAAGAGCCTCATCCTTGGGAAAAACATCTTCATTAAAACAGGAAATTAACTCTGAGGGATAAAACGATGAAGTCAATTTCGCTGAATATGGCTGTAATCTGAAAGTATCACTCAACATGTATGACTTGAATGATAAATATTCACAAAGTGAATGAAAACCGTCTACTAAGGCATTAAAATCGTTCCGAGTGATAATGTCTTCTCCAAGATTCACTACAGGAGGTAATTGATTCTGGTCTCCTATCCAAATGATATGTTTTCCAAGCCGAGTAGCACCACCTATCATTGCCAGCAATGCTTGACTGGCTTCATCCATTATTACGTAATCAAATGGCTTATCATTGGTTATGGCGGACCATGAACTACTGATGTAGAATGTTGATAGTGTGAGATGTTGGTTATAACAGGGTATTCTACTACTATCGGCTTTTAGAAGGAGCGGCATTTGAGCACGCTCGTCAGATGTCAGTGCGGTTTTGCTTATATGTCCTTGGGATATATGTAACTTTAGAGCGTCTTTTTCAGCTACTTCCATAAGGGCACGATTTGTCAACGCAGTCACAAGTACGCTTGCGCCGCGATCTAAGAGAGATGCTGCCATCTGGGCGATTCGATAGGTTTTACCGGTTCCTGGCGGACCTTGCACTATAATGTTTTTAGACTCGTCAAGAGCTGACAATAAATCATTACTTGAGAATTCTTTATGGATAATGTGAGGATCCCATTTTGAACCTTGATCATCAAAATCGAGAATTGATGCCAATAAGTTATCGTTTTGAATAGATACTATATCAATCAGATTTTGATAATATTCTATTGGGGGCTCTTGAGGCCCCAGAATTACGACACATCCTATATTTTTTTTCAAATAATCGGACATCTCTACCGATAAGCCCTTAAATCCACACAAAAGTAAGCCCTTCTCGTCTTCTTTTCCTTGCCATGCACAGTGCACTTCAGAAAATTCTATTTGTCTTTTTCTAAGGTCACCCCAACTTAAACTACCCCATGACTTCGGAAGGCAACATTCAAGTGGTAAAACAACAGCGGTAAAATATTCATTCTTTCGCGGAATGCCATTTGATTTTTTTAACCTGAGGAGGAGTTGCCCTCCATTCTTATCTTCGTTTGCAATCTTTACAAATTGAGTGACATATAATTCGTTATGATCACGAAGAACGGTGGCCTTGGTATTTAAAAGGTTACGATACTTTTCGGCGATAGCTCTTAGTTCTAAATCTAAGAACTGTTTATGTTGTGCTCTTGTATATTTCATGTTACATGTCAAATATATCATCCGGCAGAAGGCCTGTTGGTGGTTGACCTTCATGCTTTTCACTTAATCCAAATGACCGTAATTCATCTGAAATTGAGTAGTTTGGATTTTCTATCACAAAATTGGTTTTAGGATAAAATTGCATTTCATTTGCAATCTTAGCCATTTTCTTAGGTGTGACGAAATTCACGTCAAACACAAGATTTACATCGTGATTTCCAGTAAACGCATCTTCAAAAGATAGCCCTCTGACTATCTTCCCATCATCAACTAACAGAAGATTCTTAGGGTTCTCCATTAAAACAGCGAATTTATAAGGATGAAGATATATTTGGCCTCCTCTCGCACTAGCAACGACAAAGTCAATAGGTTCACCATTTTTAGAAGTATGGTAAATCTTTTGTTCAATTTCAATATCCCAGTCCAAACAGTCATAACCGTTTGTTAACAAGAATTCTTTGGCATGCATTCGGGCCTCCCTATTTGATTCTTTTTGAGTAAGACCATCCGCATCATGCCTCTTTAGACTGCGTCCAGAATTTTCAGATTTCCACTGAGATTGGGGATGATCGAGTGTTCCTCCCTTATCTGATATCGCTGCTCCTTTATTTGTATTATCCATAGACTCCTCTGAAGGGAGATTGGTTGCAGAGGTGGAGTCAGAAGGAGACCAGTTGCTACCATTGTGATTTGAAGATCTATCATGCTCTGATACGTTGGAGCCATTACGCCAGTAACCATTGACCCAAAATCCGTTTCTATAATGTCCACGCACCCAGGTTCCTGAGCGATAGTGCTCGCATACAGTCTCTATCTCCTCGCCATTATATTTGTAGAACAGCGTGGTGATTTTGCGGAAATCATCTTCATCAAGGTCTTCAGCAGACTTCTCTATAGCCTCTCGCTCGTCATCGTCTTCGAATTCCTCTTCACGCAGATACTCGATATCCTCGCCAGATTCTTCCTCGGAAGGCTCTTCCTGCTTACCCAGGTTATTTTCAGAAGGAGAATCGTCTTGTTCTGATTCATCTTCTGTTGTATTATCTTCAGATTCTACTTCCTCTGTATGTCCTGTGAAAGTATATCGTTTGTCGTTGCCTTCGACATCTTCATCATCCGCTTCATTACCATTCAGTTCTCGTTTGATTCCTGGTATCAACAAGTCAAGCTCATCTTTGAATGCTTCATCAAGCATGAGCGTATTATTCTCCTGAACAAGTTCAAGCGCAGCTTCTATACTATCCATGATAGCTTCAACAAAGTCCTTGTCCGCCTCAATACCGAGGTATTCAATAAAGCTCTCAACAAAAGGTTTGAATACACGTTTTTCGTCAAGAGACTTGACAAAGTAGAATTCTGACGTTCCTTTTTTGTGATAGAACTTCTTCAGTTTCTGACAGATGTTCTCATCATGTTCATATCTGATAGAGATCGCAATACAGCACCATAGTTCGAGTGCATCAATAAGCTCGCTGTATTGCTTATAGCGTGCGCTCCAGTTGTTAATATCTTCATATCCGGCAAGAACCAGTGCATAGACCTTCAAGTTCCTTTTGTAGAACTCGTTTTTTGACACCTGACCAATTGGATCTACTATCAGTTCTTCTGGTTCAATGGTGGTTATCTGAAGAATGTCACAGGCATTCTTGAAAGATATCGGTCCGGCTGGAAGATACTCCTTATTGATTATTTGAGGAAGGTTGCCAAAATACTGCTCTAGTTTTTTGTCGTTATATGACAGTGCGTAAAGTTCGGTAATTGGTCTGTCAATATTTTTGGTATTCTTCCACAAAGCTGATTCGTCTGCACGATATTCTGCGACCTTGACATCATACTTCTCATCGTATGTTTCGATCATCCACTGCAGGAGTTGGGTTCTTCTATCCTGACCTGCTATTGTGAATAACGCATATAAGGAATCGCAGAAAGATAGACGCAAATTTGATGGTTTATTAAGCAACAGACCAAATAATGTGCGCTTTTCTTCCTTGTCGTATTCTATTTCAGGAAGGGACTCCAATGGTAACTTGTTTTCCCAGTCATCAACATGCTTTTTCACGTATCCGGAAATGCTGAGTGAATACAATTCACCAGGCTTCTTCATGTGATCCTTTGTTGGAATACAAGAAACCGAGTCGAACTCCCCGTTATCGATAAGTCGCTTTACACCGCTTATATCAGCATCTCTTTTGAGCAGATACTGACTCCAGAAGTATATGGCAAACTCTCTGTCAGACAAATTCTCAATGTCTTCTTTTTCAAAGTCACAATGGATCTTGAATATTTTATTGAGCATCTTACGGATTTCATTCGAACATTCCGTATGATATGTATCTGATAGATAGGAGTAGTCGAGCACATATTTTTCAAAGTCACAGAATGGATTGTATATACTACCTTCTGTCAACTCTGAAACCTTACAAAAATTTTCTTCAGAATCGAGGAAAAGTATATCTGTGATGTTTCCAAATTCTTTCAGGCTGTCCTTATCTGCAAGATACATTGCTGCAAGTTCGTCCACAAAGCGGTAATGAACAGAACGTAGAAGTTCATCCTGATCTTCATCATCCTGGATTTCAAGATAACGATCTATCTTTGTTTGTTGCCATTCTGTAAGTTTTGTTATCTTAGTACCATCGATTTTATCTAGAATGTCAATGATTAACTTTCTTTCATCTGCAGTTGTAAATGATGCCTGCGTTGGGAGGTCAATGAATTTGAAAGGTTCATCCTTTTCACAATCAATATACATAATCTCTGATAGGCAATAAAATTCACCGTCATGAGCTCTTACTCGTAGATCTGTGAGGTTGGAAATGAGTTCACCGTCATAATGTTCCTCCAGTTTCAGCCTATACTTTGCAATTGTTGCTGGCAATTTGGCATCATCAGTCTCAGACAACCTGTTATCAATTGTGTCAATAAGGATGTCGACCATCTCAAACCGCACACCCATCTTTACCCAGAAATCTTTCCACGTATTTATGTTGTCATCATCAGCAATATATTCATCACTTATGAATGATGCTTCTGGGTGATAGCTTGTTACGATTGTTTCCAACCCTCCCTCTTCAATATAGTCATCTGAAAGATAGATTGTATCGTTGGAATCGACATATTCATCAGTTTCAGTTTTAAGATAGAGCGGAAGAACAGGAAGCTTTGCAAGAGTCTGGTCTGACAGATTGCATCCCTTGACCCATCTCCAGAATATGAGATTACTATCTTTATCTTCTATTGTTGAATAGAAAGTGTCTGTGTTATCAGTCAGCCAACTAATGAAGTCGGTTAAGGTAAACTGCTCATTGCCTAAACGAGTTTTCCAGTACTCTTCATTATCTTCTATGGGATAATCAGGATCAATGATATCCAGGTCTGAAAATTCAACCAATCCCATTGATACCAATTCCCTAGCACTCTCGCTTAAGATACGATGACCATTAGACCTATTACTCGGATCATCATTTCCATATAGATACACTTTTGCATCCTTCATTACCTCCTGCTGCTTGTCGGTGAGGTCTGCCAAGCGGTCAATAACGAAGGTATGGAATGCAACACTAGCCCCCTTGGAACTAATTGTATCATTTATATTCTCAAGTTCCTCTGAAATGACTTCATTGAAGAAGTTCGCGAATACATATTTCTTGGCTTTGATTGCCAGGATAGACTTCGAGCTCCCATATTTGCTTGTACACATGTTCACTGTGTCAGTAGGAAACCATTCTGAATCTAGTATATCCTTCAATTCGGAGTCGTAACCATAGATATATGCAGCGTCTGATTCAATGTCGCAGTCTGTTTCGCTAATTAGAATAAAGGAGTCAAATTTATCAGCATCCTTCTCCTTTTCGAACACCAGACTATAGTTAGCATCAAGATAGGATATAAAGTCAAGGTTTTTAGTGCCATCACCATCATTACTTCCACTTGTGTTTGCTATTATATAAGTGATGTTTGGACGAACAATGTCCATGTAAAATTTTTCAGAGTCAAGCTCTTCGATATAGAAAGCCTTTTTTAGAAAAGCCTTTACTTTCTCTTTATTCTTATCTATGACAAGATAATCCGAGTTGAGACAGTACATCCAGTCGCAATCCAACCATTCTTTTTCCGAGTATTCATCAAAACAATCTGACGGGAAATAGATATTGTTTTCGTAAAGTACAAAATATTGATTGCCATCGCAGTCAGAAGAGTTGAGTACGTAATTACGTAAAGCACCCCTGTCAAATGAAGATTCATGTTCAAAACAGAATTTCACAAACGCAACACTGGTCTCTATGTCTTCCTGCTGGGACTCGTTGATGTCGACATGGTAGTCCTCAGACAGTATTATGTCATTTACAATTATGTCATCAGAATACTCCTGAACTCCGGCATTTTCTTTGAGATAATCGAGCGTAGCCTTATCGTAGTGCGGAGATAAGAAACTGAAAGTAATAGAGGACAGCCAATCTGCACTGCATGTTTCCTTTCCTTCGGCTGAGGAAATAAACACAAACTTATCCTTGAAACTGTCAACTACGGTTGCTTCTGTTTCATCATTGAAGAATGGCAGACTACAGAGATCGTCAGGAACAATATGATTCTTTGCCAGGTAACTGTAGAAATGGAAGGAAGTTTCCCAATCATTCAGGGCATTAAATGTTTCACACCAGTTTTCGCCGAGCAGAGTGCCATTGATGAAGTCGTCACAATCATATTCGGCAAACTGCCCTTCGATGAGCTCGTTCCACTTCTCGTTACCCTTGAAGTATTCTCTGGTCTTAAATGACAAATAACATAGATGTTTGCTGAAAGCGGACAGGTCTTGCAGTTCATCGTCAATATCATAATACAGATCGCTAGCGGAGAAAAGTTTACCGCATTCCTCTTCAATAAAAAGCTTCTCATCAAAGTAATCTTCCAGATAATCGTTTTCTAGAAGAAAGTTCAGGAATTTATTATTGTTGTCTTGATCTTTCAGCCATTCATGGAAGTCTTCATTTGAGATGAGAGTTGTCAGGCTTTCAGTGTCGAATGTCTGTTCATCCTCTGCATATCGATTCAAAAATGCATTGAAATGCTTGTCTTTGCGCAATATCGACAGAGGAAGATAGTACTCCTCCATGCCTGCGAATTTGCGGAATTCGTCATCTGTCATGATGCCTGAAGTGCTGAGACCTGTCTTGTCCAGAATTACAGTCTTGACAGCAGCGATACCACGGGGAACAGGAACAATATGTTCTGCCTTGATGCATTCATTAAAAGCATATTCAAACTGTTCAATGAATGTAGTATAGTCCTTGTGCTCTCTCTTGCACTTCTTGAAGTCCGGTATCAATGAGAATACAGATCCCAAATGATATTGTCTGGAAGTAAGGAGATCTTTGATCCAGAGATAGAGCTTGGAACCTGCTATTGAAGCAAGCTCCTCATTAAAGTTTGTTTCGTCTTCATCAATCAGCTTTACCTCTGTCTCTATATCGTTACGGTCTCCTTTAGGAATCATGTCGGTATTCATGAGGAATGGAAAACCCCAAGAGGCTTTGGTCGGAAGGTAACAGTATAAGGTAGCATCGTCCACTGTTTTTATCATCGCGCCAACATGTTTGCATGCGAATGAAACTTTTGTGAAATCAAAATCCTTGTATTTTTCAGGGATACGGCTATTCCCTTTCTCTATAGTGTCATTAATAAGAGTTTGTAGATTTTGATCTATTTCACACTCATAATCACCAACAATCCATTCGTCATTGTTGCGATAACAGGACTGTTCTTCTTTTCCGTTAATAAATACTCGTACAGAGTTGATGTTAGGGATGAATAGAATTATGTTTGAGTCAGAAAAAACATCGCGGAATAGATTCTCATAAGAATTCTTGCCGAAGTGTAATATTCTTTGATTATCCGGGCGTAATGCGATTTTCACTTGAAAATCTGAGGACGCATTATCGAATACTGAATTGACTTCAGCGGGAACTTCATTATGTTCAGTCCATATGGGCAGAATCTGAAAGGGTGCATCTTGACGTTTTATTTTTCCACCACGTTTTTTTTCAGGGGTTTCTCCTTGGTCAAAGCGAAAAGAATAATCCCCAGTTCTCAAATACACATAGTGATTGTTAAGGAATACCGTTTTAAAACCAATACCCTTATATCCAATAGTCTTTCTGTTTGCAACTTTTTCTCTCTCATTAATACCGCAGATTCCAGAGATGTTTCTTACATTAAATTTGTCACCAGTGTGTAGAAAAAGAAGATAATTATCGGTGATATGGAATTCAACATCCACCATTTTCCCTTCTACCGGGTAATCGTTTGCATTTTGCAAAAGTTCATATACAAAGGTGGATTCTCTGGCACTTAGCTGTTTACTTAAAGTGTCAAGGAAATTTGCGGCTGAGCCAAAGTTCTTTGATTTGTCGCTATGTCTATCTTCAAAAAGCTTATCTATGAACCATCGTGGCGTAATTCCTTGCGGAATACGTCTGCTATCAAGATATATTTCATAAGGATTGTTTGGATCTCTATGAGAAAGTTTCCATATAAATCTGTAATAATTGTCCAGTTCAAGATTCGGTTGTGGATATTTTAGCCATAATGAAATAGGACGTTTGTTCGATATGTAGGGGGGAATGCGGTCGAAATTTGTCTTACGAAGATCATCTATAAGATAACCTCCTGATTTAGTGTCGAAGTGATAGTATCCTATGAATTCACAGTCATCAACACCCCATAATTCAAATATATCCGCATTAGTTAATTCTCCATCTTTTGATTCGATACGTTGAATTTGATTCGGAGAGAACATACTCCTAAGTGATTTCGGCGAAAAAACGAAGTTTATCTGAGATGGAGATTTTCGCACCTCATCTTTCACTCGGCATTTAAATGTACATGGCCCCTCCGGTATATCATTTGCTGATATAGGTACATTTATAAAAATACCGATTACATTATTTAATTCGCCATTAATTTTAATTGTATGTATGTGTCCCTTAAAGTATTCTGGGTGGCTACTTCTGATTTCTTTTGAAAATATACCTTCAAAAATCGTTTCGGAAAAGAACTCTCGAATCTCTTCCTCTGAAGCTTTTATCATTTGGTATTTATTCCTGAAGTAGATCATAATGAATTTTTTACGAAAAGAAATTGGTTAATACAGTTTAGAGGCTAAAAGATCACGTGAATCAACACCTAATAAATGCGCTATTTGTGCTATTGTATATAAATCGGGTTGAGAGGCATTGGTACACCACTTGGAAACGGTTGCAGGGTCTTTGTCTAATTGCTCCGCAAGCCATTTGCCGGTATGTCCTGTCTCTGCTAATACTGCTTTTATTCGGTTCAATTTTAGTCGTTCTGTTTTTGTCTCCATGATTGATTTATTGAATTTGAACGCAAATATAGCTATAATATTTGAATCGAGTATGGAAACATGCTGTATAACATAAGAAACGATTATGATTTTAAAATAAATCCCGTCTATGGCTCGAGCCATAGATGGGATTGAGGGTTCGTGAATCATTGCATGTCGGCGAAAGGAGCGTAGTGGCAGCGAGAGAGGAAGCGGTCGATGTCGGATTGGGTGTACCAGTATTTGTCGCCGTGACGGGAGTATCCGAGGAGCCCGTTGTCGCGGAGGCGTTTCAGGTAGCGGTCTTTAATGCCGAGGAGTTCCATCAGAGATTTGTTGTCGTAGACGCGTCCGGAGGCTTCATCAATTTGTGGATTTTCAAGTCGTGTTTGGATTTTGTGGAGGAGGTCGAGGATTTGCTTATGGAGGGTGGTGGTATCTCTCATAGGCGATGGTGGTTTGAGGGTTTGTGAATGGGTCGGCAACCTTTGCCACGATGTTCCGGCAACTGCCGAAATCATAAAACAGCCGTCATTGACTGTGGGTAAGAGCTTCAGGATGTAACGACTTGCTTTCGTTCAGCCTCACGTGCGTCTGAGGTAACGGTCGTCGGGAATGATGTAATAGAGGAAGTACTTCCAGACATCATTCTGTTCCGACAACAGGTTGACCGTCAGGACGTGATTATGAATGTGCTGACTTGCGTAACAATGGATTGAATTTCTTACTGAAATAAGGTTGGAAGGTCGTACTGCCTTAAGGTCGTATAATCTTAGGGTCTTACGGTAGTAAGGCAGGAAGGACGTAAGAACGCCAGGAAGCAGACCATGACTTCCGTTAGAACTGGCTTGCGACCGGCCTTAACTAAGGCAGTAAGATAGAAAGGTGTGAAGGCGGAAAGGACTTCTGAAATTTCGGCAGATATTGATACCGAAAGTCCCTAACGACTTCTTGAAGAACAGCCGTAATGTAGTCTCTGAGACTTGCTCTGTGTATCAAAGAGTTATCGCCAACTGGGTTGTTTGGTTACTGGTGGAGCACCATGCTCCGGCAACTTCAGCGCGGCATTCTCACCGCAAATATGCACACATATATATGATGTGGTGCTGAAAACGAGAACTGCATACCTGCGTCACTCTTTCAACATGAACGCCGGTGCTTGTGTCTCACTGACGATGCAAAGTTAAGCGCAATTCGCCACGCTTTCCAAATTATTTCGGGGCAGTTCCATGATTTGACGTTTTGGTTCCCTTTTATTCCATTCAAGTCCCTTTTTCACCCATGTAAATGATTGTAACATTTGCAATGTGCAGCAGAGATAAAATTCATGCCGCTTTTCTATTCTATATAAGTATGGGCGGTTAAGACCGGAATCACCCACATACCTTATATATAATATATAATGAACCACCCGATTAGGAGAAGAGCGTTCACATGAACACCGCGCAAGGTGTCTTTTCAGGTACCCGAAAAGGTTTTGAGGGCCACAAGCCCTACAAAACAACCTTGCCGTGTCTTGAGCCGATACTCCGAAGTCGTATCGGCCATATAAATGCTTGCCGCAGGCAGTGAAAGCTGTACTGCGTAGCCAGTGTTGTTATTCCAGTTCCTCGGGGAGGTAGGCGTAGCCGAGGCGTTCGACTTCGGCGGTGAGGGTCTGTGGGAGGAATTTGGCGTAGACTTTTTCGGTGACGTCGGTGCTGCCGTGGCCGAGGAGACGGCTGATGACAGTCATGCTCAATCCATCGTTGAGGGCAAGCACGGCGAAGGTGTGGCGCGAGGAATGGAATGAGAGGGTAAAGGGTATCTCCAGCTTTTGACCGACTACGTTCAGGGCTTGATTGACGCACTTGGTGGCGGTGTTGCGGGCCTTGTAGAGAGCTTCGGCATTGTTGAGGTTCAATTCATCTTTCACGAGGTCGAACACGTATTTCTTCCTGCGTCCCATCGCCTGCCACTTGTGGAGGATGCGGAGAGCCGGTTCGGTCAACGGGATTTTGTGGCGGTGATTGGTTTTGACAAGGACTTTGCTCAGTTCTCGTTTCTCGAAGTTGATATGTCCCCATTGCAGGGTCATGACATCTACAATTCGTAAACCACAGGCATGGAAAGCGAACAGGAACATCTCTATGTATTCCTTACGGCGCGGTTCGGTATCTTTCTCGTAGAATTCCACTAACTTTTGGAGTTGGTCTTTAGTCAGATAGTTGCCATCAAATTCTTTCTCTCCCTCCACTTCGAGCGAAGCCTTCTCTTGGATGCGCATATCCTGTAACTCAGCGTTCACCTCTCGGTCTATATATCCGGCCGCACATGCGCTGTCACATGCTTTTAGGATTGGGGTAAGCGCGTGGTTGATGGTCTGGTCGGAATTGTTCTTGAACTCGCGTCGCCACTTGATGTATTTGTCGATTATATCAACTGATACTTCTCCTATATAGATAGCATCTGGTTTGTATGTACCCTTTCCTGTTGTCAGCAGGAACTGACGGAAGATATTCATCGCACTCTTCCCATTCTGATAACGACTGTAACCAATCTTATTCAAGTTATAGTCGATAGCGAGCCGCTTCTCAACGTAGGTCGCGAAGTCCTCGCCTTTATCCTTGCGAGTAATCGGTTTGTCATCAAGAAAAGCCGCGATTATATCCTCATTTATCTGACCGGGAAATTTCTGATTGTACTCGTTCAGTCCGGCATCAACCTTATTGACTTTCGTAAGCAGGAGTTTGTTGAAACGTGCGCCGTCAGGAACTGACGCACGAATTTCGCCACGTCCGTTGTTGCCGTTAGGGTTCCAGTCGGCCACGGCAACAGATATATTCATGCTGCGCCTGATTGGTCTGCCACCGAAGATATATTCTATCTCCACAGGATAAACTTTTGACTTGTCGTAATTCTTCGGATACCGAAGTCGGAAATGTCCGAGAGGGAAAGGTTTCTTTTGTCTGCCCATATCCGTATTTCTGAAAAGGTTAAGTACCCACCGAGGGGAGAAGATGGTTGCCATAATACTCACCAAGGTCGGAATATGGTGCAAATGTAGCTATAAATAGACAAGTTAACAAATTTAGGACGAGCTAACTACTTGAAAATAGACAAGTTTATTTTGCGATGAAAGACAATAAAAAACGATTGACAAGTTTATTTACGTACTCGTCAATCGTTTGTATTTCAAATATTTAAACCAATAAAATCGGCTGATTTCGGCTTAGTATTCCTCTTCGTTGAACAGGAAGTCTTCTTTTGAGGGGTAGTCGGGCCAGATGTCTTCGATTGATTCGTAGGTGTCGCCTTCGTCTTCTATTTCCTGGAGGTTTTCGATTACCTCGAGGGGTGCGCCGGAGCGCATTGCATAGTCGATGAGTTCGTCTTTGGTTGCGGGCCAGGGTGCATCTTCGAGTTTTGATGCTAATTCAAGTGTCCAGTACATGATGTATGTTGATGTTTTTTAGTTACTTTCGTATAATGCGCGCAAAGGTACGAAATTTCTTTATACTGTCAATGTTTTTGCCAAAAAATTTCGCTTTGTCGGCTGTTGATATTTATTTCTCTTGCCAGTGCAAACAGGTAGTCGCTCAGGCGGTTGATGTATCGGGTTATGTCGGGGTCTACTTTCACGTGGCGGCTCAGGGCTATTATGCGGCGTTCGGCGCGTCGGGCCACGGTGCGGGCTATGTTGGCGCGGGCTGCGTCGGGGTGTCCGCCCGGCAGTATGAATTGTCGCAGTGCGGGCAGGTTTGCGTCTATTTCGTCGATGGCTTTTTCGAGTCGTTCTACGGTCGCGGCGCCAAGCGGTGCGGGTTGCCATTGCGATTCTGGCTCGGTGGCGAGAGCGGCACCGATGTCAAACAGTGTGTTCTGAATGTCGAGCAACTGACTGCGTCGCACGTCGGATATTACTTCGGATGCGGCCAATAGTCCGAGCCACGAATTTAGCTCGTCGGTGGTGCCGTAGGCTTCGAGGCGGAACGAGTCTTTGGGTGCTCTCGTACCTCCTACGAGCGATGTGGTGCCGTCGTCACCGGTTCGGGTATATAATCGTGATTTCATAGTTTTGTGCTTTTTTTTATAGTAAACGCACATCAGGGCGTTTTGGTGTGATGAAGTGCAATTATTTTTGACTTTCGGCTGTATTTTAGGGTTTCACGAGGCTTTTTATAAGTCTGCTCAATATGAAAACGGCGGCATTTATCAGCACTATGAATGCCGAGCAAGGCACGTCGGCCACGGCGCTAAGGGCCAGTCCGGCCAGCGAGCACACCACCGATATCGCTATAGCCAGCAGCATCATGGGTGTGAAGCGGCGGGTGAATACCTCGGCTGTCATTATGGGCATCGACATCATGGCCATCAGCAGCATCACTCCTACCAGGCGTATTGTGAGCACTATGCATATTGCTACCAGCACAGTCATGGTGTAGGTGATAAAGCGTGTGGGCAGGCCTATGACGCGGGCAAAATCGCGGTCGAAGGCGCAGGCCACTATCCACCGGTATTTCCATGCGAAGAATGCTATGAGCAGGGCGGTGAATATACCGAATGCCCACAGGTCGGCCGGCGATATGGTGAGCACGTTGCCGAAAAGGAATGAGTTGAGTTCGGGCACGAACCCCGGGGTGAGGAATACAAACAGCACTCCTATGGCCATACCCACGGCCCATATCACGGCTATGGTGGAGTCTTCGCGCAGTTTGAAGCGTGATGAAGCCCATTCCACACCCAGCGATGAGGCTATGGCAAACACTGCGGCCATGGCTATGGGGTTGATGCCCAGATAGCAGCCCAGGCCCAGGCCGCCGAAGCATGCGTGGGTTACGCCGCCCGATATGGCTACCAGGCGCCGGGTTATGATGTAGCTTCCGATTATGGCGGCACTGATGCTTATAAGTATCACGCCTATCACGGCGTATCTGAAAAAGGTATATTCAAATATCTCAAGCATAGTCGGGGTTATTTCTCTTGGCCCTTTCCTCGGCCACGATCATCAGCAGTTCTTCTTTTACCTCGGCGGGCAGTTCTATGCCGCGCAGCTGTATTGACCGTGCCCAGGGGGCAATGTCGTGTGGCAGCAGGGTGAGCAGTACGTCGCGAAACTGTTCTATCTCGCTGTCTGAGTATGCGTCGGCGGGGCGACCGATGAATTGGTCGAGTTCCTCGTCGTCAAAGTAAACAATATCGTCTGACAGGCCGGCCAGCAGTGAGTCGCGCTCGCAAGTTATGTGCATGCCGCAGCATTCATCGCTGTCTTGGGTTTGTGGCGCCGGCTCATCGGTAGCGGGTGGCCCGTCGTGGCCGTGGCGCAAGCGTTCGTGGGCGTAGAGTATCAGCCCTACGCCCACAATCGCTATGAGTATGTATAGCGCAACTATCATTCTTCGTGAACCGGATTTGGCAGCGGTGCATCGGCGTCGACAATGGTGAAGCCGGCCTGTCGCAGGTCTTCAAAGAAGTCGGGGTATGACTTGTTCACCACTTCGCAGTCGAGCAGAATGATTCCGGGAACGAACAGTGCAGCTGCTGCAAAAGCCATGGTGATGCGGTGGTCGCCGCAAGGGTCTATCTCGGGCATGCGCACTATGGGTTCGCGTTCGCCCTCCCAGCCCATGCTGTCGCGGTCGGTTTCAATCACAAATCCGAGTTTGCGCAGGTTGGAGCCGAGTGCGTCAATGCGGTCGCTCTCTTTTATGCGCAGGTTGGCCACGCCGGTAAAGTGGAATGGCATGCCCACCAGGCAGGCGGTGACGGCCAATGCGGGTACGAGGTCGGGATGGTCTGACACGTCAAGGTCAAGGCGCGAGTACATGTCGGGAGTGGCCGACAGCTCGGCGTTGCCGTCTTCAAAGTTTGTAAGCACACCTATGCGCTCGCCTATGCGGGCAAGTATGCTGTCGCCCTGCAGGTCCGGATATTTCATACCCGGCAGGGTGATCCATCCGGCCGATACAGCAGCCATCTCATACCAGTACGATGCCGCGGTCCAGTCGGGTTCTACCTCGGCTTCCACGGGCTTGTACGCCCCTTGTGGTACAACCATGGTATAGCCCTCGATGTGAGCGTCGATGCCGCGTGCCTGCATCATGGCCAGAGTCATCTTCAGGTAAGGCATCGACGGTATCTGTCCGCCGAGGTTCACACGCAGACCGCCGGGCAGGCCGGGGGCAATCATGGCCAGAGCAGATGCAAACTGGCTGCTGGCCGAGGCATCAAGGTCTATCTCGCCACCGGTGAGTCGGCATCCGCGTATGTGCAGCGGTGCGAAGCCCTCACGGGCGGCATATTCTATGTCGGCGCCAAGGCCGCGCAGGCTGTTGACCAGCGCGCCCACGGGGCGGCTGCACAGCCTTGCCGAGCCTGTGAGGGTGACCTCGGCTCCGTCCTTGGCTGCAAAATATGCTATAAGTAAGCGCAAGGCTGTGGCGCTGTCGTGCGCCGTCACCTCGCCCTTGCTTTGCTTCAGCGCCTTGCTCAGCACCTTAATGTCGTCGCAGTCGGCCAGCTGCGAAGGCTCAGGTTCGACAGCCCCCTCGGTCAGCGCTCCCAGCAGCAGCACGCGTGCACTGACACTCTTGCTGAGCGGGAGGTGGCTTACCGTGGTTTCTAATATCTCGTCAGAGGGAAAAATGCGTATGTTCATGCCTTGACTATGGTTTCAACAGCTGCGGCAATGTGGTCGAGCGCGTCCTTCAATACACTGCGTGGAGTGCCCACGTTGAGTCGCATGAAGCCTACGCCCTGGCGGCCAAACATAGAGCCATCGTTCAAGGCCACATGAGCTTCGTTGAGCAAGAGGTCCATGAGTTCTTTCTGTTCCAGACCCAGGGCTGTGAAATCGAGCCATACAAGGAACGAGGCCTCGGGCTTCACCACCTTCACGTCGGGTATATTGCTGCTCACGTAGTCGCCTACGAAGTCGATGTTATCCTGCACGTAGGCCAGCATTTCGTCGAGCCATTCCTCGCCGTGGCTGTAGGCGGCTTCGGCACCGATAGCTGACACCAGTACGGGGGCGTTGAACTCGTTGACTTCGAGCCAGTGATAGAATCCCTTGCGCAGCTCGGGGTCTTTCACCACCATCCACGAGCTTACCAGCCCGGGGATGTTGAATGTCTTTGAGGGAGCGCCCAGGGTAACGGCAACAGCACGCGAGTCCTCTGAAGATTCGGCAAAGGGTATGTGCTTGCGACCCTGCAGCATGAGGTCGCCGTGGATTTCGTCGCTCACCACTACCATTCCGGCGCGGCGGCACAGACGGCCTACTTCGGCCAGGGTTTCCTTGTCCCACTGCAGGCCTATGGGGTTGTGAGGATTGCAAAGAATCATCATGGTGGGCTTCTCGCGCTCGATGATTTCGGCAAGACCTTCGAGGTCCATACGATAGTTCTCGCCGTCAAAAATCAGGGGATTTTCGGCCACGATTCGTTCATTACCCTCGATAACCATGCGGAAGGGGTGGTACACCGGGGGCTGAATAACTATTTTGTCGCCTTTGGACGAAAAGTAGTTGATGGCAAGGCCAATGCCCTTCACCACACCGGGTATGAAGCATATCTCGTCGCGCTCGATATCAAAGCCATGACGCTTGCGCTGCCAGTTGATGATAGAGTTCCAGTATGAATCGGGTGCAGCCGAGTAGCCCAGCACGGGGTGATCAAGGCGGTGGCGCAGAGCCGCTGTGATGTCGGGACATACGGCAAAGTCGAGGTCGGCGATCCACAGCGGGGTCACATCGTTGCGACCGAACATTTGGACGAGTCCGTCATATTTTGTGGCATAAGTACCGTGGCGGTCGATGATTCTGTCAAAATCGTATTTACTCATGGTCTGAAGCTTTTTGGGTGTCTGTATTGAACGACTGTAATAATACGCAAACTTACATATAATTTGCTAAACAAGCAAATTTAGTGCACCGATACTTTCTCGCTGTGTCCGTCGGGGTATTCCACGATGTACACACCGGGTTCGAGCTGCGACAGTGCGGCAGTGGCTGCATCTTCGGTTTTAAGTACGAGTTGACCTGCTATTGTGTAAACAGTGAGCATGCCCGAGGCATTGTCGGCTTTTACATCGTTTATACCAAGAGTCTTCACATAGTCGGGCAGATAGTATCCGAGGTGAGGGGGCTGGTTGTAAGCCACGTTCTGCCAGCAGATAGCCATGCGGTATGTATGGTCCTGCATAAGGCAAGGTACGCGGTGTTCTGAAGCCTTGGTAGTGGTGTTGACGTAGATGATGGCGGGGTTCTTGTCGTCCCAGAGTATCACTTCTTCGCGCCAGTCGCCCAGGATGTCGGCCGACAGGCAAGGTGTAGCCTTGGTGCTGTTGCACGATGCGCCCTTAAGGTTGGCCAAGGCGTTCATGAAGCGGTTTTTATATTTTTTGATGCTGTTGCCGTCCATCAGTTCGTCCTGCAGGTCACCGTCCCAGTAGATGCGGAAGTTCATCGAGGGCGAAGCGTTGTTGACCACTTCGCCGGTCACGGCGCTGCGGGGTTTGGCATCATAAGAGGCCCACATTTCGTAGCCCTCGCTGTCGGGGTCAATGTCGGCAGCGCATCCTCGGCCGGTATCTTTGGTGGCTTCTGCACTGAAGATTATTTCGCCGGTAGCGGCATCGTGGAGGTCCCATCCGTAGGGGGCCGATTCGTGCACGTCGTATACCTGCAGACCTTCGCGGTTGGGAATCATCTTGCCAAGATGAATGGCATCGCCGTGGCCATAACCTGTGGCGTAGAGCAGCTTGCCGTCATCGTCTATAGCGCAAGCACCCCATATAATCTCGTCTTTGCCATCGCCGTCAACATCGCCCACAGTGAGGTTGTGGTTGCCGTTGCCGTATGCTGTGGCGCTGCCGCTGCCACGTGTGGCCGGGCCCGGAGTGTAGGTCTCAGTGTTGCCGTCGCGGTCGGTCACGGTGTATTTGGTTGTCGAGCGCGATGAGTGCAGCCATCTTGTGGTAAGCTTTTCGCCGTCAAAGTCAACCGCCCACAGGAATGAGTAGGTGTAGTATCCGCGGCACATCACAGCGCTGGGCAGGGCATCGAGGCCGTCGAGGTGAGCCACGCAGGCCAGGTAGCGTTCGCCACGGTTGCCATAGTTGCCCTTGTCGGTCTTGCCGCTGCGGTCGTCCCAGTTGAAGGTGCCGGCAGCTTCGCCGCCCAACTTGGTATTGCGGTTGGGGTTGTAAAATATGGTGTGTACGGCCTTGCCGCTTTCACCGTCAAACACGGTGAGCCATTCCTGTCCGCCGTTGATACGTCCGGCGCTTGTACGCCAGTCCTTCTCGTTGTCGGCGGCTTTAATCTCATCGTCGGTGGCCACGGCGTTTACATACGCGCCGGTGCCGTCCTTTGAGCCGGGAGCGGTCTTGCATATCATCTCGGCGCGGCCGTCGCCGTCAAAGTCATACACCATGAATTGTGTGTAGTGAGCGCCCGAGCGTATGTTAATGCCCAGGTCAACGCGCCACTTCATAGTGCCGTCGAGTTTGTAGCAGTCAATGATAGTATTGCCGGTATAGCCGCCATTGGAGTTGTCCTGAGCGTTGGAGGGATACCATTTGACGAATAATTCATATTCGCCGTCACCGTCTACATCGCCCACCGAGCAGTCGTTGGGTGTGTATGTGTAAGTGGTGTTATCGGGAACCACGCCACCCTCGGGTCGGTTGAGTGTGATTTGTTGGGAAGAAGCCCACTGCAAGGGCGAGAATTCCTCTACCACGCGGTTGTCCTGCATGGCTTTGATTACATAATGCTTGCTGATATCGCCGTCGCCATCGAGGTAGTCGGTAGTAGCGGTGATGGGTGCGGCATTAACTTTCTCGCCATCGCGGTATATGTCGAAGTACATATCGGAGCTGTCGGTGGTGAAGCTGCGCCACGACAGGTAGGCTTTTTTGCCCGACTTCATTACTATGGCACCTCTGTTAAGAGTCTCGGTATATTGGATTGCGTCGGCCGCAGGTGCAGCCATCAGCGCGGCAAGTCCGGCTATCAGTAATTTGCTTTTCATAAAGAAAAAATGGTATAGATTTGATTTAGATGTTACAAAGGTACTATTTTTTTTGATAATACAGGCAAAAATCATGCAGATATGGCTTTCAGGGGCTGAATCCTGTGGTGGAATCAGCCCCTGAAAGCGGTGGAGAGTTTCTTAACTATTAAAGCAGGTTTTCGCGTTCGGTGATTTCTGCGTCGGTCATGGTGAAGTTGCCCAGAGAGCCTTCCTTGGCCTGGATGCAGATGTAGGTCATGGGATGGGTTGAGGTGCACTTGATATTACGGTCGCAATTGGTGGCCACGCGTATCACCGAGCCTTCGGCTATGTCGAACACATCATCGTCAACCTGAAACTTGCCGCTTCCACTCAGTATTATGTAGTTTTCTTCATTATCCTTATGGCTGTGGAAGAAGGGGACAGCGGCTCCTGAGGGCAGAGTGCCGAATGAAATCTCGCAAGAGGTTGCGCCTACGGCATCCTTTACAAACAGCTTGCCTTCAATGTTCTGCAATGAGCCTGCCGATGCATGGGCATACTTGGCTCCGGTGTTCAATACTTTTACTTCGCTCATATTTGGGTGGTTGATTATAAATTAGTAACTTTGCGGCGGTAAGCCGCTCTTATTTTGATAGCGCAAAGTTAATGCAAAACCCGTTATAAAACAAGAAGTTACGGTGATGTAAGATACTTACCTCAAAGTACGCATTTTTGAAAATGAGACCGTTGGAACTACAAGAAAATTTAAAAAAATATACTTGCATAGACAAATGCCCCATCCGAAACGTTATATCTAAGTTCTCAGGCAAGTGGCACATGCTCATACTGTGTGTTCTTGCAGAGAATGAGGCAACACGGTTCAACGCCATAGGAAAGGCTATACCGGATATCTCGCCGAAGGTATTGACTGATACCCTTAAAAGTCTCGAACGTGATAATCTGATATGCCGCAAGACCTATATGGAAATTCCTCCTCGGGTGGAGTATTCTCTCACCGAGCTTGGCAAAAGTCTTATGCCTGTATTAGGTGGCCTGGTTGATTGGGCCATAGAAAATTCAGATAAAATAAATTAAGCAGAAACAACTAAGCATGTCGCAGAAACAACACTATAAAGGACTGTCTGATGCCGAAGTGTCGGAGAGCCGCGTTAAAAACGGAGTAAATATACTCACCCCGCCCGAAAAAGAACCGCTGTGGAAGCGCTTTCTTGACAAATTCGGCGACCCCCTCATCATAATTCTGATGATAGCCGGAGT
Source organism: uncultured Muribaculaceae bacterium (assembly GCA_910586975.1). Taxonomy (GTDB): domain Bacteria; phylum Bacteroidota; class Bacteroidia; order Bacteroidales; family Muribaculaceae; genus CAG-873. The sequence goes on along the minus strand of CAJUKX010000020.1, from coordinate 22,297 downwards.
GCTGTCGATTTTTATCTCGTGCTACGAGTACTGGGGTCTTGAGCAGGGCGCCACAGTGTTCTTCGAGCCTATAGGTATCTTTATTGCCATACTGCTGGCCACCGGCCTGGCTTTCTTCTTCGAGATGAAGGCCGACAAGGAATTTGAACTGCTCAATCAGGTGAATGATGATGAACCCGTTCAGGTGATACGCAACGGCAATGCCATGCAGATTCCGAAGAAAGATGTGGTGGTGGGCGATATTGTGATACTCAATACCGGCGAGGAAATTCCGGCTGACGGACGCCTGCTCGAAGCCGTTTCGCTCAGCATCGACGAGTCTACGCTAACCGGCGAGCCTATATGCCACAAGACGACCGACAGGGCCGAGTTTGACCCCGATGCCACCTTCCCCTCCGACCACGTGATGCGAGGCACCAAGGTGATGGAAGGCCATGGCGTGATGGAGGTAGTGGCCGTGGGCGACAATACCGAGAACGGCCGGGTATTTGAGGCCGCTCAGATCGACGACAGTGTAAAGACCCCGCTCAATGAGCAGCTCGATGGCCTGGGGCGTCTGATTACCAAAATATCATACGGATTTGCCATTGCCATAATCGCCGGGCGTATACTGATGTATATCATCAATGTACCCGATTTCAACTGGGTGGCATTCCTTGCTTTCTTGCTTCAGACATTGATGGTGGCGGTTACACTTGTGGTAGTTGCCGTACCCGAGGGCCTGCCCATGGCCGTAACCTTGTCGCTGGCCTACTCGATGCGACGCATGCTCAAGACCAACAATCTTGTGCGCAAGATGCATGCCTGCGAGACAATGGGCGCCACTACCGTAATCTGCACCGACAAGACCGGCACCCTCACACAGAACCGTATGCAGGTGTACAAGGCTGACTTCTTTGGCAATCCATCTGACGAGGTGCTGTATGAGGGCATAGCCGTAAACTCTACCGCACAGCTTGACCTCTCAGACTATAAGGTGCAGGTGCTGGGCAATCCTACCGAGGGAGCGCTGCTGCTGTGGTTGCGCGACCGCGGAGCCGATTACGCAGCCCTGCGCGATAATGTAAGCCGCATAGAGGAGTTGCCATTCACCACCGAGCGCAAGTACATGGCCACTGTGGTACGCTCGGCCAACGGCAAGAAAATAATGTATGTGAAAGGCGCGCCCGAGATAGTATATGGTATGTGCCGCAATACAAGCGGAGTATCCAAGGCCGAGATTGATGCCCGGTTGCTCGAATACCAGAATCAGGCCATGCGCACCCTGGGTTTTGCATATCAGGAACTCAACGATGGCGACAAAACCATAGAAAACAACAGGGTGGTGGCCGACAATCTTACCTTCCTCGGCATAGTCGCTATCTCAGATCCCGTGCGTGCCGATGTGCCCGATGCGGTGAGCGAAGTGCTCAATGCCGGCATCAAAGTGAAGATTGTGACCGGCGACACTCCCGGCACAGCCAAGGAAATAGGACGTCAGATAGGCTTGTGGAATGATAAGGCCGACTCTGACCGCAATATAATCACCGGTGTGGAATTTGCCGAGCTCTCAGACAGCCAACTGCGCGAGCGTGTGGGCGACCTCAAGATCATAGCCCGCGCACGCCCTATGGACAAGAAACGACTGGTAGAGGCTCTTCAAGCCAATAACGAAGTGGTGGCAGTGACCGGCGACGGCACCAATGATGCCCCGGCACTCAAAGCCGCGCATGTAGGATTGTCGATGGGCGACGGCACATCCGTGGCCAAGGACGCCTCCGATATAACTATCATCGACAATTCATTCTCATCTATCGGGCGCGCCGTGATGTGGGGACGATCGCTATACCGGAATATACAGCGCTTTATACTTTTCCAGATGACCGTTAATGTGGCTGCATGCTTAATTGTGCTTTTCGGAGCATTTATGGGTATGGAATCTCCACTCACCGTCACACAGATGCTTTGGGTAAATCTCATAATGGATACTTTTGCCGCAATGGCACTTGCATCGCTGCCGCCATCTAAGTCGGTGATGAAAGACAAGCCGCGTGCACGCGAGGCGTTCATCATCAACCCGTCGATGTGGAAACTGATTATAGGAGTGGGAGGTGTGTTCTTCCTCTTCCTGCTCGGGCTGCTATACTATTTTGAACATACCGATATCACCTGCCTTACCCAGATAGGTACAGCCGAGATGGGTGCTGATACAGGACTCAGCAAATACGAATTGTCGTTGTTCTTCACTATATTCGTGTTCCTGCAGTTCTGGAATATGTTCAATGCCCGCGCGTTTGAGACAGGGCGATCGGCATTCCACTTCAAGGGCTGCAAAGGCTTCATAATGATAGCACTTTCAATTCTTCTTGGGCAGATAGCAATTGTGACCATAGGTGGTGAATTCTTCACAGTGGTACCCCTCAAATTCATAGACTGGGTAATCATTATAGGTGCAACATCACTCGTGCTGTGGATAGGCGAATTTCTGCGCCTGTTCAAGAAGTAAGAGTATGTATGAGCATGCCAACACCCGCGTGAGAGCTTGCCATGAAACAAACACATGGTACTCCCGCGCGGGTGTTGGTATATAAGTGTGTTACATCGTGGAAATCAGCTACTATACAGGCTGTATTCCCCCGTCGCCCCCCTGTTTCGATGCTATTTCTTTTGTACGAAGGTGTGGAATGAATGGGGTGGCAGGGTGGTGTTGAGGTATTTGTTGCCTACCATCACGCTGATTTGCTTTGCTTCGTCGCTGAAGTTACCCGCTACCACCACATATTTTCCGTCGGGATTCTGAGCCACCAGAACCGGAGTCTTTTCTTCGCCTGTGGGCTTGAAGCCTACTATCTTGGATCCGTCGCCAATAAAGTTGCTGTAATGGCGGTAGGCAAACCATTCGGGCACATACTCGTAAGTACGGTCTTTGGAATTTACGCGTACAAGAGCATTCTGCTTCCATCCCCAGCGGCTTTCACCACGGTCGGGCAGTATGAGATTCCAGTTGTTGTATTCCGAACAGCCGTTGCCTATATAGTGGTTGATGAGGTGGAATGTGTGTTCGCCGGCTTTCCAGTCCATCGAGCCGTTGCCACACTCGCTCTCGGTGCTGATATATCTGTAATCGGGATACTCGCTGCGTATGCGTGGCAGTATCTGGCCGCCCTCCCATTGGAAGCCCACGCCCTTGATATTATCTTTCATGCGGGGGTCGGAAAGCAGTTCCTTCACATGGTCGTAGCGGTTGGTGTTGAATGTACCCAGGCACAGCTCCACACCCGGATTCTTCTGCTTGAGCGTAGGCGCGAGATATTCGATATTGAAGCGGATTATATCGTCGCTTACCCACGGACATCCGGGGTAGGGCGTGTAGCTGTAGGCTTCGTTCTGATACATCACCATGTTGATGTTGACACCCTGCTCGCGGTATAGGTCGACAAATTTGCTGAACATATCGGCATAGCATTGCAAGTATCGTGGATCCTGGATGAAGTAGCTCTGTACGGCCATGCGACGCGGGAACAGATGTTTGTCCGGATTAACCTGCTCGTTGTCAGAGCGGTCGTTGTCGCCAAACAGCAGATGGTCGAGCCGAGGATCCATATCGTTGTAGCGGTTGCTTTGTACGGCATAGTGATGATTGGCCTTCATCCATGCCGGAGGGCTCCAGGGCGACATCCAGAAACTCATGTCGGGACAATATTTCTGCGCAGCGCGTATATAGGGGATGATTGTGAGCTTGTCGCGCTCGATGTTGAAGTGCCTGAGGTCGAAATCGCCATCGACATCGCTGCACGAATACCAGTCGAGTGCATAGTCGTTGGCATTCATTGAAATACGGCCCATTGAGAAGCGCAGCTCGCTGTTGTCGCCGAACGCACGGCTAAGTATCTCGTCCTGCTCATCGCGCGCGAGCATGCCGAGAGCCTTCCAATCCTGCTCGTTGAAAGTTGTACCCCAGCGTCGGAAAGTGGTTATGGGCGACGAGTTATCGCTTTTTACAGCAACAGGGCCTGTAGCGTCTTTAGAAGCCTTTATGGTGCCTCCGGCTGTCCACCGGTCTGTGTCAGTTGACTGATAATGTTCAAAGGTCTGAGCCGCAGTATAGTTGGCAACAATCAATGCCGCAGCCGCGGTTAGCAGAAGTTTATTCATGATTAGATTGGTATATCCTGATAAATAATAATCTTGAAGCGCAAAGTTATAAAAAATATCCGAAAACCACCGGCTGACAAGTTATTTTAGAGAACGAAAAATTTTTATTATATTTGCAAGATGAATTCATCGGACATACTTCCACACATATCTTCCAATGACGACTCTGCATTTGAGAGCCTTGTAGAGCGTATCGTTTCTTTGGTTTCCGAGGCCAAAGGTAAAATCATGCAACAAATAGACGATACACTTGTAACTACGAATTGGCATATAGGGGAATACATCGTTGAATTTGAACAGAATGGTCAGGCGAGAGCTTCCTATGGTGAAGGCCTGATGCGTAATTTGTCAAAGCGACTGACATTAAGGCTTGGAAAAGGATATAGCCTGTCTAATCTTCACAATATGAGGCGACTCTATTTGTTTTACCCAAAATTCCAGACAGTGTCTGGAAAATTGAGTTGGTCTCATTGGTGCGAGTTGTTAGAACTTGATGACAACTTGGAACGACAATTCTATGAAAATGAGTGTATATCTCAGCGATGGGGAGTTCGTACTCTTCGCCGTCAAATAGACTCTGGCCTTTTCTTGCGACTTGCTCAAAGTCAAGACAAGAAAGGTATTCTTGAACTGGCTGCGAAAGGACAAGTAATTCGACATCCACAAGATGCCGTAAAAGATACGTTTGTATTAGAATTCTTAGGAATACCGGAAGAAAGGCAATATTCAGAATCAAGTCTTGAAAAGGCATTGATTGATAATATGCAGAAATTCTTGCTTGAATTGGGGAAGGGATTTGCATTCATAGGCGAACAATATCCTATTCAAATAGGAAACAGGCATTATCATGTGGATTTGGTTTTCTATCATGCTATACTAAAATGCTATGTTTTAATTGATCTGAAGCGTTCGGGAGTAAAACATTATGACATTGGTCAGATGAATATGTATTTGGGATATTTTGCAAATGAAGTATCTCAGCCCGATGACAACAAGCCAATAGGCATAGTGTTGGGGCATTCAAAAAACGAACTTGTTGTTGAATATGCCACCTACGGCATGGATAGTAATATATTTGTATCCAAATATCAGCTATATCTTCCAAATCGAGATGAATTGAGGCGCTTGGTTCAAGGAATTATAGAGAGGGAAGAATAAAAAAACTGTTTGATAATCATTTCTGACTCCATCAGATAAGCTCATTAACAGACAGAGGCCGAACCATTATAATGGCGCGGCCTCTGCGGGTTTTATCATAGGTAGATTATTTGCGTCTACGGACTGAGCGTACCGCTGATGATGAGCGGGATGCTGATGATTCCTTTATCTGTTTTGGTTTCTTTTTCTTGGTTGAGGTCTTGGTAGAGCGTTTGTTGGTAGCTTTTTCGGCACGTACCGAGCGTGCGGCTCTTGAAGAACGTACTGATTGAGCTGCCGGCTCGTCGAGCGAGAGGGTGTCGGCTGCCGCGGCTGCTATTGAATCGCGGCGCTCTTGTTCTGCCTGAAGTTCCTCGCGGGTGGGAGTCCAAAGGCGTTTCTCAAAAGTGTCGAGACGGTTCTGTATGGAATCCTGGGCGTGCTGGCGGTCTTCGGCATCGGGATAGAGCTGTGCCATAGACTGATTGCGCAGGTTGCGGGTTTTGTATATGTCGCCGCTGTAGCGGGTCATAGTGAAGTAGTCGTCGTATGACGAGGTGGGCAGATTGTTGTCGTCAGAGGTGAATATGGCCTGCTGGGTGAGGTAGGGGCGTATGTCGGAGTACTTGATCCAGAACATGGGATAGCGCACGGCATCGCCGCCGAAGTCGCCTGCACGGTGCAGCACCGGGCATATTGCCTCTACGGTGGGGCGCAGACGGTTGTGGCGTGTGTCGAATGTCCAGCGTTCTATGATGTAGTATGTGAGGACTTCGTTGGTGGGTACGTCGGCCTCGTCTATCTGGAACTTTGGATTCTTCTCTGTCGACCCTTTGGCCTCGGTGTAAGGTATATAGAAGCGGTCGAGCACATCCTTCACTTTCACCTGATACTGGGGGGTGAACACCTCGCGTCCGTCAAGATATTCGTATGCGGGCAGACTGCCGTCTACGAGCAGTTTCATGATTATGCGGAACAGGTTTTCAGAGCCGTCGATTGGCTGCTCGGGAAAGTAGAGCGGAGCGTTGGCATCTTTGGTGAGGTCGAGCTGACGGTAGATGATGCGCAGATACTGCAGGTCGGCTTCAGACAGCCCTGAGGTGAGAGGGTCGGAGGTCGAGAACTGATTCTGCATGCGCTGCGATATGGCATTGTCGGTCTGCTGACGCGCATTGCGGTCGGTGGCACGTCGGCGCACCGGAGCCGAAGCGCTCGATGAAGCGTCTTGGGCTGATGCGGCCAGGGTGGATATGATAATCGCTGCTATAGCGAGGATGTGACGGAGATGATTCATATATGAGTATGTTATGAGTCTGTCGTAGAGTGTGTCTTAGTTGATTATAACTTCCATAGGGGCGAGGGTGCGGGTGGTGCCGTCGGGTCCCACGGCCTTGATGCGTGTTATATAGAACCGCTTGCCGCGTTGCAGGCGCTGTATAGCCTGACGCTGGCGGGGGGTGAATTCCGAGCCGCTTGAGGTTTCGGGCATGGCGTTGCCCATAGAGTCGAAGAATACTGTTTCAAACGACTGCACCTTAAACGGTGTGTTGAGAAGTCCGTCGTCAATGGCAGCCTGTATGCCGCTTGACTTCAGTATAAGAGCCTTGGCTACGGGGCGCGAGCCTTTGTATGAGTCGGTGCCGCCGTCGGCTGTGGCAATGGTGATGTACGGAGTGGGATCGGGCAGCTTGCGCACACGGAAGGGCATTGCTGCCACCTGCACCTGACGGCCGTCGAGATTGGCGGTGACGTTGATGGTGGCTTCCTGACCCGGAGCGCCTGGGCGTGCTATCCATGTGTCGCCCGATCGTACGAGCGACCCTCCGCCGGTGATGCTTGCGTTGATTGATGAATTGGGCACACCGGGCACAGATATGGAGATGGGATTGTCGATACCGGCATAGAGCACGTTCATCATAGTGGCCGATACGGTGGCTGTGGGTTCGATGACGGTGTATTCCGACTTGAACGGGTGGCGTGTTACGGTGCCGTCGTCGTGCGGAACCGACAGGAAGCCCTCGTATGTGAATGTTCCGGTGGCGTTAGGGGTGAATTCATATGTATTCTCGCCTGCGGGAAGTTCTTTGCCGCCGATGGTGATTGATGGGCGGGCGGTGGTGTCGACCGCGGCCAGCAGTATGGTAGCCGAGTAGGGTGTGCCGCGCATTATGGTACGCGATTGGGGCAATACATGAGCTGCGAGCGAGTTAACGCGGGTGTCGCCGGCGTCAATCTGGTTGTACAGAGTGTTGAGTGCCTCGCCTTCGGCATAGAGTATGTCGTTTTGCAGCTTGGAAAGCAGAGTCACCGCGGCCACTACGGGCTGCTGGTCAAACTTACTCTCTTCCCAGGTCTGTGGAGTGAGGTTGCCCTTTCTCAGTATTGCGGTGGTATTCAGTATATCGTTGATATTGGAGCGCTTCACCGAGTCGGGTATGAAAGTGGTGATGTATTCTCTGAAATTGTCGACCGACAGGCGCAGCTGTTTTCCAAGCGGATTGGCGGGATTGAGCATTACCACGGCTGCGGCTTCGAGGTCGTCGCGGCTTATGATATTGTCGGGGTCGGCATCGTCGCCGTCGGCCTTGCGCACAATCTTGTATTTGAGCGAGTCGATGAGCGAGTTGAGCGAGTCGGTGGCCTGTCTTACCTGCACGGCTTTCTCATACCACGAGCGTCCCTTGTCGGGATTCTGGTTGGCGAAGGCCTCGATGTGTGCGAATATGGCTGAATTGCGGGTAGCGACATTCTGGTTCGATCGGTTCAGGCCCTGGTGTACCTGGGTGAATCCGTCGAGCACATCGCTTGACACGTTGAGAGCGAGCATGGCAGTGAGGACGATATACATGAGGTTTATCATCTTCTGACGAGGGGAGAGCCGGGCTGAATTTGCTGCCATATTTATTTATAGGTTGTTTAGTAACAAATGTTAACGCTTATCTATCAAACTGCGGGCTGTGCCGAGGGGTCGGGTTGAGCCGGTGCCTGTGCGGGAGCTGCAAAGGGCTGCTGAGGCATCATGGCCGTGAGCATGCGCGAGTATATGGCGTTGAGCTGTGCTATGTTATGGGCCATCTTTTCGGTTTCCTGACTGCATGCGAGCGACTGTGCCGCGGTACGGGCATACGAATCGCTTATCGTGGCTATACCCTGGGCGGCATTGTCGAGGTTGTGCAGCTGAGTCGTGATAGAGCGCAGTTGCAGGTCGTAGAGTGTGTTGAGCGAGGTGATGTTGCGGTTGAGGGTTGAGCTTACTTCGTTGAGGGCCAAGGTGGTTTCGTGCAGAGCCTGCATGTCCTGCGCCAGAGTTGACAGATGCTCGGTGAGAGCCTGCGAGGCCTCTTGAGCGCCACCCATGTCTACCTGAGCACCCTGCACCTGAGCCGGCTGTGCTGTGCCGCCGTATACCACGCTGCCTTGGGCGTCGTACACCGGATTGCCCTCGGCATCGACAAGTATGGTCTGGGTGACGCCGGCACCGCCTATTCCACCCTCTATGGGCTGGCCTTCACCTTTGAGGGCCGGGAAGACCTGTTCCCACTGGTATTCACGCGGCGGACGGTCAAATGCTGTGAGCACAAACATCAGTACCTCCGTACCCATACCTATAGACAGCAGGGCGTTGCCACCGGGCAGGTGAAGAATCTTGAACAATGCGCCCCATATTACGATGGCCGCACCGATTGAATAGGCGAAGTTGAAGAAACGTTGTCCGTTCTCGCTTGATATGAAGGCGCCGATACCACGGCGATATTTTTGGACTTTTCCCATAGTAGTGTACAGGGGTTATTTTTTATTGGTCTTAAGTTTGTTGCCACGGGCAAAGCCGATCTGCGAGCGCACGCAGCGGAAGCCTATGTATGAGCGCTGTTCGTTCTGATATTCCCACATACGCAGGTCTGAGCGTATGTTGTGGGCCACGTCTTTCCACGAACCGCCGCGCACAATCTTGCGCTTGAGCTTGTAGGGGTCGGTGGGAGCGGCGTCGTAGCGGTATTCGGGGTTGAGATCCGAGGTCAGACGGTTGATGCTCTCGGTGTAGGCCGTTGAGGTCCACTCGCTCACGTTACCGGCCATGTCGTACAGGCCGAAGTCGTTGGGCGCGTAGGTGCCTACACGCGATGTTATTATGTGGCCGTCGCGCACGAAATTGCCTTCGCCGGGCTTGAAGTTGGCATAGAAGCAACCTTTGTCTTCGCTCAGGGCCAGGTCGCCGTCCCAGGGATACATATTCTCGTCAACGCCGGCGCGGGCTGCAAATTCCCATTCGGCCTCGGTGGGCAGACGGTAGGGTTCGATGTACACACCGTCGCGGCCAAGGGCGCGGCGCAGGAAGTCGGTACGCCAGTTGGCGTATGCGTTGGCCTGCTCCCAGCTCACACCTACCACGGGGTAGTCGGTGTAGCCGCCGTGCGAAAAGTACATTCTCACATACGGTTCGTTGTAAGCGTTCTCAAAGTCGTTGACCCATGCGGTGGTGTCGGGGTATACGTTTACAATGTAAGTGTTGAGGAAGTCGTATTCGCCGCTCAGGGGGCGGGTTATGACGTCGCGTATGATGCGACCGTCGTCGTTGATATATGCGGTGTCCTTGGATATGGTGGGCATATCGGTGGCCACGGGGCGGTCGGTGTTGAGGTCGCGGCGCGAGGGGTCAAGGCGGTTGCGTCGGCGGGCCGCTTCGGTGTGGTTGTACACCTCGTAGCGGTAGTTGAGCTGAGAGCCGTCGAGTTCCTTTATGCCGGTGATGGGATTGGTGCGATATACGCTCTGTATGGCGCGTTCCTCGTCTTCGTTGGGGTTGCGCCAAGGTATGGGCTTGTTCCAGTTAAGGCGGGGAGTGATGGGATTGCCGTCGCGGTCTTCTTCGATTTTGAATTCTTCATTACCGCCGTAGGCAGGGTCGGCCAGGCGTTCGCGTATGATTGAGTCGCGTACCCAGAACACAAATTGTTTGTATTTGCCGTTGGTGGTTTCGGTCTCGTCCATCCAGAAACCGTCGACGCTGATGCCACGTGCATCGGCTTCGAGATTCCATGCCGAATCGGGTTTGTTAACACCTACTTTCATGGAGCCGCGGTCTACGAGCACCATGCCGTAGGGTGTGGGTTCGGTGAAAGAGGTGCCACCGACACCTGTAACTTCGCCACCGGTGGCCGAGCGTGAACCGGAAGCACAGGATGCGAGCGCCATCAGCAGCATGGAAGCGACGAAAAGCGCCAGGGGAGATATTTTGTGGCTGTAAGTCATAGCAAATGATTGGTATGAAGAGAATTGTGTGATATAGAACTACATGATGCGGATGCTGCGGTGGCGATTGCGGTTTTTCTCGCCGAGATTCAGCTTGTATGAGTACCCTACTACAATCTCATGGCTCCCCGATGATGCGGAGTGGATTGATGAAGTGGCGTAGTCGAAACTGTAGCCTATGAAGAAATTCTTGATTTCGGCGGCTATAGTGGCAACTACGGCATCGTCCCATCTGTATCCAATGCCAAAGGAGATGAACTTATTGTATCGGGCGCGGGCTGTGATTTCGGCTGTGGTATTTGTGAAATCGGTCTTTGCCAGCATCGACGGCATCAATTCAAATAACGTGTTTTTCAGCGGAATATTGCATCCGGCCGTAAAATAAAGTGTGCGCGGAGCCTTAAATTCGTAGATATTTTGCTGTGAGCCTTGTGTGGAGCCGTCGTTCTCGCCTCCCATCTTGATTGTGGGCGACGACAGGTGGGTCATGGAGATGCCCGCATACCACTTGGGGGCGTTGAAATACAGGCCGGCGCCCAGGTCGAGGGCCGAGCCGTGGATGTCGGTGGTGGGTATGGCGTCGTCGGTGCCCTGATGGAAGTCGTCCTGGTCTGGAATGTAGACGTCCGAGCCGTTGAAGCGCTGGTCATACAGACCAAACTGGAGCGCACCGGTGAATTCGCCGCCGAATTTCTTGAATTTGAAGCCCAACTGGGCGGCAAAGTTCAGCGATTTGTACAGACCTATCGACTCCTGTTGTACCACAATACCGGCACCGAATCGCTTGTTGAAGAGCTTGAAAGGCATGTTGGCCGTGCCAAGGAAGGTTTTGGGAGCACCGTCTATGCCTACCCACTGCAGGCGTCCGGCGGCGCGGATCGAGATGAAGTCGCCTGCCGAGCCTACAGCCGCGGGATTGTAGAGCGTGGGCACCTGATAGTACTGGGTGAGCTGCGCATCGGTCTGCGCCGACAGTACCTGCGGACACACGGCGGCCATGGCGCCGAGCACTGTAAGAATCAAAAGGCGGAATATGCTGTGGTTGTGGCGGTTCATGATTCTATTCGAAGTAGAATGTTAGGCAAATCATCTTTGAGGTGGCTTTGGAGATGGATTGCGTGTACTTGTAGCGCGAGGGGTCGTCGGCCAGCTCGGGGCGGTCGTGTACGAGCACATCGCGCAGCCCGAAGCAGAACTTCAGCTCGGGGATGAGTTTGAAATAGGGCAGATAGAAGTCGCAGCCGAAGCCTACGGTGATAAACATGTCGGATGATGACAGCTTGAGCAGGTCGTTGCGCTTTTTCGATACGTCGAATGCCGGCATCACACCACCCACCAGATACGGGCGGGCGTTGCGCACACGTTGGGCGGCAAACTTAAGGTCGATGGGCAGGGTGACGTAGGTCGACTTTATGTTCTGGCGTTCTTCGGTGCCGTTGTTTATGTCGAGAAAACGTATGTCGCGGCTGCCAAACATCATACCGGGCGAGAATCTCAGCGAGAAGTAGGTGTTAAGGCGCAGCGATATAAGGCCGCTCACCGAGAATCCGGGCTGATAGTTCACCTGCTCGGCGCGCCATTGCTGGCCGTCGTCGGTTATGAAGCCGTTGTGGGCAAACCTCAGCCCTTGGGTATGGACGCCAATCGAGAAACCGAGATGCCAGCGGCGCAGGTCGGCGTAGGGGCGGTTCTCTATCTTGTCGTTAAGCCTCGCGGCCGATGCGGCTGCGGGTGTGAGGACGGCAAACAGTACGGCGACTGCCATAATGAAGCCGCTTACCCACATTGGGCGTATGTGATGACGGGCAGTATTGTGATTCATTGTTGCAGGTCGGGATTGAATACGTAGGCTCCGAGATCGGGCGCAGCACCGCGCGGCAGGCCATAGCGGTCTGATGCTGATTGCGGGGCTGTAAGGGCGGGATTGGCGGCGCCTATGGCTGCTGATTCGGGTTGTATACGGTAGTCGAAGAAGTAGTCCTGACGCACGGTGTAGAACATCGGGTCGGTGTCCCACAGACATTCGATGAAATTATCATCGTCGTCGCCGGCACTCTTCAGCAGGCACGAGCGCAGATATATGTCGGTGCCGGTGAGGTCGCCGTGCGATATGTCGCGCCCCAGGCCGTAGATTATGGTATTGGATATCTCGGCGGCCGGAGTGGGAGTTTCGTTATCGTCTTCGGTAAATTGCAATATGGGGCCTTGTAGTGCCGAAAACAGATAGTAATTGGTGAGCGTGCAGTGGTTTATGATGTGGCTGCCGCCGTCGAGCAGCAGTGCGCCCGAGGCAGCCTCGGCTATCTCTGTTCCGTATGCGCTCAGGTTGGCATTGTGCACCTCAAGGGCGTAGTTGCCCGAGTTGCGCAGACGCGAGTTTATAAGCAGCAGCGTGTAATCAGCCTCAGATAAGTCTGACTCTTCCGGGCCTGTGACGGTTACACCGTTGGTGGTGTTGCACAGATGCACGTAGCTCAGCTCGTTGGCTGTGGATGAGGGCGTGAAATGCAGGCCGTCCCATTGGCGCGACATTATGTCAAACGATATGTCGGCGGCCACGTTGCCGGTGCGGTCGCCGCTCATGGTGATTTCGTTGCCGCACTCGCCACGGGCTATGAGCGTGCCGTGGACTATCATCGACGCCTTGTCGTGGAAAAACAGCTCCGCACCTGCCGGAATAGTGAGCACGGCACCGGGAGCCACTACAAGCGAGTCGAAAATCTGATAAGGCTTGTCGGCACTCAGTGTGGTGGATTCAGTCACGGTATGCGCATACAGGCGGGTGACGTCGCGGCCGCTGGCGGCAATGATCACCGACCGGCTCACACCGTTGGTCAGGAAGTCAAGCGAGGCATCAATCTGCACGGGCAGGTTGCCGCCGTTGGCGGGCAGTGTAGTCTCCACAAACACTATGATAGAGTCGTTGGCACGGATTTCAACGTTGTCAAAACTCTTGCCGCTGAATCCGTCGACATTAAGCCTGAAATACCCGGCATTCTCTCCCGATAGGGATATATGCGAGATATTCAGCGACTTATCGGCGCGGTTATACACCGTAAAGCGGTGGGTGGTAGAAGCTTGTTCGGTGAATATGACACCCATGTCGAGGGTGTCGGTTGAGAAAACGGGCTGGTCGGACGGGGATGTGGTGAAACCGTCCTCGATGCAAGAGCCCAAGGCAAAGACAATTAAAATTGCAGAAAAGAGAAAAGAGAGATAATTGCGTTTCATTATACATTATAACGCAATCCGTGCCAAAATATTGTATTAACACATTTGTGATGGAAGCGTAAGCCGCCGTATTGCGAAAAAATTTATAAAGATACAACACCAACACCCCCAAATGCAAATATTTTAGTTCGGAAATAGTGCGGGTATTCAAAAACCGCACTTTTTTCGAACTTTTTGATGCAAATATACCTGCAAAAAACGAGACCGCATTCAATCGTGAACGCGGTCTCGGGGATAATATAAATTAAAGATATATTATTCTTTCTTGATAGCTTCGTTGATTTTAGATTCGAGCACGTCGGCCTGCTGTACGCCTACTGCGCGCCAATAGGCTTCGCCGCCCTGGAAGAGGATGAGGGTGGGGACGCTCTGCACGCGATACTGGGCTGCGAGCTGCTGATTTTTGTCGATATCTATTTTGAGCACGGTGGCTTTGTCGCCAACGCGGTTCTTGACTTCCTCAAGGATGGGCGACTGCATGCGGCAGGGTCCACACCATGTGGCGAAGAAGTCTACAAGGGTAGGTTTGGATGAAGCTATGATTTCGCTGAATTCACTCATTGTTATTTCGTTTTAAAGGGTTATTTTACTATCTCTATAACAAAATCGGGAGTGTTTGGTTCAGGCGAATATCAGCACCAGAGCCTGTGCGGCCACCACTCGCAGGAACATCGTGAGCGGGTATACAGTGGAGTATGCCACGGCCGGAGCGTCGTTGGCTGTTGAGTTGTTGGCGTAGGCAAGTGCCGGTGGGTCGGTGTACGAACCCGAGATAAGACCCATGATAGAGAGGAAGTTGATGCGGTTTTTGCCGCGTGCTATAAGGCCAACCACGATAAGGGGAACAACGGTGATAATGAAGCCCCAGATTACCCACCACATACCGGTTTCGTTGAATACGGCTGAGGCAAAGTCCTTACCGGCCGCGATGCCGACTGATGCAAGGAACAGGCATATACCCAACTCGCGCAGCAGCAGCGATGCCGACGATGATGTGTAGGTAACGAGCTTGAATTTGTAGCCGAAGCGGCTAAGCAGGATAGCTACAACCAGCGGGCCACCGGCCAGACCGAGTTTCATGCCGAAGCCGAGGTTGATTGAACCAAGGATGATACCGAATATGATACCGACAAAGATGGTGATGAGGTTGGGCTGGTTGAGACGCTTCATTGAGTTACCGAGGCGTGATGCCAGGCGGTCGATATCCTCGATATTACCTACAACGGTGATACGATCGCCCATCTGCAGGCGCAGCGAGGGCGAAGCCAGCAGGTCGACACCGGCGCGGTTGACGCGGGTGGCGTTGAGCTTATAGCCGTTGTGAAGGCGCAGCGAGCCGAGGGCCACACCGTTGAATTGCGAGTTGGTGACGAGTATGCGGCGCGAATATACGGGCAGGGGGGTGGTTTCCCAGTCCATCTCGCAGTCGGGACCGAGTACCGAGTGGAAACGTTCGGAATCCTGAGCCGAGCATACTATGTGGAGTATGTCGCCGTCGCTGATGGTGGTAGACGACTTGGGGATGATGATCTGATTGTCTTTGGTCATGATGCGCGATACCACGAAGTTGCAGGTGATAACGTCGTGCAGTTCGAGCAGGGTTTTGCCCTCGATGAGCTTGTTGGTCACGCGGATGTCGAGGATATCGGGTTTGAGCTGCGATGAGTCGTGCTCTTCTTCGAGCTGCTTGATTTCATCGTCGACATTTATGCGGAATACGGCCTTCACCACAAACATTGAGAGGATAATACCTATCACACCCAGCGGATATGCGGCTGCATAACCCTGAGCCATGAGATTGGCCTGCTCGGGCGAGTTGGTAATCTGCGACACGGCCTGCTGGGCTGCCGCAAGGCCGGGGGTATTGGTCACGGCTCCGCTCATCACGCCTACCAAGGCGCTGATATCGTGTACATTGCCAAATAAGTAGATACATACCACAATCACAACGTTGAGCGATATGCCCAGCACTGCGAGCAGATTGAGTGTGACACCTCCCTTCTTGAACGACGAGAAGAAGCCGGGTCCAACCTGGATACCTATGGCAAATATAAACAGAATCAGTCCGAATTCGCGGACAAATTTCAGAATGTTAGAGTCGACCGTGTAGCCGAAATGTCCCATAAGAATGCCTACAAACAGGACGAAAGTCACCCCGAGCGATACGCCGGCAATTCGCACCTTACCGATATAGATACCGGCGGCTATTACAAACGAATACAGCACCAAGGTGCTGGCAATCGAAGTATTACCCGGGAAAATAAGATCTGTTATCCAATCCATAATAGTTTAGAAATGTGAATGATGCCAAGGCACAGCATGTACCCTATACAAAAGTTCGACAAAGGTACAAAAAAATGTTAAGAGTGCGTTTGAATTTAACACACAAAAATGATTATATTGTGAAATTGAAGATAAAATGATTCAAACACACTCTAAGACGGCAAAAAAATCAGCTCTTTTTCAGGCCTTGAATTGCAGGGCGCGGGGGCCGAGGCCGCCGTTTACCCATGTGCGTACCACGCGGTGGCCGGTGGATGTGCCGGCAAGCGGGGTCCAGCCACAGGTGCTTATTACGTCAGAGTCGCTGATTGTGTGCGGTGTATCAAGGCATTCTACGAGCACGAGGTCGGCATAATTGCCCGGAGCAAGGGTGCCGCGGCCGCTGATGCCGAAGAGTGCTGCCGGAGCCTCTGACATGCGCCTTACTACCGTGGCGGGGTCAAAGAGGTCGAGCATCTTTACTAACGAGAACTGAATCATGGGCGCACCCGACATGGCGTGGAATACATCGCCGGCCTTCTCGCTGAGCAGGTGTGGAGCATGGTCGGTGGCAATGATGTCGAGCCGTCCTTCAGTCAATGCACGGCGCAATGCCTCGCGGTCGGCTTGCGATTTTACGGCCGGGTTCATCTTGATACGCGAACCCAGGCGTGGATAGTCGTCGAGGGTGAAGAGCAGGTGGTGGGGCGATACCTCGGCTGTGTACTGTTTGCCTGCAGGCAGCGGAGCTGCATCAAACAGCGATGTTTCCTGGGCAGTGGTGACGTGGGCCACATGCAGACGAGCGCCATAGCGCGATGCCAGCTCAAGGGCGCGTTCGGTGGCGCGTATACAGGCTTCGTTTGAGCGCAGGCGTGTGTGCCACAACATATTGTCGGGGTCGGGCAGGGGCGAGAAACGGGCGATGTTGCTGTCGATTACCGACTGGTCTTCGGCATGCACTACTATGCGCCCTGCCTGATCGGCAAAAACAGCGCGCAGCGATGAGTCGTTGTCGAGCAGCATATTGCCGGTAGACGAACCCATGAACACCTTGACTGCGGCAATGCGGGTGAAGTCGGCCTTTTGCAGCTCGGCCAGATTGTCGGCTGCGGCTCCTATCATGAATGAGTAGTTGGCGGCTGATGACATGGAGGCGCGTTGCATCTTGTCTTCCCACGCGGCAATTGTGGTGGTCACGGGCTTGGTGTTGGGCATCTCAATGTATGATGTCACACCTCCGGCCAGGGCGGCTTTGCTTTCAGAGGCAATGGTAGCTTTGTGGGTTAGACCCGGCTCGCGGAAATGCACGTGGCAGTCTATGGCACCGGGGAGCAGGTAAGCGCCGCCGGCATCAATGGTTTCGCCGGCAGTGCCGAGTGTGGCTGCATCGGGCTGTCCGGCACCCATGGCAGTGATTCTGTCGTCGGTGAATGTGAGCCATCCTGTAAAGGGAGCGGTGGCGCCGTCGGCCACTATCAGGGCATTATGGATTAGTGTCATGTGGCGCGGGGAATTTCTTGAACAATGAATTCCATTTCAGGCGTATTACGCCGAATACGGCTTCGCCGAATATGCTTGAGTTCATCTTGGAAGTTCCGAGAACGCGGTTGACAAATATGATAGGCACTTCCTTGATGGTGAATCCGCACTTGTGGGCGGTGAATTTCATCTCAATCTGGAATGCGTAGCCCTTGAACTTCACCTTGTCGAGGTCGATGGTGCGGAGTACGCGGGCCGAGTAGCATACGAATCCGGCAGTGGTGTCCTGCACGGGAATTCGTGTGACCAGACGCACGTATTTAGATGCGAAGTAAGACATGAGCACACGCCCCATGGGCCAGTTGACAACATTCACACCGGTGACGTATCGCGAGCCTACGGCCACATCGGCGCCCTCGTTTCTGACGGCGTTGTAGAGCTTGGGCAGGTCGTCGGGATTGTGCGAAAAGTCGGCATCCATCTCGCAGATTATGTCGTAGCCCTGCTGCAGAGCCCATTTGAATCCGGCGATGTATGCAGTGCCGAGACCGAGCTTGCCGCGGCGCTCGATGATGTGTACACGACCCGGGTATTGGCGAATCTTGTCTTTGACGATTGCGGCAGTTCCGTCGGGTGAGTTGTCATCAATCACAAGGATGTCGAAAGGCGTCTTAAGTCCTATTACGGCATCTATGATAGCTGCGGCGTTCTCACGCTCGTTGTACATTGGAATTATTACCACAGCATCGCTGCGGGTGGAGGTGTTGTCAGTCATTGTGCCTAAGAGTGTGTTTGAATTTAACACACGATTTAAATTTGAATGCAAAAATAGTGAAAATCTTGTAAAAAGTGAAGGATGTTACAAGTTTTCATAATTTTTTAAGCTTTCGCGCAGCGATGTTTCCATCATGGCGCGCAATTCAGGCGGTTCGAGCACAGTGATTTCGGGTCCGTGGCTCAGCAGCTCGGATATAAAGTCGTCGGTAAGGCGCATCCGGTATGTGAACAGCGAGAACGAGTCGCTGATTGTTTCCTGCTGCGAGTGGTGCAAGGGCAGCGCACGCAGGTATTTGGCCTGGCGGGGCGTGGTCCTGAGCACAATCTTGCGTGGATCGTTGTGAGTGACCACAATGCCGTATGAATCTGTGAAGTAATTCTCCATGTCAAACGATTCGTCAAACTCGAAGCTTTCGCCGGTGAGTTTTACCGATTTCATGCGGTCGAGGGCGTATGTCTTTATGCGGTCTTCCTCCACATTGCGGCTCACCAGATACCAGCGTTGCTTGAAGAGCCTCAGGAAGTAAGGCTCTACAACAACGCCGGTTGTGGGTCGTGAGCGGGTATAGGGATGATAGTCAAACTTCAATCGCTGCGAGGTCTTCAGGGCCTGTATGGTGTCACCGAGGTACTCGCGTGCCGAGGGTACGTTCTCTACAAATATGCGGTTGGTGATGTCGCGGGCACCAATAAGCACATCGTTAAGGCTCACCGAGTTGAGCAACCAGTCGGTCACGCTCTCGCTGGCGGTGGAGTCTTGTTCTATGTAGTATTCGAAGCTCTTCGGGTCACATATTATGTTGAGATGAAACAGCTCTTCGGCAGCCAGACGGTGGTTGCAGAAGGTGCGGCGCGTAAGTGGCTTGCCCTCGCTGTGGGGCGAGCGCAGCCATGCGTCCTGCAGCTGCCGGCGAGTGATACGCCCGTAGCGACGGATAGTGTCGACGAGCCAGACACAGCGGTTGACGGTGGTTGACGACATCAGGCAGTTACTTTGGCGGCGGTTGTGTCGTTATGTTTGCCTATGCAGAGCAGCCACAGGCCTATGTAGGTGATGGCGGCGTTGATGAGCAGCAGTTCAAATCCGGTTTCGTAGCCGAACAGGCGGTGCAGCCCCCATTGCAGAACCCACGACAGACCGGGAGCCAGCACGCACACCAGGGGTACGAGGCGGTCGTGTACCGGACGCTTGTGGGCCATGCCGAACACAAACAGGCCGAGAATCGGGCCGTAGGTATATGAGGCCAGGGTATAGACGGCCGAGATGGCGTCTTCCTCGCTCAGATAGTAGAACGCTATGATCACCAGACCCATGATTACCGACATGGCCAGATGCACGCCCTTGCGGGTGCGGGTGAGGGCATCGCCTTCCTTGGTCTTGTGGGCCTGAAGGATGTCGACGGTGTAGGATGTGGTGAGTGAGGTAAGAGCCGAGCCGGCAGCAGAATAGGCCGCTGCCACAAGGCCGAGAACAAACAGTATTCCGACAATCACGGGCATCGACGGGTGGAAGGCTACCAGACCGAAGGTCTCATCGCTCTTGGCGGGCATGGGAGTACCGGTGCGGTCGAGGAAAATGACGAGCATGGTACCAAGCAGCAGGAACAATGCGATGACGAAGAACTGGAGGATGCCGCTCACAATCATGTTTTTCTGCGACTTGCGCGAGTCGGAGCAGGCAAGGTTGCGCTGCATCATGTCCTGGTCGAGGCCGTTGATGGCTATGGCCATGAACACACCGGCCAGGAATTGTTTCCAGAAATATGTGGCAGCCTTGGGGTCATCGAAGAAGAACATCTGCGAGGTGGGGTGCGACGCTATGGCAGTGGTAAGGTCGGAGAACGAGAATTCAAGATTCTGTGATATGAAATATATGCACAGAATCACCGACATGATAAGGCAGAAGCTCTTGAGGGTGTCGGTCCATATCACGGTCTTCACACCGCCCTGCACGGTGTAGAGCCATATCAGGGCTATGGTGACTATTACGTTGAATGTGAATGGTATGTGCAGGGGATCGAACACAAGCAGCTGCAGCACGGCGCATACCACGAAGAAGCGCACGGCCGAGCCCAGCATCTTTGATACGAAGAACAGCCATGCACCCGAGCGGTAGGACGAGGTGCCGAAGCGTTGCTCAAGATAGCCGTAGATGGAGATAAGATTGCGGCGGTAGAACATGGGTACAAGCACAAATGCTATGGCGAAGTAGCCCACGATGAAACCGAGCACCATCTGCAGGTATGAATAGCCCTTGGCTGCAACCATGCCCGGCACGGAGATAAACGTAACGCCCGATATGGCCGCTCCTATCATGGCAAATGCCACGATGGGCCACGGCGCACGGCGGTTGCCGGTGAAGAATGTGGAGTTGTCGCTGCCGCGCGATGCGAAGTACGACACTATCATGAGCAGCACAAAGTATGCCGCTATGGTGATGATGACAATGACCGGTTGTGACATGGTTATTCTGCGTAAAGAAGGTAAGGGGCACGTTGTTTGCGGAATGATTTTACATCATCGGCCCAGGTGGCCTTGATTTCATCAGCCGAGCGGCCTTCCATGATCATGCCGCGAATGTCGCCGCGACCTACAAGAAGCTCGAAGAATTTGGTGAAGAACTTGTCGCCAAGACCGGTGCGGTTGTAGGCGTCGATCACATACGAGAGGTCTACGCCCTTGGCAATGATGTCTTCGTCAGAAAGTCCGCGCAGGTCTACGCCGTAGCACAGCTGATCCTTCAGGGGCGGATTCTTGGCACCGGGCACACTGCGGGGAGTGAAGCTGAAGTCGCTGCCCTTGTAGTCGGGATGTCCGTAGATTTCAAAGGGGGCATCGGTGCCGCGGCCCAGGCTCACGGGAGTGCCTTCAAAGTAGCAGGTGGCCGGGTAGAGATATATAGAGTGCATGGTGCGCAGATTGGGCGAGGGAGCCACGGGAAGCTCATAGCGGGTGGCATGGGTGTAGTTGAGGCAGGGAACCACGTGCAGGGTAAGGCCTTTCTCATTGTCTTTGAGCCAGCCTTCGCCCACAATCATCTTGGCGAGTTCGCCCAGAGTCATGCCGTGTACGATAGGAATGGGCAGGCGACCCACGCCGCTGCTGTACTTCATGTCGAGGATGGGGCCGTCGACATACATGCCGTTGGGGTTGGGGCGGTCGAGCACCAGAAATTCTTTGCCGTGCTGCGATGCACTGTTCATCAGCTCGAGCATAGTACAATAATATGTATAATAACGCAGACCTACGTCCTGTATATCGCATACGATGATGTCGATACTGTCGATAACCTCAGGAGCCGGGCCGCGACGTTTGCCGTCGTAGAGCGATGCGATAGGAATACCGGTGGCAGCATCCACGCTGCTGTTTACATGTTCGCCGGCATCGGCAGTGCCGCGGAAACCGTGTTCGGGCGAGAACAGAGTGGTTACATTCACGCCGTTTTCGAGCATGAGGTCAAGGATGTGTTTGTCGCCTACGGTACCGGTGTGGTTAGACAGTAGAGCTACACGCTTGCCTTTGAGTATGGGCAGATATTGGTCGGGACGGGCAGCGCCAACGACAACGTCGCCGGAAGCCTGAGCCGGGACTGCGAATAACAAAAGAAGCAGGCTTAAAAATGCGATTTTAAGTATTCGATTCATGGTTAAAGTACAAGAAAATAATAACATTACAAAGGTACTAAAAAAAGCGGGTATGAAATTTAAAAAAATGAGAATAAAACATAATGAATATTAAATAAGCAAAATCAGTTTGAAAAATGAAAAAATAGCCTTACCTTTGCAGTGCAAAACCCAAATGGGGTATTAGCTCATCTGGCTAGAGCGCGACACTGGCAGTGTCGAGGTGAGCGGTTCGAGTCCGCTATACTCCACTAAATTAGATTTAAGTGCTTGATAATCATTCGATTGCCAAGCACTTTTTTTATTCGGAACTTTATTTGGGAAGTAAATCCAAGTCTGTTTTTTGTGGGTCAATGTAAAAACCCGGTTGAAGTGTTAAAAGTGGAAGAGAAATTTCTTTA
>CAJUKX010000019.1 GCA_910586975.1 uncultured Muribaculaceae bacterium | reverse complement strand
CAAATTTAACTATTTTTGTTCAGTATTTAACAACCGGGTTTTTACATTGACCCGTTCAAACAGCAGAGAGGTGTAAAACGGACTCTATGACATATCAACGATTTTTATTAACTTTGCGGTGAGTACCACACCGGCTTTGCACGCTTGCGCTCATAAGGCAAGCAGATGATATAAACTATTTTCCACTACTTACTTAAAAACAATTAGACTATGAACAACGAAATATTATATATTCTGCTTCCGGATTTTGCGGAGCATGAGATGGTTTATCTTGCTGAGGCGGTTGCTTCCGACGAGTTTGCACTGAAAGAGAATCCTAAATATGTCAACAAATTTGTCGCGCCGACAATGGAGCCTGTTAAATCAATCGGAGGTTTCCGTCTGTTGCCCGATTATTCGTTTGATACTATGCCTGATGACTATGCCGCTCTTGTTCTTGTCGGTGGCTTCGGATGGCTGACGCCTGTCGCTGATAAAGTCGTGGCTATAGTTAAGCACGCCATTGCAAAAGGTAAAATTGTCGGAGCTATCTGCAACGCCGCATCTTTTATGGCAAAGCACGGCTTTCTCACTAACATCAAGCACACAGGCAACGGAGTTGAGCAGTTGAGTATATGGGGCGGAGAAAACTACACTAACCCCGACGGATATATCAATGCACAAGCCGTATCGGATGCCAATATTGTGACAGCCAATGGCTCGGCCACACTTGAATTTGCCAAGGAATTGTTGTCGCTCCTAGAGAACGACACCCCGGAGCGAATCGAGATGTACTATCAGTTCAACAAGCAGGGATTCTGCGAATTATTCAAATAAAGCAATGAAGACACTACGGTTTTATCGGATAATGCAGTATGTATTTGCTGCGATTGCAATAATAGCGTTTATACGGGCTTGTTTCGATGCCTTCAATTCTCTCGCGCCATTGTCCTGTGTAGCTACAGCATCAGCCGCATCTGTCGTATTCGGTCGCAGAGTGCGCCAACTGACCTCTAATAATTCAAAAGATTAGATTATGTTTATAGCTATTGTATCTTACAAGAAAACTCTGAGTGAAGTTGATAAATATCTTCAGGCTCATCGCGATTATCTTAAGGAGCATTATGCCGCCGGGGATATCATTATGTCCGGCCCGCAAAATCCGCGCATAGGGGGTGTTATAATGATAAAAGCCGCCGACCGCGAGGCTGTCAACGCCATTATCTCGCAAGATCCGTTTAACATCAATGGTATCGCCGACTATCAGATAGTGGAATTCACTCCGAGTATGTTCTGCGATGAACGACTAAAGGGCATATTCTGATTATGACTGATGAACTGAAACGGACATCTCTCAAATGGGTAGGCATAACCATTGCCGTCATGTTCATACTGCCTTTTGCAGTAGCCAAACTTGCATCAGAATGTGCAGGTATGGCCCTGTGTATGATGTTATTCCTTGTCATCAACCCCATCTATTCCATAATACTTGGAGTTATCGCCGGACGGAATATCAAAAAATTGTGGAATCTGCCTCTAATATCTGCTGTCGCATTTCTTGTCGGTACATGGCTGTTCTTTGATATTCATGAACCGTGGTTTATTGCCTATGCCGCAACGTATCTGTGTATCGGAGTTATCGCAATGCTGATAACTAACTATATAAAAAGAAAATAAGTGCAGTGTTGACAGAAAATAAAATTCCGGAGCATAAGCTGACTGCAATAACAGACCGCCCATTCATGCTTCGCCATAATGATGATGGAGAAATAAGAGGGCATACACATTGTTTTCATCGTGACAACTTCTTCCTTATTCTTGTGTTTTTTAGTGATAAAGCTTGTTATTTTGCTGAAAAACGGTATATTTGCAAAATGAAAAAAGTATCCGGGTTATTATTCTTAATGGTATGTGTTTTAGACGCATGCCTGTTGAGTGCAAGAAGTGTAAGTGCTGACAAGGCGTTGGAGTCTGCGTTGCTTGAATTGACTTCTTTAACGCAAACAAATGCAAATGTCGCTGATTTGAAGTTGGTGGATAGCCGAGAATATAATGGCGCAAAAACATTATATGTGTTTTCTTCACCGGCAATGTATGTCATTGCTTCTGCCGATGACGATTTTCCCGGACTGATTGCCTACTCATTTGAGGGCGGCTTTTCAGAAGATATGTCGCCTTCAATGCAGTGGTTGATCTGTCAGTACTCTGAAAGCATTGGAATTTCAGGAGGTGCCAATGTAGCACATTCGCGTAGTTATAATGCAGACCGAAGTCCTGTAAGCCCCATGCTGTCAACCAAATGGGGCCAGGCAGAGCCTTTCAACAGCTTATGCCCCCTGCATGATGGCGTAAGGCCTGTGACCGGGTGTGTGGCTACTGCAATAGCCCAGATAATGCGTTTTTACTCATATCCTGACAGGGGACTCGGTACTATTCAGTGGACTTGCGCACGTGATGGCTATAATCATGACCATAGTTATGACTTTGAGGCGGTGGCATTTGATTGGAACAATATGGCCGATGTATATTCGAGCAATTCCACTGAGCCGGAGCAAAGGGCAGTTGCCGAATTGATGGCAGCATGCGGTGCGGCAGCTGAGATGCAATATACTCCATACGCAAGCGGTTCACATGTATATCTGGCCGGCAAAGGCTTGATTGATTACTTGCGGTATGACCGAGGGCTGGAATACTTGGAGAGTAAGTGGTTTACCGGCGATGAGTGGGATGATATGTGTTATCAGGAACTTGCCCAGGGGCGCCCTATCTTATATGGCGGAGAAAATGATGTGTGGCACTCAAGGCATGCCTTTGTGATGGACGGCTATTCAGAGGAGGGCCTCTACCATATAAATTGGGGTTGGGAAGGCAAAAACGACGGCTATTTCAAATTGAGCGATTTCTCATTTGAAGGAGGAAACTATCGGATAAATCATACCATGGTTAGAGGAATCCGACCGGCGTTGGATGATTCAGAATTCATACCGTCATTTGCTTTTGAAGAGATGTTCAGAACTGATAAATCTCAATATGAAAAGATTCCCGGAACCACGGTATGGTTCATGCAGGGTATACGAAATGTGTCCATGACAGATTTTTGGATTCAACAAGGAGTGAGATGTGTTCCGACCGACGGATCTGCTGAGTTTTATTTGATTGCCAATAGACCGGATTGGTATCGTTTCAGGGCATTAAAGCGATTCTATGAAATACCGGCTGTGGATTTCCCCGTTGGTACTTATGATGTGTACCCGGTTTTCAAAACCGAAACACTCGATTGGCGTCCGATATATCAAAATTTGGATAGAAAGGGCGATGGCGTGAGATTTGAAGTGACAGAAACAGCAATCAGCCTGCAATCCGCCGGTGTTCAGGATGTGTTCTCAGAAAGTGGTAATGATGTGGTTTATTATAATCTGAATGGCATCAGGGTTGAAAATCCCACATGTGGCGTTTTCATCAAAGTATCTGATGGAAAAGCCACATTAGTAAGATTATGAAGCCCCGCGAGTGTGACATAACCCTCAGAGATTGATAAAAAAGAACAGTAACTTCATCCTTTATTCACTGCGGTAGTAGGTGCCCGAGTATTCGGTTACGGCGGGGCCGGTCATCATTATGTGGCCGTCGGTGTTTAGGTCAAGACCGAGGTTGCCGCCTATCAGTCGCATTGTCACAGGCCATTGTGCGCGGCCGGTGGCTACAGCTGCTGCCGCAGCGGCGCATGCTCCCGTGCCGCAAGCCATGGTCTCGCCGGCACCGCGCTCCCATGCTCGCATTGAGAGGTTGTGGGTGTCGTCGATACGCACAAATTCTATATTGGCTTTCTCGGGCCATATCGGGTGATTTTCGAGTTTAGGACCGAGCTCCGACACGATGTCGCCGTCGAAGCTGTCTACGAATACCACGCCGTGAGGATTACCCATCGACACTGCCGTTAGCCGCAGTTCCTTGCCGTCAACTTCAACCGGCATGTCGATCATGCGCTCGTCTACGCATGAAACCGGAATATTGACTGCCTCAAAGCATGGCGCACCCATATCTACGGTGACCGTGTCGGTAAGGCCGTCGAGCCCGGTATGTACCTCTACGGTCTTGATGCCGCTCAGGGTCTCGATACTGATTGTGTTGCCGTTGACAAGACGGTTGTCGTAGATATATTTTGCAACGCAACGTATGCCGTTGCCACACATCTGGGCCTCAGAACCGTCGGCATTGAATATGCGCATGCGGCAGTCGGCTCCATTGCCCGGCATTATGGCGATAATGCCGTCAGAGCCAACTCCGGTGTGGCGTCGGCTTATCCGGCGGGCGAGGTCAGGAAGATTGTCAAGCGGACGCTCCATGCAATCTACGTATACAAAGTCGTTGCCCAAGCCGTTCATCTTCACAAAAGGTATGTTGGTGAGCTTGGCTGCCGGTACAGCGGGGTGCCCGTCGGCGAGAGAGTCTACAGCCTCGGCAAGATGTTCGAGACCTTCGTCGAGAATAGCCCTCGGCACACCTATATTCATGCGCATGAATCCCATGCCCTCGGCGCCGAATGTGCTGCCCTCGCTCAAGGCCAGATGACCGCGCTCTACAAGCAGAGCCACGAGTTCCTCGCTGCTCAGGCCGAGACCTTTGAAATCGAGCCATACGGTAAAAGATGCCTGCGGACGATATAGCTTTATCTGCGGCAGGCGGCGGGCGAAGAAGTCTGCGGCATGGTCAACGTTGGCCTGCAGATATTCGAGAGCCTGATCGAGCCAAGGACCACCATGCGTGTATGCAGCCTGCGTGGCTACCATGGCCGCTAAGGGCGGGGCATTGAATTCGCTTGCCGACAGCCAGTTGAAAAACGCTTCGCGCACACGGGGCGACTTCACCACCGTCCAGGCGCTCACTATGCTGGGTATATTGAAAGTCTTTGACGGAGCGCCGAGGGTCACGGTGATTTCCTGAGCTTCGGGCGATACCGATGCGGTAGGTATGTGGCGGCGTCCGCCGAGCATCATATCGCCGTATATTTCATCGGATATGAGCACCACGCCGTTGTCGCGGCATATTTCGGCAACGCGTATCAGGGTTTTGGCGTCCCATTGCAAACCTATGGGATTGTGAGGATTACAGACTATCATCATGGCAGGGCGCTCGCGGTGTATCACCTTTACGAGCCCCTCGAAATCCATTTTATAAGTGCCGTCGGCATCGCGGCGCAAAGGATTGTCGGCCACGCGGCGGCCGTTGCCCTCGATCACAGAGTGAAAAGAATGGTATACCGGGGGCTGAATTACGACAGCATCGCCAGGGCGAGAGAAGTAGTTGATACACAGGCTCAGCCCTTTCTTCAGACCGGGCATGAACGTAAGTTCTTCATTCTCGACCTGCCAGCCATGGCGTGCGTGCAGCCATCCGGTTATGCTGCTCCAGAATTCTTCGGGAGGTGTGGTATAACCAAGTACGGTATGATTAAGGCGGTTGCGCAAGGCGTTGATTATCGCCGGACAGGCTTGGAAATCCATGTCGGCAATCCAGAAGGGAAGCAGGTCGTGACGGCCGAACTTAAGGTCCATTTCCTCGAATTTTGTAGCGTATGTATTGTGGCGGTCTACCACGCAATCGAAATTGTATTTTTCTTCACTCATGATGTGGCAAAGTTAGTAATTTTCACCGAAATTGCAAAACCCGTCAGTGCAAGTTAAACGGATGCTCATAAATATATGAACCCACAGCAGGGCGCAGTTGTTCTAATGATGTTGAATACACTCTTAAATACATGAAAATGAACGATAATACAATATGCCGCATTCTCGGCACACGCTACCCCCTGATACAGGCTCCGATGAACTGGATAAATAACGCCGAAATGGTGGCGGCGGTGTCAAATGCCGGTGCGCTGGGTGTGCTCGGTCCCAACGCCGGCCCCAAGGAAATCGACGGCCGCAGAATCCCTACTGAAGAACGTATAAGCATAGAGCTGTCGCGGGTGCGCCGGCTTACATCCGCCCCGGTGGGTATAAATATCTTCTCGGCCCATGATGACGGCACCAGGGCCTATGCTATGAAAACCATATCGGCGGCAAAGGCCAACGACGTGAATGTCTACTGCCTTGTGGGCACATTTGACGATGTGATTTACAAGGCCATAAAAGCTGCGGGGGGCATCATAGTGCATCGCGAACTAAATCCTACAGCAGAATCGGCACGAGTGGCCGAGGATAACGGAGCCGATATTATCGTAGCTACCGGCATTGACGAAGGCGGCATGATACCGGCGGGCTGCATGGGTACGTTTACCATAGTTCCGGAGATAGTTGATGCCGTTAAGTCGGTGCCCGTGATGGCCGCCGGAGGTATCAACGATATCCGTGGCGTGCGTGCGGCATTTGCCCTGGGAGCGCAAGGCGTTTATGTAGGTACAAGGTTTATCACGTCTGCCGAATGCCCGGCGGCACAGATTGTCAAGGACATGATTGTGGCCGGCAGCGGCAACGAGATAGTAGCCGTGGCGCCGAATGAAAGGTCGCTGCCCACACCGGCCGCCATTGACTACAACCGCCGTCTGCTCGCCGGAGAGTCGGCCGAGACCCTGCACAAAGAAATTATGGAAAAGGGCGGTCTGGGCCCGGCCATGCTCCATGGGGATGTGACAAACGGCATCGTAAGTGTCAACACCGGTATCTCCACCATCCGCACCATCAAACCTGTGGCTGAGATAGTGGAAGAGCTTATGGCTGACTTTAAGAATTGACTGTAAGCGCTCCACGGCGCATGAGGTAGCCGGCGGCTATGATTATCATTGTGAGCAGCTCCGACAAGGGTATTGCCAGCCACAGCCCGGGTATTCCTATAGCGTGTGGCAGCAGTATGAAGCCGGGAATCATGAATACGATTCCTCTGAGCAGCATATATATGATTGAACGCACGGCGCGCTCGCAGCTCTGGTAGTAGCCTATGAATGTGATGTTGAAGGCAAAGGGCAATGCACACAGTCCCAGCAGGGGCAATCCTGCTTTTGCAATCTCGTAGGCGTGCTCCGAGGAGTCAAGGAATACTGCAGCCAATATGCCCGATCCGCCCCACATGCCGGCCGATATGGCCACACCGCTGAGTATTGAAGCCACTATGGCCACGTTAAGAGCCTGCTGCACACGGCTCGCATTGGCTGCACCGTAGTTGTAGCTGATAATGGGCTGTGACGACTGCGCCACCGCATTGCTTATTGAAAAAATGAGCGGGAACAGATAGCAGCCTACGCTGAAGGCGGCAACTCCGGCCTCGCCCAGAAGTGAGAAAAACATGTAGTTGCCCGTCACCATCATCACACCTATGGCAAGTTCGGCGATGAATGTGGCGAGTCCTATCTTGGCCATGTAGCCGATATTGCGCAGGGATAATCTGAGCGATTTGGCTGAAAGGCGCAGGCGGTAGAACTTAAGTTTGTCTGAGAAAAACAGGAAATATGCAACTACCATTATTCCGGCAACTATGCATGAGATGGATGTGGCTATTGAAGCCCCCTTTATACCCATATCGAGCGGGAAAACCATATACCAGTCAAGGAAAATATTGAGTATGGCGGCCACAATCTGCACGGTCATGGCATAGCGCGGCGAGCCGTCAAGGCGTATGAGCATCATGCCGGCGCATTGCAGATAAAAGAACACCAGGCCAGGCAGCAACCATAGCAGATAGTCGGTAGCCAGCCCCTCGAGCAGCGGGCTGCAGCCAAGCATGTACAGCAAGGGACGCGTGAAAAGCAGTGAGCACAGAATGACTATGCCGAATATCACAGCACCGGCTATATATGCCTGTGTCATTATGATTCGGGCCGCTTTTATATTTCCCTCGGCCAGACGAATGCCCCCTATGACCGATGCGCCTATGCCAAACATCAATCCTACCCCGGCGCATATCAGGAACAGCGGGGCCACGATATTGATGGCGGCCAAAGCATTGGCGCCTACACCATGACCTACAAACATGCCGTCGCAGATATTCAGGGCTGAGTTGAATACCATACCTATCAAAGTAGGAAAAAACATGGCAGTGAACAGCTGTTTTATTTTCCCGTTTCCGAAATCAAGTTTATCTCTTTGCATAAATGTGTAATCTGATTATATCACTAATTAGGACTTGCCGGCCTGACAAGCGATTTGTCGTGCTTGCTTTCTTCTCTGCTGCCACAGGTGTCGCTCATCTGCGGTCATTTGCTCGCAAGCGTAGCTCAGCATCACCGAGGGCATTGCACCGCAGTTGGTTTCGAGGAAATCGCGTAAATCCTCGCGATATCCTTTCTTCCACGCCTCACGCAACATCCATCCGGCGGCCTTGTGCAGCAGGTCGTGAGGACTCGACAGCAGAAATTTGGCCCGGTTGAAGCATACATCGGCTCTGCCATTGCGTATAAGCATCCATGTGCTCACCATGGCAATGCGCTGTTGCCAGAGGGTGTGTCCCTGCGGGTTGATCCATTCGTCCATCAGTTTGATGTGGGGATTGAGTACCTCATGGTTTCCTACTATTTTTATTGCCGTAAGATCCACCAAATCCCAGTTGTTTATAAAGGGATGAAGGTTGAGGTATGAGCCGAAAATCGAGTCCATCATATCGCTGTCTTTCTTCTTCATGGCTCTGAGATAGTGCTCCTGCAATATAAGCAGTCCGCACAGTCGTATTTCGTGAAATGGGGACTTGGCGAGTTTGACAGCCTCGCAGGGTGGGGTCTCTTTCCAAGCTTCCTTAACCACTAATCTAATATTAGGATTGTTGATTCCGAGAAATATGTCGCCTTCGCCATACTGGCCCGGTGCGGTTTTGAAAAATCGCAGCAATTGCCTTGCCCGTTGTTCATCGGCGAGGGCATGCAGGGTACTCTCTATGTCGGTTGCATAAAACATTTATGCAAAGGTAGTGATTTTTTGGTATCAGCAGTCCGATTCAGAGTTCTCGGCGCTCAAAATTTTGGTTTCGGCTTCGATAGTGCTGTGGCCTATGCCCATTTGCTGCATTTTCATGCGTATGTCGTTTATCACCTTGTCCATCATTGCCGGATTGTCTATTATCACATGGGTTGTCATGGCTGTAATAGTGGTGCTGAGCGGCCATATATGCAGGTGGTGCACATTACGCACTCCGTCTATTCCGGCGATTGCCGTTTTTACCTTCTCGTAGTCAATGCCTTCTGGCACGGCATCGAGCGACATGCGCATGCTCTCGCGCAGCAACGACTTGGTTGACAGACCTATGACTATGGCTATACATATACCTATTATCGGGTCGATTATATACCAGCCGGTAAAGTGTATTATGATACCTGATACAACCACGCCTACCGATACGAGTGCATCGGCGGCCATGTGGAGGAAAGCACCCTTGATGTTGAGATCGCGGTCTTTGTCGCGTATGAAAAGCCATGCGGTGACTCCGTTGATAATCACGCCCACTCCGGCAACCCATGCTATGACGTCGCCGTCAACAGCCTGCGGATGTATCAGTTTTGAAATACTCTCTACCAATATGGCACCCACGGCTATGAGCAGCAGCACGGCATTGACAAGCGAGGCCTGTATGGTCATTTTGTGGAATCCGTAGGTGTAGCGCTCGGTGGCCGGACGCTGCGCCATCTTGAACGCTATCATGGCTATAATCAGTGTGGCTACGTCGCTCAGATTGTGTCCGGCGTCGGAAAGCAAACCCATGGAGTTGTAGTAGAACCCAAATGCGGCTTCCACTACTATGTATATGGAATTGAGCACGATGCCCAGCTTGAACGCTGTATTGAGATTGCTGATCTCAGCCTCGTGGTGGTGATGATTATCGGTATGCTCCATGATGCTATGACGGTATGGGGTGAAACATTAAGGAATAAGCGTTAATAATTCATCCGCAATATATCCATAAAAATCTTTACGGTAGAAGGATCGCCTGAATACTTGCCTTTATCCTCGCTCAACTTGCATGTCTTTGAATAAAAAGGCCACGACTCAGTTATTTTGACTTCAGTTAATTTTATAACGATATTGCGTGGACGTATATCCGGAAAGTCATTTGTGAAGTGAGTGCCTATACCATACGAGGGTTGGCATTTGTCGGCCGCATATTTCTGTATGGCTATGGCTTTGTCGACATTAAGGCCATTGCTGAAAACGATTTGCTTTGTGGCGGGGTCAATATGCAGCGAACGATATTTTTCGACAATGAGATTGAGTTGCTCATAGTTGTCGCCGCTGTCTACACGCAGCCCCTTGAACATATTGGCATAATCGGTTGAGAAATTAAGGCTGAAAATCTGCCAACCGTATGTGTCGTAAAGAAATGTGCCCAACGCACCCCTGTATGTCTGCGCCCACTTGGTCATGGCTATATGGTTGGCCATCAGCGGTCCGTACATGCCGGCAATGGCACATACAAATTCGTGGGCCATTGTGCCTATGGGGGTAAGGTCATATTTCATGGCAAGGTAAACATTGCTTGTGCCGGTGAATCTGCCGGGACCCTTATGGCTCCTGCTGCATTCGGACATGGCTCTGACTGCTGTTTCCTGAGCCTTGGCTGAAGCTCTGCGGCGGGTGCCGAAATCGCTGAAGCTGCATCCGGCATCTATCAATCGCTCGGCCTTGATGTAAGACCTGCGGTAGTAATCCTCGTAATCAAATGATTTGGATTCGCCGGTAACGATGTAGTAGAGTTCCGACACTATGGCCAGCACTTTAACTTCCAGAAGTATGGTGTCGCTCCAGCTCCCCTCAAACTCAATGTGCAGATGTCCCTCGTGGTCTTGCCACACGTTTGTCCACCTGCGGTCGTAACGGAATCCGCGCAGATAGCTCATGAACCATGCCGGGATATAGTTGCATTTCTCGCGCATGAATGTTATTTCCTCATCGCTTATCCTTAAATTCTCGAGCATGGCTATTTGCTCGGCCACGAGCTCGGCGAAGCCGGGAGGATAAACAGTGTTATCCCTGTCGTTGAACCGGTATTTCACCCTGGTGCGTGGAAAACATTCGATCACCGCACAGCACATGGTGAATTTATACAGGTCGTCATCTGTGAAATGAGTTATTATCTGTTGCATTTGAGTCGATTTTCAGTTATGGTTTTGTCAAGGGTTGTTCCGCCGTCAATAGAGGGCGAAAAATCGGAGAGGACATTGAACATGTCGCTGCCATAGCAGGCTATACCATCATGCAATGTGTCGTTCACACATACGTCGCCGGCCAGTCCGCATATATCAATCTGTTCTATGCCGAGTTCGCGGATCAGCCGGTCGATGGCGTCGGCAGCTTGCTGATTCTTGAAGATGGAATATTCCTCTATGTCGGCAATCTGTCCTTTATACAGCATTGAGACCTCTCCGGCTGAGTTATACAAGGCGTTGAACAGCGGTTGCCATATAGCAGCCCCTACAGTATCGTGGACACAGTGACGCGGCCATATCCCTCCGTACTCGGTGAACGAGCTGTGATTGAAGGGGTGGCGGTCGGCAGTGACTGCTTTGTGCATATATTTGCCGCTGTTATCGGTGATATATCCGGCCAGCTTATTCATGGCAGTCTCGGCACCCGGTACCGGCAGGGCGCCACAGATGAAATCGACCTGTGGGTCTACTATCAGCAGGAGTCTTTTCATTGTCTGTTAGTTGTATGATATATTAATAACAGAGATGCGGCAGACGATGTTTAAGACCTCAATTCATTGGGCGTAGAGTTGTTATAAAACGGCAGATTCATTTCATACTGCTTGCTTACAACCGGTATATTCATGTTTTGGAGAAATGCGTGCAGCTGATGGTCGCAGGTGTCTATATTCAAGACCTTTATAAAGTCGGTTTTCATCATCTTCACAGCTTCCTGCAACAGACGCGAAGCTATGCCCCTGCGGCGGTAAGCGGGCATTACAGCTATACTCGTTATATCTCCGGAGTGGCGGTCGAATACGCAATATCCGATCATGGTGTCGCCGACAAATGCGCCTAAGCATGTGAGGCCGGAGCAGCCGCGCGCTATGGATTCAAAGCTGTTTTGCCATGAGGGCAGCAGGTCGCAATATCCGCTTGACTGCAATATGACATCGGCATCGACTTCACGCACCGTGCATTCAGTATTAATGCAGCGGTTGGCAATCTGCGAAATGGATTGTCTGAAACAATCAAATTCTCTAGTAGTTTCAAACCCCAGCCTGCGGTATACCGATATTGCACCAAGGTTGTTCTGAAGTACCTCAAGCACGTATTGCCGTATGCCGGCTTCCTTAAGAAACGGTAAGGAATGGGCGAAAATTTTGCCGGCTATGCCGTGGCCCCGGTACTCCTTTACTGTACCGGTACCGGTATCGTATGCTGTGGGGATACCGTTGAAAGAGCCGGTACCGTTGAGCGTGAAAGCCACTATCTCGTTGCCGTCAAATGCGGCAAAAGAGAGCCTGGGATTAAAACCGCGCCTTTTGAGCATGGTGCGTACTTCTTCTTTCTCAAAGCTTATCTCGTAGTCTGCAAAAGCTTTTTCAAAGCCATGGAATATCGAGTCAAAATCAATATTCTCCAAATTCCTGATTTCCATGTAGGCTTGCGTTTTTAGGTTGGTATCTTTTGAGTTATTGAATGCGAAGTTACTAAAAAAATCCAAACACACTCTAAGAGTGTGTTTACTTTTAACTCGCGTTAAGGCTGAGAGTATTTTTTGAATGATTTTCGCAAGTTGAAGAAGGAGCATAGCGAGCTATGTGACTGATGAAACTTGGCGGAAAGCATCAAAAAAGACCTCAGGATTAATGCGAAACCATTGAAATAAATACATTCTTGATTTAAAACTTAAATCGTGCGTTAAAAGTAAACACACTCTTAATGCAAAACATTTTGGCAGTAAAATATGTTAGGATATAAGTTAACAATAATACTAACCAAAAATTCAAAGTTATGGATCTGCAGAACATTTTATCAGAACTGACTTCAAAATTCGGAGGATCGTTTGACGTATCAGCCGTCACCGAACACCTCAAAGGCATCGACACAAGCAAATTCTCAATGGAAGAAATCATTGAGAAAGTGAAAGGCTCAGGCCTTATTGGCGACCTCGACGGCGACGGCGTACAAGAAAGCGTAATCGAGGAAATCAAAGGCAAAATAGGCGGACTCTTCGGCAAATAATCCACCGCAGTACAAAATAATTAAAAAAATAATTGCCGATTTTATCGCTTCGCAACCATAAATAAGATTGACATGAATTACAAAGTTATTGAAATCGAAGGAGTAGGCGAGGCCTATGCTGCGAAATTAAACGAAGCCGGAATAGAGACCGCTGCACAATATCTTGAAGTATGCAAGACACCGGCAGGAAGAAAAAAACTCGGAGAGCAAACCGACATCAGCTGCAAACTTATACTTAAGTGGGCCAACCATACCGACCTGTATCGTGTGCCCGGCATAGGACCGCAGTTTGCCGAACTGCTCGAAGCTGCAGGAGTAGATACCGTAAAAGAGCTGCGCCACCGCAAACCTGAAGCTCTGGCTGCAAAACTCGAAGCCGTAAACGCAGAGAAAAAACTCACACGCCGCGTTCCATCGGCCAAAGAACTCGAAAAGATGATCGAAGCCGCCAAAGAACTCGACCCCGTAATGACATACTAAGAAACAGCTCTATCTGAGAAAATAACAAATACGATTAGAAAATAATCAGCACGATGGGCAAGACGACTGCACCGGCAGCCCCTTGCCCATCGCTGTGTCAAAACCCCACTGTTGCCGAGAATCACGCCCTCAGCCCCCTCTGGCACACAAGCCAATCGGCATAGCTATTTGGCGACGGATTGTCTGACTACGCAACTGGCGAAAAAATTGCAGACTCATCAACAAACTATAGTTTACTCCAATTGGCAGATAAAATATGTTTAAGCAATCATTTATATTTGCATATAATCATGCCACCGTGAGGCATAAAATCCACCATATAATATGATTCTGTCTCGGTAATTTTAAGCGATTTTTCATTCTGTTTCACTGAAACAATCGTGTTGAACTTGGCTTTGTCAATGAGGAGCGTCAGAGCTTGGTTGAATATGTCTGAGGATAATGACAGTTTGGGGGTTACGCACAATATCTTCCCATTGTCATCTAATTCAAGGGTGGTGTTATCTTTTTGCTTGACGTATGCTCCGATTTCGGCAAGAGGAGCTATCCATATTTTATCACTCTCCGCACATGCTATGTCAAGCATCCTGGTGAAGGCTTCCACTGTGCCGAAAGCATCATATCCGTATGTGATACCATGAGTCATGCTGACTCCCCATTCTCCATTATCAATAAGACTTCTGACCTTCTTTTCAAACCATTCAGCAGTACGTTTGGATCCTAAGGAAAATTGAGATGTGCGCGTGCATATTCGGTTGCGTCCTACATATTCTATTATAGAGTCATTGGTGCGGTTGCCGGGATAAACATAAGTCAGTGGCCTGAGTCCCGTGTTGTTGAAAATCGCTGTATCGTTTTGCGCGACTTCAGTCGCTATCTCTTCCGGAGTCAGCCTGGTGAGTGTGCGGTGAGCCCAGCCATGGTTTGACAGCTCATGGCCTGAGTTTGCCATTTCATTGAGTTGCTCCCATGTCACACACGGCCCATATTTGTTGCTTCCTCCAACATTTTTTCCGACAATTGCAAACGTACCCTTGATTGCACGCTTCTCCATTTCGGGAAAAACGACAGTGTAATGCTCTTCAAGGCCGTCATCGAATGTGAATGACAAAGCACCTTTCCGATTACCCTTGAAATTCGCGATACTCACTTGAGCAAACATTGGCAAAGTAATAACCGCCATGATAATCATGGCAACAATCCTAAGAGCAGCCGGGCTGTGATTCATTCCTATTGTTGTTAAAATATGATTGGCAATTTGCATGCAGAATAAAACTAAAGCGACTTAACTTGTAATTTATACTTAGTTAAGTCGCTTTTGTGGTGCCCAGAACAGACTGGTGGCGGGTAAAGATCGGAAAGAATCGGAAAATAAATTGCTGTGTTTTTGAGTGTTGGCCGTTGGGGTGTTTGCTGATTTTTGCTGATATTTGCTGATATTTGCAGCAAGTGTGCGACTTCTGTGCGACTTGAGGTGTGGAGATGGCGGTTGAGTTGGTGTGAAATAAATTTTAGGTTTAATTTGGTGTGTTAGAATAAAATATGTAAATTTGCAGCGTGCCGACTGCTATCCGAGGTCCGGTCGTGGGTCTGTGGGTGGGCGATTGGTACAGACATACTTATAAAATAAAAGGCGTTTACTTGACGCTTATTCTTGGTGGTCGGAAACTTCGCAACTTTCTAATTACAGTCAAGAATACAGCAACAGTAGATGCTCATGGCGATGTAAATAGCGCCATTGTCTTGCTTGCATCATTGCAAGCAAGGCTTTATGGCTACTTACATACATGCGTGGGCTTCGGTGTTGCTTGTTCTACTGTAATAGGCAATGCGAAGGCCTCCGACTGCGGGACAAGCAACAAGCACGATACCCGCGCTTTTCTTATTTAGTCCTGCTTTGGGGTATTGGGAAGGACATCTGATTCTATGAAAAATGAATGATAAGTCTTTTATGAGATGGCTTGCGGCACTATTGATGATGATTGTGCCGTATAGTGTGGCTTTTGCAGCCAACTCGAACAAAAAAACAATTACTGTCGACGGAATAATATACCAATTATTCGATGACCAAACAGCCGAAGTGTATAAATACGAGGGCACACCGGTAAACGTAATTGTCCCCTCTTCGGTTTCAGATGGCACTACGACATATAACGTTACAGTAATTAGTTTGCTAGCATTCAAAGGCTGCAATTCCCTACAGTCAATAGAGCTGCCCAACAACGTTACAAGTATTGAGAGTTCGGCATTCGAGGGTTGCACAGCGCTTAAGTCAATAGAGGTACTCAATGTCACAACTATTGAGCGGTCGGCATTCAAGGACTGCACAGCGCTTAAGTCAATAGACTTGCCCAACGTTACAATTATTGAGGGATCTGCATTCTGGGGCTGCACTTCGCTCAAGTCGGTAGATTTGCCCAACGTTACAAGTATTGGTTCTTTTGCATTTCAAGAATGCACTTCGCTCAAAAAGGTGATTATGAACAAAGTCGGTACTATCGATACCGCCGCTTTCATGTATTGCCCCTCTCTTGAGACCGTAGAGATGAATAGTGTCAAGTATATAGGCAATTACGCGTTCAAAGGCTGCGTATCTTTAAAAAACATCATGCTTTTAAGAAACTATCCTCCGACTCTTGATTTAAATTCTGGATTTAAAGACGTAAAGAACTGTAAGATTACGGTACCTTTTGGCGCTAAATGTACATACCTCGCCCAATGGGGACCTGATGCGGGCGATGGCAGCGATTTTACATACGAAAGTTATCAAGCCGAAGAACTTGGCTTGAAAGGCTACTATAATAACAATGTGGCCGGAAAACTAAAAGACAGGATAAATATCGATGACCTGGCAAAGTTATGGTACGTGAAAATTGTAGGAGAGATAAACGGCTCTGATCTACTTGTAATCAACCGCATGAAGAATCTTGGTGTTTTAGATCTGTCGGAATGCCGTGTAGTATCGGGTGGTTCTGCATATTACATAGACAACAACATCGAGTATTATACACAAGATGACATCTTAGACGCCTATTCAATCAACTTAAGCATTCTCGAATCTATAAAATATCCTTTGGTTAAAGAAATCAGAGCAAAAGCAGTCACAGCAACCCCTGCACTTGAGAGCGCTACCGTACCGTCGACTGTAACAGAACTTTATTATTCCGTGCCGTGCATCAATTACATTTTCGATGAAGGTGATGATCTTATAAAAACACTGTCAGGTGACGATTCCTCAATCCAAGGAGCCAAAAATGTAGTACTGGGGCGTCCCGTTGCGAATACAGCATTTTTTCATAATCTTTATACTATCAGTTCTACTGTCACGTCTGTTGAAATAACATATAATTATAAGGAATTGCCTGATAAATTTTTCTCATACAGTCACATGCTCGCTACTTGCATAGTTCCGTCAAGTCTCGAACGCATCGGCGAATATACTTTTTATAATTGTGACAATTTGAAATCGTTTGAGATTCCTGAGGGCGTCAGGGAAATAGGGATGAAGGCTTTCAATGGAGACACGAAACTGGATGTCGTGATATGCAAGGCAAAGACTCCACCAAGTGCCAATGCCAACACGTTCTCTGAGACCACATACACCGATGCAACACTATATGTGCCGGTCGGTACGCGCGAGAAGTACTTCTTCGACCCTGTATGGGGCTTGTTTAACAATATTGAAGAAGGCTTACCATCAGGCGTAAGCGATGTTATGGTTGAGGATGTTGACGGCCCGGTAAGTGTGTACGACCTCCAGGGCATACAGCGCTACCATGGTGAGCGCGATGCAATGTCTGAGCTTCCACGTGGTGTGTATATCATTCGCCATGCCAATGGCAAAGCTGAAAAAGTGAAATTCTAAACGATTGCAACATCTTTAACTGAAAAATGAAACATCAATCACTTATAAAATGGTGTATGGCACTGCTGCTCATGGCAGTGTCATATTTCACCGGATATGGCGCTAATTATATTCGTACAATATCTTTGGATGGAATAAAGTATGCTTTATACGATGACATGACAGCAGTTGTCACGGGCTATGATGAAGACTCGATTCTTAAGGATATAGTCATTCCTGACAAAGTGGATGAAAGTTATGATGTAGTAGCTGTTGGTTCGGATGCTTTTCGTGAATGTACGTCCCTCGAATCAATCGATATGAATAGTATCACCTCTATTGGAAGAAGTGCATTCTCGAATTGCGAATCTCTTAAATCAGTAGCCATGAATAACGTCACCTCTTTAGAGGAGGTGGCTTTTTGCGGTTGCGAATCACTTGAATCTATAGAGCTGCCGAATGTCACTTCTATTGGTTCGAGTGCTTTTTTAGTATGTAAATCTCTTAAATCAGCAGCTATAAATAACGTCCACAATATAGGGGAATTTGCTTTTTACTATTGCAAATCTCTCGAATCCATAGAGATTAATAACGTATCCACTATTGCGCGCTGTCTTTTTTATGAATGTACGTCGCTCAAAATAGTTGAGATGCGGAATGCTTCCACCATTGAAGAGGATGCTTTTGCCGGCTGCAATTCACTTAAAACAATAGAAATGAATAATGTGACTTCTATTGGGTCGGGAGCTTTTGCCGGCTGCAATTCACTTAAAACAATAGAAATGAATAATGTGACTTCTATTGAGATGTCTGCTTTTTGCAACTGCAGATCTCTTGAATCGATAGAAATGAAGAATGCGACTTCTATTGGGCCCTTAGCTTTTTACAACTGCAGTTCTCTTGAATCAATAGAACTGGAGCATGCAAACTATGTTTATGAAGAAGCTTTTGAACTGTGCTCATCGCTTAAAACAGTAAAACTTAATAACGTTACCGCTATAGGCTATCTGGCATTTGCTGATTGCGTATCTCTTGAGTCAATCGAACTGAACAACAATGCTGCTATTCCGACAGGACTATTTTATGGATGTACATCTCTTAAAACCGTGGAGATGAAGAACGCCACCTCAATTGATAACTATGCTTTTGCTGGATGCTCATCCTTAAGTACTATTGTATTGGAAAGGCCGACGCCACCTTCGTTCAACGGAGAAGACGTTTTCTTGAATGTAGAAGACTGCGTAGTGGAAATACCTTATGGCTCCAAGGTAAATTACAAGGAAGCATGGGGTACAAATCCGGTTGGTGGTACGAATTTCAGTTATAAATATCCTCGCGGTGCAAGCCTAAATGTATCGAATGCAGCCGGAGAATTGATAAACAACGTTGATGAATCACAGATATCAAATATTACCAAACTAACCGTTTCAGGTGAAATCAATGGTACAGACTTGAATGTCATAAACCGTATGGCCAATCTTGAATGCCTTGATCTGTCGGACTGCCGTGTGGTTGCCGGTGGTGAAGCATATTATGATACCAACTACTATACAAAGGCTGATTTTCTTAGCAGTTACTCAATCAGGTTAAACTCACTTGATTCAATAGCATATCCTCAGGTTTGGAAAATTGAAGCAAATGCGGTAAGCCAGACTCCTTATCTACTCCACGCTATTGTTCCGTCGACAGTATCTTACTTCTACGACTACACCCCCGGCGAGGATTATAGATTTGAGTGTGACGACCGCTCATTAGATTTAAAGACAATAAGTGCAAAAAGAGTTTGGCTCGGTCGCAATCTACCGGCAACTACCCAATACTTTAAACAGCGATTCAACACATCTAAACTTGAAGAAGTGACAATCGCGTATCCTTATACGAAATTTGGGGATGGTTTCTTCAGCGATTGTTCGAAAATTGTCTCATTCAAAATACCGGCAAGCGTACAGAAGATAGGATCGCAGACTTTCGCCCGCTGCACTGCTCTGAAAGAGGTGATCTGCGGTGCACAGACGCCACCAAGTGCTGTTGCTGATTCATTTGATGAAAGTACTTACAAAGATGCTACTCTCTATGTGCCGGTGGGTACTCGCAATGCTTACTTCTTTGATCCGGTATGGGGCATGTTTGCTAACATCGTCGAGTCGGAAGAGCTGACAAACGGTGTGGGTGAGGGCATGGTAGAGGACATCGATGGCCCGGTAAGCGTCTATGACCTCCATGGTATACAGCGCTACCATGGCGAGCGCGATGCTATGCCCACGCTTCCGCGCGGTGTGTACATCATCCGCACTGCCAATGGCAAGGCTGAAAAGGTGATGTTGTAATACAATCAATCATGCACTTTGACTATGCAACATATAAGTTTTGACAATAATGAAGCTCTTGAGAAGGAGTGCGTTGCTTGGCTCACTGCCAATCCTACTAAAGGACGCATCGACTGGCTTTGCGATACACGGTGTAATCCCGAAGAGGCTGATATGTTACGCGACTTTTTCAAATATTGTGACAACCGGGATATCAAATATGATATCCCGGCAGCATTGCACATAAGTACAACCAAAGATCTCCCCGGCTGGCTATGCGAGTCTGACAAGGCCAAAGGTATTAATGCTGATGACATTATGGTCAACTTTGATTTTTCAATCCGTAATCGCTTTGGCACAGAATGCTTCTTTGACGTGGCTTACAATGCACTATACGGTGCATCAACTCTAGAGGAGATGGTAAACGAAAAGGTAGAACTGATAAAGCGTCAACTTGGCGTTTGTCATTCTGCTGAAAGTCGTATTGACGATGTAAGTTGGCTGTTTGACAGGTTGCTCAAGCAAGCAGGATATTATCCGGCATGGGACAACCTGAATATATTCAAGATTGCAGAACTGATAGAGATCGACAACTTGGTATATAACTGGATAGGTACAGATAAAGACGGTATTCCATTCGCAACTTTGGAGGCTATAACTGGTGACCAAGCGGATAAAAACCACATTATTGTTCCGGAGAATATATCTTTTACTTGGAACGATAAGTCTCTGACTATTCCTGTTAAGGGTTTTCATGAACGAGCTCTCAAAGGTCTTAAAGCGGTATCGATTATAGAATTGCCCGCAACGATCCGACTG
This sequence comes from uncultured Muribaculaceae bacterium, assembly GCA_910586975.1. Taxonomy (GTDB): domain Bacteria; phylum Bacteroidota; class Bacteroidia; order Bacteroidales; family Muribaculaceae; genus CAG-873. The sequence goes on along the minus strand of CAJUKX010000019.1, from coordinate 29,211 downwards.
ATAGCTGCGGAAGGATTCAAATCATGGGTGAAAGGCGGTACAATTATATTCAAATCCGCAACTCCCCCCAAAGCTTTTTATCTACCCGGAATGATTGAACAGTCCGTATTCGACAGGATCAGTTTAATTGTTCCTGAAGAATCAAAAGAAGCGTATAACACTACAGAACCTTGGTGCTATTTCAAAAATATGGCTTTGCATAGACGTATAAAATCACAATAATAACTGAATAAGGGAGCGTGGTGCCAATACGACATCACGCTCTCTGTATATGAAGTGGGATACGCAACATTCAATCTTGATTTGCACGTCAAAAGTCATTAAGAATGCTATCGTTTTTAATGCAATTTCTATGAAGAAAACTGATGCAGTAAATTTAACAGTTCCAAGCCGGAATTTTGCTGATTCTAGCTGAGTGTGGCTTAACGCTTTTTCGTGTAAATTAAGAAAGATCAGGATTCTAAAAAGGTCGAAAAGTTCAAAATTCTTGCCGATTTTTGCTGATATTTGCAGCAAGTGTGCGACTTTTGTGCGACTTTATAAAACATAAATAGCTGCCAATCAAATGATTAACAGCCATTATCTGTGCCCAGAACAGACTGGTGGCGGGTAAAAATCGGAAAGAATCGGAAAGTAAATTGCTGTGTTTTTGAGTGTTGGGCGTTGGGGCGTTTGCTGTTTTTTGCTGATATTTGCAGCAGGTGTGCTACTTCTGTGCGACTTGAGGTGGTGGAGATGGCGGTTGAGTTGGTGAGAAATAAATTTTAGGTTTAATTTGGTGTGTTAGAATAAAATATGTAAATTTGCAGCGTGCCGACTGCTGTCCGAGGCCCGGTCGTGGGTCTGTGGGTGGGCGATTGGTACAGACATACTTATAAAAGGCGTTTACTTGACGCTTATTCTTGGCAGTTAGAAATCTGGCAGTTTTTAATCATAGTCAAGGATGAGGCAACAGTAGATGCTCATGGCGATGTAATTAGCGCCATTGTCTTGCTTGCATCATTGCAGGCAAGGCTTTATGGCTATTTACATACATGCGTGGGCTTCGGTGTTGCTCGTTCTACTATGATAGGCACATGCCAGAGCCTCTAACTGCGGGACGAGCAACAAGCACGATACCCGCGCTTTTCTTTTTTAGTCCTGCTTTGGGGTATTGGGAAGGACATGCTAATACCAATCAACAAATCCATAACCGTTAAAAGACCGGCTTCAATAATATTAAATCTACTGAAAAATGAAACATCAATCACTTCTAAAATGGTGCATGGCACTATTGCTGACGGTTGTATCATATTCTACCGGATATTGCGCTAAGGCGATTCGTACAATATCTTTAGATGGAATTCACTATACTCTACGCGATGACATGACAGCAGTTGTTGTCGGCTATGATGAAGACTCTGTTCTTAAGGATATCGTCATTCCTGACAAAGTTGATGAAAGTTATGATGTAGTAGCTATCGGTAGTGGTGCTTTCCTGGGTTGTATCAATTTGCTCTCAGTAGAAATGAACAGCGTCACTTCGATTGGTGAGCGTGCTTTCGAGGGGGTTTTTATGCAATCCGTAGTAATGAATAACGTCACTTCGATTGGTAGTATGGCTTTTTATATGTGCCAGATCTTGCGATCAGTTGAAATGAACAATGTCATTACGATTGGCAGACAAGCTTTCGATACGTGTTATCAATTGCAATTAGTAGAAATTAACAGTGTCACCTCTATTTCCGAATGGGCTTTCAAACATTGCTGTAGTCTGCAATCAGTTAAAATGAATAGTGTCACTTCTATTGGTGACATGGCTTTTTTTGATTGCTGCTCTCTGCAATCAGTAGAAATGAATAATGTCATCACCATTGGTGATTATGCTTTTGGTGCTTGCCCCTATTTGCAATCAGTGGAAGTAAACAGCGTTACTTCGATTGGTAATCGTGCTTTCACCGGTTGTACTACTCTGAAAGAGGTAATCTGCTGTGCACAGACGCCACCAAGTGCTGTTACTGATTCATTTGATGAAAGTACTTACAAAGATGCTACTCTCTATGTGCCGGTGGGTACTCGCAATGCTTACTTCTTTGATCCGGTATGGGGCTTGTTTGAAAACATCGTCGAGTCGGAAGAGCTGACAAATGGTGTGGGTGATGTCATGGTAGAGAACATTGACGGTCCGGTAAGCGTCTACGATCTCCAGGGCATACAGCGATACCATGGCGAGCGAGATGCTATGCCCACACTTCCACGTGGTGTCTATATCATCCGCACTGCCAATGGTAAAGCTGAAAAAGTGAAATTATAAACAATCTATGGATATGAAAAGACTAATTCTATTTCTCAGCATGGTGCTTATCATTGTGATAAGTGCCCGTGCTGATGTGATTGAGGTAGACGGGCTGTACTTCAATCGTGGAGAAAGTGATGTTGTCACTTTGACAACGCCACCAACCGGCGTGTATTCCGGTAAGATCCACATTCCTCATGAAGTGTCCTACGGCGGGCAGACTTATGAAGTAAGTTATAATTTGAGCAGCGCTTTAAGTAACAGTGATATTACTGAGCTATCTTTTAGTGATGGTTTTAAGTACCTAGGACCTGCAAAGATCATAGAATGCTCAAATTTAAAACGTATTTCCGTTCCAAATGTAGAACGAGAACAATTTGCATTTAGCTTTTGTGATAACGCTTTATGTGCGGTTGTGAAGGATGATGGAGAAAATCTACGGATAAAAGCGGAAATATTCAATATTTACGACACATCCGGTAAAAAGCTTGAGCCATATTTGGTTAATAAATACGACCGTTCACGCTTATACGCTGAGAAAGATGGCTATATAACTGTGCCCGCCAGAGAAACTGCCGCTTCATATTTGGGCATTCTAAAAGTTTCAGGATATTATGCCGTAGAATTCTACGTAGATATTGATGGAAACGATGTGCTAGTTCGTACAGATGCTTCTTATTGGAAAAGTGGAGATAAAGTGATTGTTGATGGCATACGTTATGATATTCTTGGTGATGGTAGCGGCGCATGTGTGAGTCGCGATATAGTAGACTGCAACTACACAGGTGATATAAGGATTGCATCAACAGTTAATTATAATGGCCGAGATTATCCTGTTACTGTTATTGACCAATATGCTTTTATGAATACAGACATACGCTCTGTAACAATGCCTTCCACTCTTAAATATATCGGTTATAATAAAATCAACGAATATGATCGTGATGACGTATGTTATAGTTGTGCATTTTCAGGTTGTGCAAATCTAACTACTGTCAACTTGAACGAAGGACTTGAACGGGTTGCTCAATATAGTTTTGAGAATTGTAACAGCCTCAAGTCGATAAAACTGCCCAATTCACTTAAGAGAATAGGCAGTGGCACATTTAGTGGATGTGAGTCATTGTCATCAATCAATATTCCGGAAAATGTAGAAGATGTATGGTCTACAGATTCTTGGTTCAGAAATTGCACGTCATTGGAGCAGATAGAAATTCCTGATAATATCTGGAATCTGGGACGCAATATGTTTGCCGGATGTACTAATCTCAAAACTGTAAAATTAGGAAAAGGACTTCAAAGCATTGGGGATAGATGCTTTGCAGGATGTGAAGCGTTAGAGGATTTTGTGATACCAAACAATGTGGTATGTGACAATCCGTTTACTGACAATTCTCGATACTGCTCATTTGAAATCGTTGAAAACGAAGATGAATATATTAGAATTAAAGTAACAAACAATATCCGCTCTATAGACAATAATAGACAGCCATCAATAGTTGCATCGAACATTTGTCTATATTCATATTGGTATGATAACGAACTTCAATCCTATAAGTTTGAAAAGACGAAAGAATTCTTTGAGTGGCCCGCTGATCCATATATAGTATCTATAGCATTGGGGCATCGTGAATATATCACAGTTGATAACAACAATAAAACTCATTATGGCTTTCTTTTAATTGAACCTCGTTCCTATAGCGGTATTACAGGAACGTTGGCAAGATTTGATTTAACGCCAGATAAGACATCCGGTATTGAAGATGTGATTGTTGATGGGGATTCATCTACAATAGAATGCAATGGCCCGGTAAGTATCTACGACCTACAGGGTATGCAGCGATACCATGGCGAGCGTGATGCTATGCCCACACTTCCGCGTGGTATCTACATCATACGCTACACCAATGGCAAAGCTGAAAAAGTGATGCTGTAAAACTTGCTTTTCATCAATTTATATACAGAGAGCGTGGTGCCGATAATGACATCACGCTCTCTGTGTGTAGTGTGGGCATCGATGGGCCGATCTTTCAGCTATCAATCGATTTCATCATTCGCGGGTATGGGCCAGTCAATTTCATCAAAATTTTCATCGGGATATCGTTCTTTGAAGTACTCTTTGAGACCTTGAGCAACGGCAGTCATAATTACGGTATAAATTTCAGCTTTTTCCATAGTATATACGTTGGGTTTTCTTTATAGTATTTATCTCACTTTTTGGAAAGCGTAATCAGAAAAGAGCATCTGATGTGCCATGCTGATCGGTATATTCCGGTGCTGCAATCAAGACGCAATTCTTCTTTACTTTAGCATAGTTTACAGCACGGTCATAGTCTTTGATACCGTAACCTTGACAGTCATCTACGACAGAACCGTCTTCAAATTTTACAAGTCTATAACGAGTCTCACCATTGGCGGTGATATACTCTTCAATTCTGATTGGTGTGGGGTTGCCACTGTTTGTTGTAATTGATTTCATAATGTAAATGAGGATTTATATTGTGTTAATGATGTTTTTATATTCAAACTAAAACCGTATTCAAAAAAGTCTGAAATACGGGCTGAATACAGTTGAAAAATGTATTCAAAAAATTCAAAGAATTTTTCTGGCGCATCTCAAAAAGATCTGCTACCTTTGGGTAATAAACCGATAAACAGACAGATATGCAGAAAGCAGTGATATATGCACGAGTCAGCTCGACAGGCGACAGACAATCAACGGCACGACAGGTGGCGGATCTCAAAAGCTATGCAGCAACCGGCGGCATGGACATTGCCGGCATTTATGAAGAGCATATCTCAGGAGCGGTCAGAAACGAAGACCGGGCGGTGCTGCAAGAGTGTCTTGAGCATTGCTTCAGCAACGATGTGGACGTGCTGCTAATGAGCGAGCTGTCACGTCTGGGGCGTAACGTCGATGAAGTACTTGCAAACGTGCGGCTGTGCAAAGAGCATGGTCTGAATATCTACTTCCAGAAAGAGAACATATCTTTGTTTATGCAAGACGGGAGCAAGAATCCGTTCATCACAATATTCATATCTGTGCTTGGAACGTGTGCTGAGATTGAACGTGAGAACATACGTTTCAGGCTCGCGTCCGGCAGAGCTAAATATGTGGCTGATGGCGGCAAGCTGGGGCGCACGCGCGGCTCAGTGAAGAGTGCTGAAAAGAAAGCACATGAGTACCGGGCACTAATCAGAGAGCTGCGACGTGGCACCTCGTTGCGTAAAGCAGCAAAGATATGTGACGTGAGTCTGTCAACTGCTCAACGCATCAAAGCTGAATTCTGTCCACAATCATCGGCGGTGCTTACGCGTTGCTGAGACGTATTGATGGGCGGCTTGCTTCTGCTCATCATCAGTGGCTACTCGTGCACTCACTATCCAGCCGTCAAGCTCGGCTTTCTTAAAGAAAATACATTTACCGGTGGGCTTATAGTGTGGAATCTGTTTATTGGATGTCAATTTATATAGAGTGCTCTTCGATAAATTAAGATACTTGGAAGCTTCTTCAACATTAAATATATCTTTTGTTTCAAAATTGAGTTGATTGAGTTTTTCTTCAATAATTTCAGATATAATTTTCTTAAAAATGTAAATGCTATTATTGTTGTCTACCTTAAAGAGATTCTGGTTCATAGTAGTTTTCATGTGATAAATTTTTATTGGTTTTATAAATTCCGTTTAAAGTTAGTGTGTCATCATTGACGGTGCAGGCGGCAAGCATACTCATCAAGTGACTACGCAGAAAATCAAATGAATAGCTGTCAATAGAGAAAGACTGCATCTTATTCAGCTCTGAAAGCATCGGCTTAAATTTCTCAAGCTGTCTTGTTGGTGATGATTTAGGAGGCAGATAGTCTCTGATGACAGTCTCGACGTTGGTCGCTTCATAGTTGCAGAAGGCTATCAGCAGCAGTTGAAGCAGTGACTTCATTGTGGGGCATTGCTTACGTAAGCTGGAGTAGATGTTGCCTTCCATTACTTCATCAAGTACAGTGGCTATCGGATCGGTCTGAGAGTAGAGAACGTCAAACAATGACGTTGACTCAATCTTCAGGCAATGACGCAGGCGGTCTACAGAATTCAGCTTAAGCTCAAAGCGGATCTTGTCATTAAAATACTCAGTCATCTTGTCCGGATCAGTGACTGAATTGAGAAAAATAGCACGTGCGGCTTTGTCCATGTCGTACCATTTGTCATAGACAATAAGACGCATCTTGCGGCGCTTGGTGGAGACTGTGTTCTGGAATGCAAGCAGATGGTCGTTCTTCTCAGCTATGCACCATTTCTTGTTGTTCTTCAGCATCAGACTTGAAGCCAGCTGTCTCAGTGGGGTTGTGCTGGCAACATCACTTGTAACGTCGCACTGGACCACAGTGGAATCTTGCAGAACAGCTTCAATGTCGATGTTGAAGGCACATAGTCGGTTGATGTTTTCAAAGCACGTCTGTATGGTGTCAGTGCTTATCAGCAGCGGGTAGTCATCAAGCAGCGTTTTACCGGAGAAGTCCATGACGGCTTTACCGGTATCATAGTTGAGATGCAACCATACATGGAATGGATGTGTCGTCTCATATCTCAGAGACAACGATTCTTTACCGGGTTGTTCAATCTTCTCAAACTCATCTGGATTTTTGACATCTATATATGATACAGATGTCATAAGTCGAAGTCTGTCAAATGTCACCGGACGTGAATGCGGCAATGATGCACTTGTGCATTTTTGCAGGTTTGTTACATGATAATCTATGTAAGAACTGCTGAGATTTTGATTGGTCATTTTCAATTTATTTTAAATTTTTATGAGGGAAAAAATGTGTCCCCCTCTATATAGTATTCGCAAAAAAATGGGTTTAGTTTTTTTAATTTGCACCAAAAATTATTTTTCAGAAATTTTCAGCGTGATAATCCATTGATTTAATGGATGTTTTAGGCCTAATTAGGAGTAATAATTTTTTTGAAAAAAAACTAACGTCTATTTTTGTCGTATGCTATATAGAGGGGAAGAAAATCTTCTCATATAAAAATTCATCAGTTTTAATTACATGAAATTTAGCAACTTAGAAACAGACAACCCCAAGCTGAGGGGCAGAAAATTGAAAAATGGCCAGACAATATCGCTTTTTCTTGAATATTATCTGGGGCATGAGCATCTATTGGACGAAAATACCGGGGAGTCAACACGTAAGAAGCATTCCCGGTCTGAATGGTTGAGTCTTTACATAACAGACAAGCCTAAAACAGCAGCAGAACGTGCAAAGAATTGTGAAACCATCAGATTGGCACAGGCCATACAACTGGAAAGAATTAAAGAAATGCAGAGCATCAAGCATGGAGAAGAGCTAATCCGCTATGACAACTATTTTGACTATATGCAGGATTATTATGACAATTATGAAAAGGCCGACAAACGTCATTTCTTAAGAGCAATCAGGACATTCAAAGATTATCTGGGTGAACAGCCGGCTTATTTCTGTTTCACAATAAGAATAGCACCGGAACAGATTACAAAGAGAATGCTTGAAGGATATGCTGAGTATCTTTTGAAGAGATTTGCCGGAGAAGGCCCGCACAGCTTATGGCAGAGATTCAAGAAGATGATGAAGCATGCTTTTCAAGACGGTATTATGAGTCGGAATTTTTGTGATAGTATCGTGGTGCCATGCAAAGGATCGGTTGAGAAGGATGTGCTTACCAAAGAAGAATTGGTGCTACTTGAAAATACACATTACGCTGGAGAAAAAGACGTGATTCGCCGGGCTTTCCTGTTCAGTGCTTATACCGGATTGCGTTTCTGTGATGTAAGAGCTATAACATACAGCAACATCAAAGGATCAACACTGGAGTTCATTCAGCAGAAGACCGGCGATAGTGTCAGTGTACCTCTCAGTCCAAGACACTTCGACTATATAAAGTTAAATCAATCTTATGCCGGTACAGATATTGTTATTTTTGATCTACCATCAGACACCACATGCGGAAAAGAATTAAAGAAGTGGGTAAAAGCCGCCGGCATAGACAAACACATCACATGGCACTGCGCCCGCCACAGTTTCGGTACCAATCTTGCCAGTGACGGCACGGACATGAATACCATAAAAAGTCTGTTGGGGCACAGCTCTCTCAAGCATACAGAGCGGTATGTACGTGCAGCTGATAAACTGAAAGAGAAAGCCATGTATAAATTGACTCAATGATACCGCCGGTTGCAAGCATATTTGACTGCTGTTGCCATTCAGTATATGTTTACATCACATATAACGTGCATTGAAAGACTAAACAAGAAAAGCAGATAGAATCGACGGCCATTCTATCTGCTTTTCTAATGTCAAATATACAAGCATATTACATAATTTAGCAATGCAGTATTAGTTGATAAATATCAGCTACATTCAGTATAATCCAGCACGCCAAAAGTCATCAAAAATGCTATCGTTTTTAATGCAATTTCTATTAAGAACACTGATGCAGTAAATTTGACAGCTACAAGCCGGAATTTTGCTGATTCAGATTGAGTGCGGCTTAACGCTTTTTCGTGTAAATTAAGATTTATCAGGATTTTAAAAAGGCCAGAAAACTCAAAAATTTTGCCGATTTTTGCTGATGTTTGCAGCAAATGTGCGACTTTTGTGCGACTTTATAAAACGTAAATAGCTGCTAATCAAACGATTAACAGCTATTATCTGTGCCCAGAACAGAACTAATATACTTACTTTCTATTACATTGAAATACCGTTTATATTGCACTGATATAGTGGATTATACAAATGGAACTTTTTCTTTCAGTGAGTTTTGAAGTGTTAAAAATGAGGAATTTTGCACGTAAATTTGCACGTAAAGCGTGTTTGAGTTATATTTGCAGTGGGATTGCGTGCTGCTACGTTCAGTGGCTGTGATTCCATCTGATTTTAACCCTTTAATTCTCTCCAATATGGCTACATTCCGATTTGAGCTAGACCATCGTCCGACAAGAAACAAGACCTACAACCTTTACCTGATGGTGACGGTGGGTAAGAAGCGCACCAAAAAGAAAACCGGTATTCAACTGAAACACATTGACGATTTCAATCCGTCGTGCAAGGGCAATAACTGGATTCGTGCAAATGTGCTCGATGCGAAAGCTCTCAATGAGCAGTTGCGGCTTATGTTGGTCAAGGCGCAGGAAACATACAATGAGCTTGAAGATGATGGCGAGGTATCATCGGCCCGTATTATCAAGACTATGGACAAGGAGATTGTCTCGCCTTCATTCCTTGCCTTTGCCCGTGAACGAGCGAAAGAGATTGAGGAGGAGGGTGGATTCAGGAATATGCGCAAGTATGTAGGGCTTTGCAATAAACTCGACGCTTTCCGTAAGAAGATGCGTATGCACGACATCACGATGGAAGACCTGACGGTGGAGTTCCTGACCAAGTTCAACAATTTTCTCCACAAGTGGAAGAATGAGAAGAATCCCGAAAAGTTGCTCCACCCGAATACCATAGAGGTGCAACTCAACATCTTCAAGACTCTCGTTAACCGCGCAATCAATCTCGGTTATATGTCGGCCGACAAAAATCCCTTCTTGAAATTCTCATACAAGGGTGTGCCTACTATGAAAGAGAAGTTGGAAATGGCGGAGATTCAGCGTATCATCAATCTTGATTTGCCGGAAGGCTCACTGATATGGAACGTAAGGAATTATTTCCTGTTCAGTTTCTATTGTGCCGGAATACGCGCCGCAGACTTCATTCAGTTGCGCTGGCGCAATGTGTCTTCCGAGGGCCGCTTGATTTATTCAATGGATAAGAACGGTAAATTCCGCGACATTGTCCTTGTGCCGCAGGCATTGGAAATATTGAAGCATTATTTCCGACCCGATGCCAAGCCTGATGATTATATCTTCCCACTGCTCGACAATACGGCTCCGTATGCGAAATATGTAACCACTGCCGACAAGAGGACAATTACACCGGATATGCGCAAGACACTCTATGCCGCCGTCTCCGCCAAGAACGCCCTCATCAACAAATATCTGAAAAAGATTGCGGAGAAGGCTGAAATCAGTAAGAATGTGTCGTTCCATATCTCACGTCATTCATTCGCTAAGGTTGCAAAGGAAACCGGACTTGACAGCGGTATCGTAAAAGAGCTGCTGGCTCACAGCAACCTTGCCACTACCGAGAGATATATGGGCAACTTCGATACGCAGAAAACCGACAACGCCCTCATCAACCTTTTCGGCGGCGTTGAGAAGCCCAAGGATAAGAAAGAGGAGGTAATTGAGGCGCTGAAAGGAATGTCACCCGAAGAGATAGCCGCCATACTCTCGGCAATTCAAAAATAGTTATATTCGCGAGTCGGCAAATATCGTATTTCGAGCTTTAGCTCGGTGCGCGATTCTGAAAGAAATTTGACCGACCGACAAATAATTCGTAAATTCGCAATCGCCATGAAGATAGAAAAATTCTCATCGAACCCGACAACCGACTATAGCGTTGCGGTCAACACCATAAAAGAAGCCATTCTCCGCAGTCAGTATCAGGCGGCGAGGTTGGTCAACCGTGAAATGCTGTCGCTATATTACGGCATCGGACGATATATCTCTGCCAATTCCCGTGAAGGATTCTGGGGAACTGGCGCCATCAAGACCATTTCTGAACGACTGCGCAAGGAACTCCCCGGACTGAAAGGGTTCTCGGAAAGCAGTCTCAAGAATATGAGAATGTTCTATGAAGAATGGTCTCCAGTCTTTGAATCAAAGGACACGTTGGCTATTTCGCCAATCATGATTGGCGAAATAGAGACCACTCTATTGCTATCACCCAAATCGCCAATCACGATTGACGATTTGGAGTTATTTGGCAATTTGAGTTTTACTCATCATGTCAGAATCTTGAATGGCGAAAAAGACGTTCACAAACGCTGGAAATATATTAAACTGGCTCTTGAAAACAAGTGGGATACACGTTTCCTCCAGCAGCAAATCAAAGAAAATGTCGCCGACCATTACGGTGTGATGCCATCCAATTTCGGAGTGACCATCAAAGACAGCCGCGATGCCATCAAGGCCCTCAGTATGTTTAAGGACGAATATCTCCTCGACTTCATCAACACCGAAGAAATCGGCATCCGCGACTATCAGGATATTGATGAGCGAGTGGTAGAGAAAGAGATTGTTCACAACATCAAGAAGTTCATCATGACTTTCGGGCGCGATTTTGCTTTCGTCGGCAATCAATATCATCTTGAGGTTTTCTCTCACGACTTCTTCCCCGACCTGCTTTTCTTCAACCGCGAGTTGAATTGTCTTGTAGTCGTGGAACTGAAAACCGGCGATTTCAAGACCAGCTATCTCGCCCAGCTGATGACTTATCTGCGTATTCTCGATGATAAGGTAAAGAAGCCCCATGAAAATCCATCAATCGGTATCGTGCTTTGCAAGACCGCTGACAAAGACTTCGTTGAATACGTAATTCAGGACTACGCCAAGCCGATGGGCGTAGCCACTTACCGCATGAACTCCGATATGCCTGAGAAACTACGCGAGGCATTGCCAGATGTGGAAGACCTAAAAAAATTGCTGTAACCAAGCCGTGGCAACGGGATTTGATACAAATTTCAACGCCGTTTGAACATGCTATCTCAGCTTTCAGCGGAACGGAAAATGGGGAGTGCGACTTCGGAGCACTCCCTTTACATTGCAAGGTTGTTTTGTGGGGCCTCGGTTCCCCAAAACCTTTTGAGTTACTCAAAAGACACCTTGCTATGTTCATGTGAACATCCTGCATATTATAACTGATGTTTGCAATGCAGAATAGGCTTGTTCTACAAAAATTATGAGATTTATCTACACGAAGCCAAGACAGGAGGTGGAAAACACGAGGAAGAATGCGGAAATATGGGTACTTTATGCGGTCGAGCTATGCAAATATTTGGAAATCTGAATGATTGGATTGTATATTTGCAAAGAATTTGATTGACAAACCTGCAATTAAGGCGTTCAATATACTAATCTTCGGAACGACACTTCTATTGTAATGTTTGTCTATTGAATTATCTATAATCCAATGTATTAGCAATCTTGTTGAGCTATCAACCGATTGAAAAGTCAATTTATTGAACAATAGATTCCTAAGTTCCTCAATTCCTAAGGTACTTATGTACGGATGTCCATGTCCAAAGTGGATTCGCACCTGTATAAATGGCGAAAATACGGCCATATCCATACTTTTTGCGGTTACGTGCTGACAAATATTCCAATGTGGATTAGTGTGGATACTAATATTTCAATCCGTATTTATGGATGCCATGTAAGAGATATGTATTTCTTTCAATGCCCATTGATATTAAAATCCATATATTATTTTTACCATACAGATTTTTATAAATCGTTGGCTACTGAGATATTTCTACATCAATACGGATACTAAATTCTTACTATTCAGACAGCGATATATAAACATATTTCTCTTAATATTTTGGATATAGGTCTATAAGGACTTATGGACACATGAGCTATCCGTTGCAACGCGAGAAGTAGCAGATAATTATCGGGAAAATATCGGTTGGACATTGGCTGCTTCAAGTGGCCAAATGCGGCCATAGCTATACTTTGTGCGTCCAAGGGATACAAATATTTGGAAATCTGCGCCTCCCGATATTATTTTTGCACTGCGACAAAGATTCAACGAGGGGCAACTTGGCCCTTCAATACCAAACAGCATCCTTTCTTATGTTGGATGCCAAGCCTTGATACACCGGCAACTTCATCCTCCGACTGTTTTTTCATTGGAGAAGAAGTTGAAATTAGCAGTCTTGACTGCTGAAACATAAACACGAATGAGCAAAAGCTCGCAACCTTCAACAATCTCACCCATCACAATGGTCATGATTCCGCAGGAAGAATGGCAGTCACTCAACGACAAGCTCGACCGCCTTGCCGAGATGATTGAGAACCGCAACGCTTCCGACCGCGACGCCGAGTGGCTGGAATCCGAAGCCGCGCGAAAACTACTCGGAGTCTCGTCCAAGACATGGCAAAACTACCGCGACCAGCGCGTCATCCCCTTCTCCCAGATCGGCCGCAAAATCTACGTCAACCGCGCCGACCTAAACGCCTTTCTATGCTCACACCGCATTAGACACTGATTTAGGGAATGAATTATAGGGTCTGCCACTTCATTGTCGCAGGCCCTTAACACTCTTCATTTGACCGATTTCAGTATATTTGGAATGAAAATCGGATAAAATATTTTGTTCCGTGGAATATTTTTTATAACTTTGTTGCCATAATTAACAAGTAAAAGTATGGTAACAGCCGAAATCTTCACCAACTCCCTCTTTGACGAGTTTAAGCCACCTTTTGAGGCGGCCGCTTTTCAAGATGAAATTTTAACCGCTGATGTCCAGCGTGCTATTTTTATGGCTCATCGCAACGCCTACCAAAAGGCTCGCGAATTAAGAGAGATGTGCACTCAAATCACATCTGCAAGTATAACGCATGATTGCACCCATTATTACCTCGAACAAAAGCTTTCTCCATTGGGTTTTGAGTTCACTTCGGATTCAATTGGAAATTCAAGAGCCTTTTTTACAAAGGGAGACTATATCTTCATCTTAAAAAAGAAGAATGCTCCTTCAAATCCAACAGAGGTAAGCAAAAATATTCGCGAACAGAAAGTGGCAAAGCACGTAATTACCATATCCTATGAAACCGATGCTTTCCACACAGACATTTCAAGAATTTATGTACAGTATCTTCAGGGGAATACAATAGAATATAATTTTGTCATCACCCCGGAAGATATGTGGAATCTCGAAAACTGCGTTAACGAGAAAACACAACAAGAAGTGGTTGAACATAAAAAGCCACGTCTTAAAATTAAGAAACAGGATGCAATATAATTATGAGTGAGACTGTTAATCCTAAGTTCTTGGAGCTTGCCCGACATCTTCGTCAGTATACCCAGAAGGAGGCTGCTGAATTGCTTGGTGTATCACAGGGTAAACTCTCCAAGGCCGAAAAGGGTCTGCAACCTCTCCCCTCCGATATTATAGAAAATCTCCAAACGGTTTTCAACTTACCTCTATCATTTTTCTACCAATCAACTGATGCGTCTCAGGTAGGTCATCTCTATTATAGGCGCCAAATGTCAATACCCGCAAAAGTATTAGATGCGTTAGATGCGCAAATTCGCGTTCAGAAAATGGCTATCGATCAAATGTTTGATGCCATTGAATTACCAGAGTTTGATTGGCAATTTGAACAGCCAAGTGATGAACTGACACCAGCAGAAATCGCTCGTAGAACAAGATATTCACTGGGACTGCACCGAGGCGCAATAGGAAATTTGACTGTTCTGCTTGAAGACCATGGCGTTATCATACAAAAAATGGATTTCGGCACAGAAAAGATGGACGGACTTACTTCTATTTCAGATCGAGGTCGAAGAGTTATCTTTCTCAATACAAGAATGCCAAATGATAGAATGCGCTTTTCACTTGCACATGAACTGGGGCATTTAATTATGCATCTTAGTTTTGTTCCAAAGCATCCTGAGAGAGTAGAGGATGAGGCTAACGAATTCGCTTCTGAATTTCTTATGCCTGAGGCAGAAATAAAATCATCCTTGAAACGAATCACCCTACCAATGTTAGGTAACCTTAAGCAACAGTGGGGCGTTTCAATGCGTGCGCTAATTCGACGTGCAAGAGACTTACAAATGATAGACGATAAAATATATCGAAACTATCAGATAATATTCTCGAAAAAAGGCTACAATAAACGTGAACCGATAAACCTGCCATACGAAAGAAGTAATATGGTACATGATGTGGTGGAGTTATACAAAACAGAATTGGGCTACTCAGATGAAGATTTGTCTTCAATTTCTCATCTTTTGCCCGATGATTTCAAACGTTGGTTCATATTGAACAACTCTCCCATTTTCTCGTTCAACCCGACAATTTCAACCTTTAGAAGAAACTGATCATGAACAAACAGCAACTCGCATCCAAAATATGGGCTTCGGCCAACAAAATGCGGTCGAAGATTGAAGCCAACGAGTATAAAGACTATATACTCGGCTTTATCTTTTATAAATTCCTTTCTGACAAGGTGGTTGAACTTGCCATAAAGGAGGATATGACCGATGAACTCCAACCTCAATACCTGACCGAAGAAAACTCGGAATGGGCTGAGCATTGTCGTCAGACCCTTGGGTACTTCATAGCCTACAATGACCTGTTTTCAACTTGGATTAAACCGGAGCGTAACTTCTCGGTCGGAGATGTGCGAGATGCTCTTACCCGCTTTGCACGTCTTATCAATCCGGCTCACGAGAAGGTTTATAAAGGAATCTTCGATACTTTACAGAACGGTCTGAGCAAACTCGGTGAAAGTGCCGGTGCACAGACCAAGGCGGTTCAGAATCTGCTCAATCTTATTAAGGATATTCCGACCGATGACCGTCAGGACTATGACGTTCTCGGTTTCATATACGAATATCTTATCAGCAACTTCGCGGCTAATGCCGGAAAGAAAGCCGGTGAGTTTTATACACCCCACGAAGTTGCTCTGATGATGTCGGAGATAGTCGCCCACCATCTTAGCGACAAGTCAGAAATCAAGATTTATGACCCTACATCGGGTTCCGGTTCGCTGTTGCTCAACATTGGTCGAAGCGTTGCCAAATATCTTGACAAAGACAAAATCACATACTACGCACAGGAACTTAAAGAGGCTACCTACAACCTCACCCGTATGAATCTTGTGATGCGTGGCATCCATCCTGATAATATTGTGGTTCGTAACGGTGACACTCTCGAAGAAGACTGGCCTTGGTTTGATGACAGCGACCCGACATCAACCTATGCCCCTTTGTATTGCGATGCTGTTGTCAGCAATCCTCCTTATTCGCAAGAGTGGTATCCATGTGAAGAAACAGCGTCAGACCCTCGTTATAAGAAATATGGCGTCGCGCCTAAGGGAACAGCCGATTATGCTTTCCTTCTCCATGACCTGTACCACGTAAAGCCCGGCGGCATTATGACTATTGTCTTGCCTCATGGTGTTCTGTTCCGTGGCGGCAATGAGGAAGAAATCCGCCGCAACCTTATTGAGAACAACAACATAGACGCTATCATCGGTCTCCCGGCTAATATCTTCTTTGGCACCGGTATTCCAACAATCGTTATGGTGCTTCGTCAGAAGCGCGACCGTGATGATGTTCTCTTCGTAGATGCTTCCAAAGGATTCATCAAAGTTGGTAAAAACAACCAGTTGCGGGCACGCGACATACGCAAGATAGTTGATGCTGTAACAGAACGGCGTGAAATGCCCAAATTCTCACGCTGTGTTGACCGTGAGGAAATCCGCAAAAACGATTACAACCTCAATATCCCTCGCTATGTCAATTCAGCAGAAGCAGATGAACAGTGGGATATTTACGCCACTATGTTCGGCGGCATACCTAACAACGAGCTTGACAGTTTCACAAATTGGTGGGATATATTCCCCTCGCTGCGAAATGAATTGTTCAGTCCGGTTAATGAGGCATACAGTAAACTGATACCTTCGCCGGACCAGATTTTTGACACAATCAGGCGAAATCCTGAGGTTTCAGAATACCAACTTCGTTATCTCGAAGCTGTCAATCCTCTGCGTGACGCTCTCATTGACATTGTTGTCAATCCTTTGTCAAGTCCCGAACGTCTTCGCCGTCTAAATCCGGCCATTGAGTTCAACTCTTTCTCCGCACATCTGTTTGAGGTCATCAAACCATTCGCATTGATTGACTCATACGCGGCCTATCAGATTCTTGAAGACAACTGGCGAAAAATAACATACGACCTTGAAACATTGCAGTCAGAGGGCATTGAAGCTGCCAATGCCGTCGATGAGAATATCATCATCAAAAAGAAAGATGGCAAGGATGTAGAGGTACAGGACGGTTGGGTGGGTCGTATCCTTCCCTTTGAACTTGTGCAGCAAGAATTGCTCGGTTCTGAGCTTGGCAAACTCGCCAAACTTCAGGAAGAACGTGATGCTACCATCGATCGTATCGCTGAATTACTTGAATCGCTTCCCGAAGCCGAGGGTGCTACGCCGTGGATTAAAGATGATGGTTCTGCTTTTGTCCCCAAGGAACTTAAAGCCAAGGTTAAGAAAATCAAACAGGAGTTTGGCTCAAAACTCCCTGAGGATTCAGCCGAAGCCATGCTTGTCGAGGCTGATAAACTTATTGACCTTGAAAAGAAACAGAAGAAAGCCGTCAACGAAGCCAACGACCTTCTTCAAGAAAGCACGATTGCCCTTATCAAGAAATTACCGATGAAGGACATCCTTCACCTGCTCGTAGCCAAATGGATTGAACCGGTGCGCAAAGGTATCGCCGATCTTTTCGACAAGGAGGTCAAAGACTTCGCCGAAAAACTCGATGCTCTTGATACCAAGTATTGCGACACCCTCGTCAACATAGATGAACGCATCTCTAAATCAGAGAAATCACTCGCTTCGCTGATTGACAACCTCACAGGCTCAGACTTTGACATGGCCGGACTCCGTGAGTTCCAAAAACTTCTGCGCCATGAGTAAGACACTTAAACCACAAATCCGATTCAAGGGCTACGATGATGAGTGGCAACAGGCCAAAGTTCGTGAAGTCTTTAATCTTGGCAATGGTTACACTCCGTCGAAAGCGGTAGCGGCATATTGGACTAATGGCACTATACCTTGGTTCAGAATGGAGGATATTCGTGAAAATGGTCGCGTTTTGGCCGATGCCATACAACACGTTACCCCTTCAGCCGTGAAATCGTCGGGGCTTTTCCCTGCCGGGAGCATAATTGTGTCAACCACCGCGACTATAGGAGAGCACGCTCTCCTAATTGCTGATTCGCTTGCGAATCAGCGATTTACGGTTTTTCAAACCGTAAATCGCTGGAGTTGGCTGAAAGCCAACTATTTACTATATCGTTTTTATGGTCTTGGTGATTGGTGTCGTAGAAACGTCAATGCCGGAGGTCTGGCGGCTGTTAATATCTCTGACCTCCAGAAGTACGATATAGATTATCCTAAGGAAGAAACAGAGCGTGATTCTATAGCCGAATATTTCAGCAATCTTGATACTCAAATAAAGGAGGCGGAGCGTGAGGTTGACCGATTGGAGAAGATGAAAATCGCATCGCTTCAAAAGATGTTCCCACGTCCCGGTGCAACCGCCCCCGAAATCCGCTTCGCCGGATTCTCTGAGCCGTGGAAAAACAAACGGCTTGGAGAAATAATGAACGTCGGTTCTGTCAAAAGAATACATCAAGAAGATTGGAGAGACACAGGAGTGAGATTCCTTCGTGCACGAGACATCGTCGCCGAACTTAAAGGTGAGAAAATTGACGATCAACTTTATATTGATTACAAACTCTACGAAGAATTTTCTGCCATCTCTGGAAAGGTTGAAGTTGGAGATTTGTTAGTTACAGGAGTAGGTACAATTGGAATTCCTTATCTTGTAAAAGATACAGAACCTATCTATTTCAAAGATGGCAATATAATTTGGTTCAAAAATTCAAATTATTTGGATGGTAATTTCTTCTTCTATTCATTTATTGCTGCTCCTATACAAGACTTCATTTTGATGTCATCAACAGTAGGCACAGTAGGAACTTATACAATTGAGAGTGGCAAGTCTACTCCAATTACTATTCCTTCCTTGGCCGAGCAACGAGCCATCGGCGAGTATTTCCGCAACCTTGACGAACTGATAGCCGCCAAGCGTAAATCTATTGTAAAACTCCGCAACATCAAAAAGGCTTGTCTGAGTAAGATGTTTGTTAATGATACCAAGCTATGAGCCAACAAGTCTTTAACTCAGAACCGCAGTTTGAGGAGGCGGTCATCAAGAAACTCCAACAATATGGTTGGGAAGAGAACGTCTTGAAAAATCCGACCGAAAAGGAACTCATTCAGAACTGGGCCAATATTCTCTATGAGAACAACCGCGACCGTGACCGTCTCGACTGCTATCCACTCACTGAGGGAGAAATGCAACAGATTATAGATAAAATCAATTCGTTGAAGACTCCGCTCGCCCTTAATGAGTTTATCAACGGAGGCGAGACTTCGGTGAAGCGCGATAATCCCGATGATAAGGAACATTTCGGCAAAGAGGTAACACTGAAAATCTACGACCGCAAGGAAATTGCTGCCGGTGACAGCCGCTACCAGATTGTCCAGCAACCTAAGTTTCCCACCGCTTCACCATTGCTCAACGACCGTCGTGGAGACCTGATGCTTCTTATCAACGGTATGCCAGTGTTCCATATCGAGCTCAAAAAGAGCGGCGTTGATGTAAGCCAAGCCTCCAACCAAATAGAAAAGTATTCACGCGAGGGAATCTTCTCGCAAGGACTTTTCTCTCTGGTGCAGGTGTTTGTGGCCATGAATCCCGAAGAAACGCTATACTTTGCCAATCCGGGTCCTGACTGTATATTCAATAAGGATTTTTATTTCCATTGGGCAGACTTCTACAATGAACCCATCAACGAGTGGAACAAGGTGATTGAGAGACTTCTCTCTATTCCAATGGCTCACCAAATGATAGGATTCTATACCGTACCAGACAGCAAGGACGGCATATTGAAGGTTATGCGCAGTTACCAATACTATGCCGCCGATGCTATCCGCACAAGAGTAGCCAAAATTCATTGGGAGGATAAGGAGATATTTGGAGGCTTTGTTTGGCACACAACAGGATCCGGTAAGACTATGACCTCGTTCAAGGCCGCTCAACTCATTGCTCAGAGTGGCGATGCCGACAAGGTGGTGTTCCTCATGGATAGAATTGAACTCGGCACACAGAGCCTTGAAGAATACAGAGGCTTTGCCGGAGACGGCGACAGCATTGAGGGTACTGACAATACCAAAGACCTTGTTGATAAACTGAAAAGTGATGATAAGGGACTGACCCTGATTGTTTCTTCAATTCAGAAGATGGGTCTCGTTTACGAGCACAAGCCCGGCGAAGAAGGAGGTTTTGCCAAGAATGAACTTGATAGAATCCGGACAAAACGCATCGTCTTTATCATTGACGAATGTCATCGCTCCACATTTGGCGAGACATTGGCAGGTATCAAGAACAATTTTCCCGGCGCACTCTATTTCGGTTTCACCGGTACTCCGATAGGCGATGAGAACAACGTGCGCGACATGACAACCCGTGACCTCTTTGGCGAGCGGCTGCATCTCTATTCAATCGGCGACGGTATCCGCGATGGTAATGTGCTTGGATTTGATACATACAAAGTCTTGACCATGCGCGACAGCGATGTGCGTGAAAAGGTAGCGCTGAGTGAAGCCAAAGCAGAAACCACTGAGGAGGCTCTTGCTGACGAACAGAAAGCGGAGGTATATAACCGCTTCATGAATATGCCGATGGTTTATACCGAGAAAGATCCGCTCACCAACAGGTATCCGAGAGGAGTTGAAGATTATCTTGAAAACTCACAGTATCGTCGCGCAGAGCATCGTGAAAAGGTTGTAGAGGATATTATGCACGAATTTCCACGCAAGAGCTGGAACGGTAAGTTTCATGCTATCCTCGCAACAAGCAGCATACCCGAAGCGATAGCCTACTATCGGCTCCTGCGCGAGAAGATGTCGCAGTTGAAGATAACAGCTATCTTCGACCCGACGATTGACAACAACGGTCAAGACCGAGCCGCAATCAAGGAGGTGGCTCTTGTAGAGATTCTGACGCAGTACAATGAGTGGTTTAATCAGAAGTTCTCGATACCCACTTGGCAACTCTTTAAGAAAGATGTGGCCAAGCGCATGGCTCACAAGAAGCCTTATAACCGCATAAGCCGCGAACAGCAGCTTGATATAATGATTGTCGTTGACCAGATGCTCACCGGCTTCGACTCTAAATACGTCAACACAATCTACATGGATAAGGAACTGACTTTCGCCGACCTTATCCAAGCATTTTCGCGCACCAACCGCTTGTTCGGACATGAAAAGCGATTTGGAATTATCCGTTTCTACCGTCGTCCACACCGAATGCAGCGCAACATAGAGGATGCGTTTGAACTCTATGCCCATGGCAAGCCGCAGGGAATTTTCGTGCTCAAAATCGGCGAGAATGTAAGCGGCATGAATTTCCACTATAACGAAATCAAGCACATGTTTGAACGTGCGGGCATTGAAAACTTCGCATCGCTGCCGGAAGACAACACTGTCCGCGCCCGTTTTGCAAGAGAATGGAAAGCACTGAACGCCCGGTTGGATGCTGCCAAGATGCAGGGGTTCGTCTGGAGCAAGAAGCGTTATAAATATGATGATGCAGAGGGAGTGCGTCGCTCCGCCACTATTCAGTTTGACGAACCGACATACCTCACTCTTGCCCAACGATACAAGGAACTGTTCAATCAGACAGGCCCGGGGACTCAACAACCTCGCGGTGGCGATGTTCCTTTTGAAATCGAGCCATATCTCACGGAGATAGATACCGGCGTGATTGACTCGGCATATATGAACAGCCGTTTCCAGAAATATCTCGAAGCGTTCTACAGCGACGAGCAGCAAGCCACAATCGACGATGTGCTGAAAGAGCTGCACGGTTCATTCGCTCATCTTTCGGCGGAAGACCAGAAATATGCAAACATATTCCTGAGCGACATTCAAAGTGGTCGTCTGGAACGCGATGACATTGACTCGGAGAAGTCGCTGTCAGACTACATTGCCGACTACCGGGCGCAGGCAAAGAATGACCAGATTCATCGCTTCGCTCTGGCTATCGGGCTTGATGAGGATAAGCTACGCCATATCCTCAGTCTGCATTTGCCTGAAGACAATATCAACCGTAGCGGATACTATAAAGGCTTGTATGAGACTCTTGACAAATCAAAAGCTAAATTCTTCTTTGAGCGTGTTGAGGGCAAGACCGTCCCGGCATTCATGATACCTGCGAAAGCAGATAAAATGCTCCGCTCCTTCATAATTAGTGGCGGATTCGATATTGATGATTTATTTGAGTATGGCTCAATAAAGCCGTATTCGATAGACGACAATACACAAACTTCAATAGCTGCAGAACCATAATATAGAATTATATGTCAGGAGAGACAATGGATAATTTAGTCTGGAAAGACCTATGGTACACAGCTCAAACGGTAAAGGTTTATGAGCTATGTTGTACTCGTTACTCCAACAAAATGAAACGACGGAATCGCATTTATGAATGGATTATTATTGCGCTTCCACTCATCGGCGCCGCATTATATAAACTTCACCCACTGTTTACCCTTATTGCATCTATTCTTACCGGATTAGAAGCCATACTTGAAAAATTTAAACCATTTCTAACTCAATCAGAAAAAGAGTTGTCTGAATTGCGAGTATTGCAGGGTAAATTTGCAGAGATTTTATCCGATATTGAAGATGGCATTCTTTCATTTAGAGTCGATTCGGCTACCGATTCAGATCTAAAAACACTTCTCACGAAGAAGAAAAAACAAATCAGCAAACTTTCTCCGTTGTTAGATTCCATTGTGAGAAAAGTCCCCGATAACGAACATCTCAATGATGAAGCTTTAAATTACTTAAACTCTAAATATAATGTCTGATAAAGGAAATTCTAAGCCCACTGTGAGTGGAACTGCGAAAATCGCTAATGTCCATGGCGAAGTACCCAATATTCGTTTTAGTGCCCCACCTCCACCCCCTAAAAAGAAATGAGCATATACTTTAGAACTAATTAGTTTATACATTTATGATACCACCAAAGCAAATAAATAAACCATCTGATTCTGGCACACGGGAAGAGCTCGTTTTGCCACAGATAAAATATGTTGTACCCCCGCCTCCTCCCCCCAAAAATAATGTGACATCCACAAACCATACCCGCGAGGTGCCGAAGATTTAAACTTCGGCATCTCCGCCATACCCTTCCATGAAGAGATGGCTGTCATATGACTTGTTAAGTATATAGCATAATTTACACATTAACAATTAGGACCAATGGTATATTTCTCTGAAATATTTGGAATTGAAGAGAGCGTTCTTGAAGAGTACGGAGCGCTCAATATTTCGTTACTCAACGATTTGCCATTATTTGTAGACCCATTTTTGCTTTATGCCAGTGAGAAGCCGGAATATCGAAATCTGCACGATGGGATTATCAAATATCTCACATTCCTTCGCGAAAAAATGTTGGATGGTCATATTTCTGATGAAAAAATCAAACGTTGGTATCGTTTCCCGGAAGTTAAGCAAGTATGGTTAGGGTATAGTGAAAAAGGGAATTGCGGGGCTGGTTTGGGTGGAAAGTTTGGTCGCTCAATGAGCGAGGCTATTGTCAATGTCTATAAAGACCTAAACAATGAGACTATCACCAACACTTCTCATCTTGAAAAATTAGGCCTTTTCAAGTCTGGTGTAGGCAGAGATAATATCAGTGATTTTACGTGCAATCTGATTAAACAGTATTTATTGCGGTATACACAAGAGTTCGCAATAAGAAATCTTGCTGAGACTCAAAGAAGAAGAATAAATGTGAGCAAGGTATATTTTGACTATAATCTGGAATCTTGGATGCCAGAAGTATTCGAGTTGCCTTATTTTAACGGAGACTATATTATTCTTACTCCAACGGACATATTGACTAAAGATGAGAATTGGATTAACTTTAGTGACATGAAAGCAAGTTACTTCCAAATTCAGCAATCTATACCCAATGAAGAATTGCGAGATAGAATAAATGATATTTATAAAGCTCAGATACCTCGAAGAAAGGCTAAAGAGGAGGACTATACCCGTGCTATCAATGAAATTGTACGGAAATATCCTGAATTCATGGGCTACAAGATATAAAATTATATAATAAACTGATTTACTATATTTTATAGAGTGCATAAAAGAGTAGTTTTGTAATTTAGTACCATTTTAGCATCACTATTTAGCCATCGTAAATAGAATCAAGAGATGGCGCAAATGGCATAGGACAATTAACTTCTTTGGCTGCATAATCCACATTCGTTTACCGTCCTCAAATCAGTCAACACCTTCCGGAGATAATCAGACGGTTAATTTATAACCACAACAAATAGATATTCACTGATTTTATATTTGTATTGCGTAGTTTTTCTACAATAATCGTATTTATAATTTGTTGTATGAGATTTTATTTGTATCTTTGCACCATACAATAGATAAAATCAACGATTATGATAGCAGAGTTCAGCATTGAGAATTTTTTCTCCATTAAGTCGGTTCAGAAAATCAGTTTTGAACCATCGGCAGATACTTTTATGTCTGATGAGTACTCGTATGAAGTTAAGGACGGTGTAAGATTACTGAAAGTGGGCATCATCTATGGTGCTAACGCTTCCGGTAAAACGAATATATTAAATGCCATTGAATTCTTCAAGATGCTGGTTTTGAGAATGCCTAAAGACAGGACTGAGAAAACCGGAGTTGTCCCTTTCATGTTGGATGACACCTCAAGGAACGAGAAGACAAAGATGTCAATGGTGTTCTATATCAACCAGTCGAAGTACATCCTTAGTTTTGAATTGGACGCAAAGCATATCTATTCCGAGACATTGATTGTTTATGATTCCATTCGCCCGACCAAGCTGTACAACCGAAGTTATGATGCCGCAACAGATTCCACGACCATTGACTTTGGCGTAAATCTGAAAATGACGAAGAAAAGCCAGGATGTGATTTCCGGCAACACTATCAATAATTGCAGTGTGCTTGCCGCGTTTGGCAAAAGCAACGTGGAACGGACAAGGCTGAATGATGTGTACGATTATTTTGCCAAGCAGGTAAAAGATGTATTGGCTCCCGGTATGTTGCTTTCGGGATATGTCAAATCACGATTGGATAAAGACGAGGCAGGAGATTTGAAGAAATTCATTTTAAATTTCCTGAAAGCGTCCGATTTCAATATAGAAGATGTGGTATTAAACGAAGAGGAAGAGCTGATTACCCCTGAATTGGAACAACTGATTCAGAATGCCCCTATTGATAAAGATGCAAAGGCTGAAATGCTTAGAAAGGGGAAAATTACAAATACGGAATTGACCTTCAGGCATAAGGCAGGCGATAAAGTATATGATTTGTCGGAAGAATACGAGTCCAATGGCACCATGAGGTTCTTGGGAATGGCGGTGATACTGAATTACCTGTTAAAGACCAATAGGTTTATGCCCATTGATGAAGTGGAGACAAGTATTCATTATGAACTGTTGGCTTATTTCATAAAAGTATTTTTGGCAAACAGCGACGGAACATCTCAGTTGCTATTGACAACGCACGACATCAATCTTCTCAATGAGGATTTTATTCGCCGTGATACGATATGGTTCACCGACAAAGACGAACTTGGCGAAACTAAAATAGTACGCCTGTCTTCTCTTGGACTGCACAAGAATCTTTCCCCATACAATGCTTACAAGCAGGGAAAATTGGTAAAGTTGCCGTTCTTAGGTAGTCAGTATATCAACCTGAATGACTAATGATATGGGACGGACAGTAACAAAAAGTATCGCCATCATTGGCGAGGGAGAAACGGAATGGTTCTATTTCGATTCTCTGAGAATTGCGTGTCGCTATCCTTTCAAGGTTGCGCCGGCTTTTCCGCAGCATAGCGACATCAATCATATCCTGAAACTGGTTGAGTCCTATTTGAGTAAGCAATATGATTATATCGTATGCCTGTTTGATATGGACAGGCTGTATCAATATCCTTCCGAAATGCAACTATACCAACGAGCAAAGAAAGAGTATAGCAAGAAGAAATATGCCGGAAAGGTGATGTTTGTAGAAACGAATCCTTGCACGGAGTTTTGGTTTCTGCTCCACTTCTTGCCTAATGTGGCCTGTCGGCGATACGAGAGTTACGAACAACTGCTTCCTGAATTGCAGAAATATATGCCGGGATATGAAAAGACAAAACGGTATTTCATACGCACCAATCTCTATAAATACCTGACAGAGAATGGTGATTTGGAGCGCGCGATGTTAAACTCAGAAAAATTGTGCCAACTCTGTAAGGAATCGCCGGAGGATTTGAAGGCATATTCTGAGATTCATAAGGTTATCAATATACTTAACAAACTATGAATTTGATTCATCAATATGAAATAAAATATGACACAAGAAGAATTTGAACACAAACAGCATATAGAACTTCTGTCCAAACATTTCCTTGAAAATGATTGGGTGTGGTTATACAAGAAGCAACATTACAAAGACGGAGCAATTGATATTTACTATAAATACTGGTGCTATTTGGCAACTCCATCTAAGGCAACAGATGCGCTATCATCATATATGGTGGATATTCCTGACAATGTGCGAGGTGCCTTAGTCAATGGATGTGTATATAAACCTTTTGCACACGATGGCTTTGAACCATTGACAATAATTCGTGACTTCAAAAATGGGTCTGAACGATTCATTCAGATTAGAATTGCAGAAGAAATTGTTTTTTACCATAATTTATATGAAGTACATAAAGGGAATGTAACTCAGTTTTTTGATGATAACGACATTCTTGCTTGTGAAATTACAGATACTTCCGCAAGAATACTTAATAAACACCTTACTGAATTTATGGCAGCAAAAGGAATGGATTTGATCTGCCACTGTCAATCAGAAATTGAATACAATTTTAATGATTACTCTCCAACTTTTAAATATAAATGTACTTCTGAACAAGGAGAAGACATAAGTCGGACTGCATTACAGCATTACAATATTATGGTGAATCCGTGTTTTACCAATATGCGTAATTGGTTCAATGGAAAGTCTGTTTTTAAGTACACACCACTTAAAGAATACATGAAATCTATGAACGCTCAATATATTATTGCGACAGATGAGAACGGGTTAGACATATTTTCTGATGAAAAAACCTCCCCATATACTCCAATTTTCTTTGATAAGAAATTACACTCTCTCTATATGGGACGCGAAAAATATGTGATTGAACCACTTAGAATCACTACACCAAGTTTCTCTATCCGTTGCGACAACGTAAACGAAAATTATATTGTTGCCTTTTTAAAAGATGTTTTAGATCTCCCATACAGAGAACAAAATGTTTGGAAAGGTTACAACATCGCTCCTAACGGTCGCGGTTTTAGCGGGCATTTTCAAGAAACAATGATTCAAGGTAATTGGAATTCTTCTGCTGAATCAATTGATTTCGTTTTCAGGGACACATACAAAAATTTATTAAGCAAGTGGGAAGGCAAGTATAAATTTCCGCTTGTCAAGTCTCTGAATCATGCTCAGAGCGAAATTCCTGATAAAATTAACCTTTTGCAGGATAATGATTATTTCGCACTCAGTCAGTTACTTCAACAAATCGGATTGATGTTTTATGATAGTCTAAATAAGGCAGAACTCTATAAAAATATCCTTAATCCTACAGAAGAAGAAAAAAAGGAGCATCGATTGCATACTTACATAGATTATTTGAGCATCTTAAAATTAATGATACGGAACTTAATACTTTCTTAAAAAACGAAAGGACATTACGTTCAATACTTTCACTTGCTCATCATAATGGGGCGAAAATCACAAAAGACAATGAAAAACAATCTTTAGCCTATGTAGGATTAAGCATTGAAAAATTGAATACCAAAGAGGCAGCAAAAAATCTATTAACAAAGGGTAGTGAAGCAATGCAAAAAATCATAGAACAACTATAAAAACAAAAGGTTATGGCAACAAATCCACCGTCAGGTGATGGACATCGCAATGGTGCAGTGAGAAAACGTTCTCAGGTTTTTAATCCCAAAACAGAACAATGGGTAAAACGGGATAAAGATACAGGACGCTTTATTGATGTAAAACAGGATGGTACACCATTTAAGGGTGTAACTAAAGAAAAGTAATTTTTTACGAGGGCAAGAGACGATGATACTTGCCCTCTTTTATTTACATTGGCTTTATCATTGATTCTATAAAGGATATTTCATCTTCTGATAGACCGTATTTTGCATAGAGTTGAGTATCTATTTCAGATATGCTCCTACTCCAATTTATATCGCTGTTGGAAGTGAAATCTTGTAATGGAATAAATTGAAATTTTTCTGAGGATAAGTTTATAGATGATACAGAGAGCATTAGTAAGAAACGAAAAAAGCGTGTTTGGATATATTTATATTCGTTTTCAACAACTAACTTACTCTCGGAAGCTCCAACAATAAGGTAGGAATCTGTACACACATCATTAGGTCCAATAATCTCTGTTCTGGAGATTATCTTAAATTGTCCTTTTTTATCTGGTTCTCCCGCATGTTCAGCAGTAACCTTACTCATCAAAATTTTATATTTTGAAAGAAGTTGATTAGTAGGGGCAATTACAGATTTTGATAGCCATGATGTTCCAGCACTTGTTATTAGACGGATTTCTCCCGTCTTTTCACCACGGATATTAGATGATAGTCCGAATGGATTACGAGAGTTAACTATTGATGCAAAAGAATTATCAGATTGACATTTATGCACTATATGAATAGCCGAGTTATAGCGAATAAATACTGAAAATTGGTTTAATGGACGCTGTTCCATGTCTCGTTGCGTTCCTTGAATAGTCGTGATACTACAATTGCCTTTGTAGTTTACATCCCATAAAATATAATTGACACCACCACCAATACTTGCTGTAGGAAAACAATCTTTGGCATTTACATAGTCAAAGATATGGCTAATTCTTTTATCAGATAACATACTTTCTCTGAAAGAGTCCAGTCCTTTCCCTCCTGCAAACCATCGAGAAGGCATAATCATAGAAATATAGTTAGGAGCTATTTGTTTTGCAATTTCAACAAATAGGTTATATACAGGTTTTGCACTAACTCCAGCACCTCCATCCATGATTTGATACGGCGGATTCCCCACTATCGCATTGATTTTCATATTCTTTATTCCTGTT
>CAJUKX010000018.1 GCA_910586975.1 uncultured Muribaculaceae bacterium | reverse complement strand
TCTCAATATTAAATCTAAAAAAGAGACTGCCTAACTTTGATTGTTAGACAGCCTCATAGATATGGTGAATTGGTTTATGAATCGGTGTTATTTATATTTTTCTTTATAAGCCTTGATTTTGGCAACCTGTTCGAGAGCTGCGGGAGCATCGGCTACGCGAAGCCTTGCAGCGGTGGCAAAGTATTCTTCAGCCTTGTCCCATTCGCCTTTTGCAGCTGCGAGTATGCCCCGGGCGTAGATGGTGGTGGGGTCGTTGTTATCGGCCTTGGCCAGATAGCGCGATGCGGCTTCGAGGTCGCCGCGTGTCATGGCTGCGTTGGCTGCGTTGAGGTTGGCTATGGGGCTGTCGGGATACATGCGCACGGCGGTCTCATATACATTGTTGTATTCGGGAGTACCGGGCTGCATGGTGGCACCTGCGCGGAAGAACTCGTTGAGGCTGAGCTTGCCGGGTGCGTAGGCCATCACCTTGAGTATCTCGTCAACCGATGTGAACGAACGTATGTTGTAGTCCACGCGGTAGTCTGAGTGGCGCAGGCCGGGATATACTTCCTTGAGCAGGAAGGCGTATTCGCCGGGGTATGTGCGCTGTATCTTGGTGTTCTTGGGGTCGGGAGCGAGGTCTGAGTCGATAATCGCAAGGATTTCGGCACGGTGCTCCATCTGCGATGATTCAACGTAGGCGCGCAATCCGGCCCAGTCTTCGGGCTCGAAGCTTGTCTTGATGAATCCGGGAGCGAAGTTGTACAGCTTGTTCACGTATGCTTTGAGCGCCTCGGTACGGCCCTTGGCCAGGCGTTCGTTGTTGGCGTATGAGCCTTCGGGCGAAGCAAAGCCTTTGATCGAGAGCGAGGTGATGGTCATGTCGGCATCGTTGCGCACAGAGTCGATGGTGGCCAGGATCTTGCCAAGCTCTATTTGGTTGCGACGGTAGTCGGGGTAGATGACGGTCTTGTTGACGGGGAAGTCAATATATGCCTTGCCATCGAGGTGGCGTACTTTTACAGAATCAACATTTATGTTGGTGATGTAATTGTAAGCGGGGACGAATACCGGCTCGGTCTCGTGTTCGAGAAGGAGTTCTGAACCTTGAGCAATGAGCCCGTCGCAACAACCCCCCACACGGTAGTTGAGATTGACCTTATAGTCGTCGGTAGCGGTGAAGGCGTCAGTTGAGCCAACATACATCAGAGCTGACTTTTGGCCGCTCTTCACGAGAATTCCCTCGGGGTCGAGGTCGTTGTCGCGAAGGTGCTTGTAGTATAGATTGTGGCCGGCGATGGTGATGGGCTGGAATTCGGCCACCACTGTGCTGTCGGCATTTGAGAGCACGGGCACGAGGGCAATCTGCCTGTCGCGTCCCAACTTGAGGTTTGAGATGTCAAGGTCGAGGTTGAGGAACCACTGACCGCCTTTTTGAGAAACGGTCGCCGACTTGACTTCTACATTTTCCAAGGCCACAGTGTTGGCATTCATGCCAAGAGCAGCCAAGATGAGCAAGAGTGTTGAAAGTAGATGTTTCATGATTTTTGACTGAGTGGCTGTTGGTTTAGAAAACGTAGACTAAATTTAATGCAGCCTTTGTGGGGCCGACATAGTTATGAGGGTGGTTACTGTCTATTTTTTTGCCGCAGTCTTTACATTCGAACTTGTCGAATCGGGTATATACCCATCCGAGACCGATTTCGGCTTCAAGACTCCAGTGCTTGCCCAGAATCCAGGTGTATCCGTATGCGAGGCCTATACCTCCGTACCAACCTTGGTAGCGGTAGTCCTTGAGCATGCTCAGGCGATTGCCCAAAAAGCTGGGCAGGTCGATGTGCCCGAAGTTATACTGACCACCCAGGAGGTGAGCGCCGAAGAAGTGGCCGGCAAATGCGTTGCAGAGCCAGTAGCGTGCCTCGGGTTGCACCATCCAATGGCGCCATTGCTTGCCATCAGAGAAGCGCCAGGCATTGAGGTTGCCCGAGAGGTCGAATGTCCATTTGGGAGCGAGCTTTACTTCTGCGCCAAGGTTAATGGTGGTAGTGGCGTCGTAAAGCAGATTGGTTTTGACGTCGAAAGTCTGAGCGTTGAGACCGGCGGTGCCGCATATTGCCACGACACAAGCTATCACAATGCCTTTGATTCGGCTTAAAGACTTGACTGACATAAGTAGGTTGGATTATGCTTGAAATCTTAGAATAATAAAATATTACAAAAGATGCGTTTGAATGAACAAATTGTTGATAAAATCCTGCAGAAATGATAAATTTATTGTAGTGGGAGTGAATATTTGGTTATACTGTAGTTTCAAACTGAGTTACAATATAATATCCTTTCTATAGGGAGTACAAAGTTAGTGAAATTTACGGGGAAAAGCAAGGTTTTACCCCCCCCATTTATGATTTCTTAACATTTGTTTGTTTATATTTAACTTTAGATGATTTGGCAAATAGTAAGAGATTATAGTAGTATATGAGTAAAAGTACAATGGTGTTGCTTACAAATCGCGCTCTATAATGTAGTCGAATATCTGCATCAGAGGCTCGGCTTTGGCCGGATCGGGCAGGGTGGCCACTACCTTGGCGGCCTCGCGGCGCATTGCGTCCATGGTGGCGTAGGCGTAGTCTATACCGCCGTTGTCGCGGGCGTATGCCTGCAGTATGGCTATGCTTGCATCGTCAAGTTCTTCGGTGCGTGCGAGCTGCAGCATCTCGTTGTGCTGCGGCAGGCTTTCGTCGAGCAACACATGAAGCAAAGGCAGTGTTATCTTGCCCTCGCGCAGGTCGTTACCGGTGGGTTTGCCTACTTTGTCGGGTTCGTAGTAGTCGAATATGTCGTCGCGAATCTGAAAACACAGACCCAACAGACGGGCTACCTCCGACAGCTTGGCAATGCCCTGCTCATCGGCACCCACGGCATGGCAGCCGGCCTGAGCGCAGGCCACAAAGAGCGATGCGGTCTTGAAGTCGATTATCTTGAAGTATGCCTCCTCGGTCACGGTGTGTGTGCGGGCGTTGTAAATCTGGTCAATCTCGCCCAGCGACAGCAGTTTGCCCAGACGTCCGATAATAGAGATGATGGCGGTGTGGTCGGTGGCGATGGCGCGTTGCAGGGCGGTAGATACGAAGAAGTCGCCTACAAGCACGGCTATGCGGTTGTCCCATAACGCGTTTATTGTGGGAGTGCCGCGCCTTAGCTTTGAGTCGTCCACCACATCGTCGTGTATGAGCGATGCGTTGTGCAGCAGCTCGATGGCAGCGGCGGCGTTGAGCACGCAGTCTGTAATGTCGCCGTACATGCGTGCGCATAGCATCACGATAATCGGACGGATCTGCTTTCCCTTAGTGGTAAGGTATGATTCTATGACCGTGTCCATAAGGGAGTTATCTGACAGTAATTGCGCGCGAATCATTTGATTGAGACGCACGAGGTCGGGTTCGATTACTGATTTGATGCTATCGAGTGAGGTCATTTTTTCAAAAATATGGTGCAAAGGTAGCAATTTCTCACAATATCGCCAAGTAATATTACGATATTCGTGCGAAACGTGTATCGGGAGGGGCTAATCGAGCAACTCCTGCGGAGGATTGATGAAGTATAGATGAGCGCGGGCGCGGGTGATTGCCGTGTACAGCCAGCGGTAAAATTCTCCTCCTACCTGCTCGGGCGGGATGTAGCTGAGGTCTACAAATACGTTTTTCCATTGTCCGCCCTGAGCCTTGTGGCAGGTGACTGCGTATGCGTACTTAACCTGCAGGGCGTTGAAGTATGGCGACTCGCGCATGGCCTTGACTCTGAGGTCGTGGGGTAGTGACGGCTCAATGAAATCGGGGTCGGAATAAGCTCCTTGATACAGCTTGCACGATGAGTCGTAGTCGAGGGCGGCCGCGTTGCCATGCAGTCCGTTGAGTATCACCTTGGCCTGGAATTCCATGCCCGGTCGGTCGGCCGGTTCGAGAATCACGTCGGCAAAAAACAGGCCGTACCGGCACTCGGTGGCAACGGTCTTGATAAGGCGTAACACCTCGCCGTTGGCTATAAAGTCGAGTCCCTTTACCTTGCGCGACCAATAATAATTGTTTTTTGCGGCAATGAGCAGGTCGCCGCGTGCGAGCTGTTCCTCGCGGTCGAGTACTATGGCTCTGATGCCTTTGTTGAACTCGGTGGCGCTGAGGTTGCTGCGTGTTATCACAATAGTTTCGTCTTCACCATCGCGGCGATAGAGCGAGTCAATGAGGTCGGGCAGTTCCTCGCCGGTTACAACCGAAACGTCATCAAATCCGCGGGCCGAAACCGGTACAATTCCCTCTGCTGCAAAATCTTCTTTTAACGAAGCTGCCAGTGCTCGGCGCAGGCGGGTGGCGTTGCGCAATATGCCGCTTCCGGCAGCCTGACGGGCTACCTCGGTCATGGTGGCGTGGGTAACTTTCAGCCCGTACGAGCGAAGCACCTCGGGGTTCATGGCCGGCGATTCGGTCTGGTTTACCGGTGGAAGCTGAGCTGTGTCGCCCATGAGTATAAGGCGGCATCCGGGCGATGAGTATACAAATTGAATAAGGTCGGTGAGCAGGTTTGAGCCGGTTTCGGTCTCGGAGCCTATCATTGAGGCTTCGTCAACGATAATAATAGCGTTCTTGAGCTTGTTCTCGCGCGGCAAAGCTCCTCCGAACGACGGCGACCCGGCAAGCGAGTGGCGGTAGATCTTGCGGTGGATGGTGTATGCCTGGAATCCGGCTCCGGCAGTGAATACCTTGGCAGCGCGGCCGGTGGGTGCGAGCAGCAGGGTATCTATGTGCAAGGCCTGCAGCGACTTTACGAGCGCACCTATAAGCGAGGTCTTGCCTGTGCCGGCATAACCGTTGAGTATGAAAACGCGCTCGTCGGTATAGGGCGTGGATGGGTTTGGGGCACAAAAACGAGCGAGCGCGAGCGCCACTTTCATTTGTTGCTCGTTAGGCTCAAAGGGAAGCCGTGCTAAAATGTCGGTGGCGAAGTCGCGCTCGGTCATTGAATGTCGTTAAAGGATGTCTTTATTATTTGTTAAGCGACCATTCCCAGCCGCCGTCCTTGGTGTCTTTGACGGCAAAGCCTATGGCGGCAAGTTCGTCGCGAATGCGGTCGGATGTAGCCCAGTCCTTGCGGCTCTTGGCATCCTTGCGCAGGCTCAGAATCAGGTCAATGGCCTGTTCAAAAGGCTTGAGAGAACCTTCGCCCGAAGCATCGGCGCCCGATTCAAGACGTATGCCCAGAATATCGCCGAGGAAAGTGCGCATCACGTCTTTAAGTTCTTCGATATCGGCTGCGGTGAGTGTGGCGTTGCCGTCGTTCACCTGATTGATGATACGGCAAGCGTCAAAGAGGGTGGCGATGACGATGGGGGTATTGAGGTCGTCGTCCATGGCCTCGTAGCAGCGGCGGCGTATGTCGGATACATCAACCGATGAGGTTTCGGCAGGCTTAAGGTCTTGCAGACGCTGCCAGCCTTCGAGCATGCGCTTAAGGGCGGCTTCGGCTCCCTGCAGGGCTTCGTTGGAGAAGTCAACGGTGCCGCGGTAGTGGGCCTGAAGTATGAAGAAGCGTATGGTCATCGGCGAGTAGGGCTGTGTGAGCAGTTCGTGCTTGCCGGTGAAGAATTCCTGCAAGGTGATGAAGTTGCCGAGCGATTTGCCCATCTTCTTGCCGTTGATGGTAATCATGTTGTTGTGCATCCAGTAGCGCACGGCGGGTGCGCCGTTGTGTGCCACCGACTGTGCTATCTCGCACTCGTGGTGGGGGAACTTGAGGTCCATGCCGCCGCCGTGTATGTCAAATTCGGTGCCAAGGTATTTCTCGCCCATGGTAGAGCATTCGAGGTGCCAACCGGGGAAACCTTCGCTCCAGGGCGATGGCCAGTGCATTATGTGCTCGGGTGCGGCCTTTTTCCAAAGGGCGAAGTCGGCAGGATTGTGTTTCTCGGTCTGGCCGTCGAGTTCGCGTGTCGTAGACAGCAACTCGTCGATGTTGCGGCCCGAGAGCTTGCCGTAGCCGAAGTCGCGGTTGAATTTGGGTACATCAAAGTAAACAGAGCCTTCGCTCTCGTATGCGTAGCCCGATTCGAGTATTTTCTTCACATACTCAATCTGCTCGATGATGTGGCCCGATGCGTGTGGCTCGATAGATGGGGGCAGCACGTTGAGGGCGTCCATGGCCTGGTGGTAGCGGTTGAGGTAGAACTGCACCACTTCCATAGGTTCGAGTTGCTCAAGGCGTGCTTTCTTTGCAATTTTGTCCTCGCCGTCGTCGGCATCGTGCTCAAGGTGACCTACGTCGGTGATGTTTCTGACGTAGCGCACCTTGTAGCCCAGATGCTGAAGATAGCGGAAAAGGATGTCGAATGTGATGGCCGGGCGGGCATGGCCCAGATGGCCGTCGCCATAGACAGTGGGGCCGCAGACATACATCCCGACGCGGTCGGGATGCAAGGGCTTGAACAGCTCCTTTTGGCGCGACATCGAGTTGTAGATGACAAGATTATTCTCTTTCATAGCGTCGGGAAGTATTCTGTTTATTTATCAGGCCTGGAAGGGGTTGGGCAGACCGTCGGTGGTCTTTACCTGCTTGGCCATCTTGCGTTCGATTTCACCGAAGATCTGTTCGTACTTGGCGATGTTGTCGCGAAGAGCGAAAAGGAGGTTCTTGGCGTTTTCGGGAGTCATCACGATGCGGCTCTGAACTGATGCCTGGGGCATGTTGGGAGCTACGGTAACGAAATCGAGGAAGATTTCCTGGGGAGAGTGTGAGATAACTGCGAGGTTGCAGTACTTGCCGGGTGCAACTTCGGGCGAAAGTTCGATTTTAAGTTCTTTTTGTTCCATGATTGTTATATTTTTTATGTTGTTTGAATTGCAGGGTGTTTTTGAATTTGACGGATATATGAATGAGAATCAATTCATAAGCGCCCAAAAATTCTAAACTCTAAGTTCTAAATTCAAAGCTCGGTGACGGGTTCGTCGGGAGCAGAGCCGTCTTTGTGGAATTTCTGAACGTACTTCAGGCCGTTTGAGTAGCGGAAGTGCAGGTTGAAGCCGCGGTTGGTGGTCTTTTCGAGCAGGCTCTGCATGTTGAATGTGCCGAAGAAAGTCTGCTGTGAGAGCAGAGCGTCGTCAGATTCGTAGCAGATGTACACATCGGGATAGTCGTTGTCGGCTGTAGCCTCGTCAACGTATGCGCAGAAAGTCTTGGGCTGCTTGTAGATGGGTGCGTAGAATGAGATGTCGAGATAATCAAGAGCCGCATGGCGGTAGAGGCAGTAGGCGTTGTTGGGGAGTTTCTGTGAAATCTCCGACATGGGGGCGTACTGCAAGGTGCCGGTGAAGGGATCGTTGATCTGGAACAGCGATACGGGACCCGATACGAAGGGGTTTGAGTTGTTGTCTTCGCGTGTGAAGTATATCACGTAGCGACGGCCTATCTCGCCCTTGAACTGAGAGTAGAGCGGTGTGGTATAGGTGATGGTTGACGAACCCAGGTATTCGCTGGTGGTGAAAGTCATGCCGGTTTCAGACTTGCCTGTGAGAGTGGCGAATGCGCTTATCTGGGTAGGCTGTGTGTCTGGCTTGTTGCTGTCAAGACACGAAGAAAGCAATGCTGCGGGAATGAGCATCGCGGCGAGGAGGATTTTGTTAATGAATTTCATTTCTTGATTGATTTTGATGTAATTTACTGATTGGTCAGGTAGTAATGTTATACTTTTTTATTGCATGTTGTGGAAACTATTCGACCGTCGGCCATATTTATTATGTAGTCGGAATCGGCAGCGAGATTTTCGTCGTGGGTGACGATGAGGAATGTGGCTCCGAGCTCGTCGCGCAGGTTGAAGAACAGCTTGTGCAGCTCGCGGCGGTTCTGCGAGTCGAGGCTTCCTGAAGGCTCGTCGGCAAGAATGACCTGAGGCTTGTTGATAAGCACCCGGGCAACGGCACCGCGCTGACATTCGCCGCCCGAAAGCTCAGCCGGACGGTGGGTGGCACGTGATTCAAGGCCCAGGAACTTCAGCAGACGACGCGCTTCGTCGAATGCCTTGTTGCGGTCGGTGCCGGCTATCAATGCCGGTATAGCCACATTTTCTTCAAGGCTGAACTCGGGCAACAGGCGATGCATCTGGAATACAAATCCGATATTCTCGTTGCGGAAACGCGACAAAGCCTTGTCAGACAGCGCAAACACGTCTACATTGTCGTACTTCACCGTGCCCTTGTCCGGTCGGAAAAGCGTGCCTATAATCTGGAGCAGGGTGGTTTTGCCCGCTCCCGACGGGCCTACAATGGATGTGACGGCGCCGTGAACGACGTCGATGTCAATGCCTTTGAGCACCTCGAGCGCTCCAAAAGATTTATGTATGTCGTGTGCGACAATCATATTACTACTTATTCAAATTGTAAAATTACTATAACCTGAGCATACTGCCAAAAAATTAAGAATAATTATGATTTTTTGCTGCGCATAAAAAACTCCGGCAGCCCTTGTTGCGGGTGCCGGAGTATACGTCGGTTGAACGTGCGGTTATAGTATTGATAAGATATATCGTTTATGAAGAAGTGATGAGAGCGTTGTTTCCGATCAACGGTAGTCGGCAAAGCGTTCCTGCAGTTTCTTGCGGGCGAAGAAGATACGGCTCTTAACAGTGCCGAGGGGCAGGTTCATGTGTTCGGCTATCTCATTGTATTTGTAGCCGGCAACGTGCATAGAGAAGGGAATGCGGTATTCGTCGGGGAAAGCGTCGATGGCATCGGTAATCTCGCCGGCGTGGAAAGAACCTTCGGGAGCTTCGAGACCGCTGTCCTGACAGATGTTGAGGTGGTAGAGGTTTTCGGTGGTGTCGACAATTGTAGCCGAGCGCTGGGTGCGACGGTAGTTGTTGATGAAGATGTTGCGCATGATTGTGAACACCCATCCTTTGAAGTTGGTGCCTTCGGCATATTTGTCTTCATTGTCGAGGGCCTTGAGGGTTGTGTCCTGCAACAAGTCGTAAGCATCGTCGCGGTTGGAGGTAAGCATGTAAGCAAAGTTGAGCAGGTTGCCCTGGAGGTGCATAAGGTTTGATTGGAATTTTTCGCTCTTCATAACTTTAGTTTTTAATGTTTTTTGTCTTGTGACATTGCAAAATTGGGGCAAAAACCGGGGCTTGTCAAGTATTTCGGTGTTAATAAGTGTTAATGTGATAAAATTTAAGAATTAAGGCTTTTAAAATGCAGTAAATCAGATAAATAAAATATGTAACAATTGTTACATCATTGTTACAAGTGTGTTAATGTTGTAATAATGAATAGTAAATGTAACAATAACGTAACTAATTTAACAGAGCTGCTGTGAACAAAAACGAGTGTTTAAATTACACGTATTTTGAATGATGATTAATGCTGCTTCCGACGGTAAACGGTAAAATTTAGTCGTTTCATAATATTTCCTGCAAGCAAAGTCTATAAATTCAAATTAAATTGTGTAATTTTGTATTCAGAAGCAAAACTGACATAGCGCCAGTTATGTTCAATAATTGAATTATTATGAATTCATTAAACTTTCGGAAATTAGGTTATATAACAAAGAGTCCATTATGCCACTCCACACGTACCGTATTGGAGGATAATTTACATGAGTGTTATGGCGTTTCATTACGCCATAAATATTCTAATGGGTATTTTAATTATCTACTGCAGCACGAAATAGTTAAAAAAGATATTTTTTGGAAAATTAACGCTCTATTTGGTGAAAAAAAAGAAGACACGTGGAGTATATCCATACAATTTCTGCAAGAAGAAAATTGTAAGGCTTACAAGAAACTTAAATTTTTTTTGTATAATTTTACAGAAGAAAGTGTACGAAAAGCTCTTGCTTCTACTCCACATTTAGCAGAATTGTTAATATCTGTATATTCATCTGTTAATTTCCGTAACAAGGAGATATTGGATATTACTACATGCATAGGTCTCAGCTTTAGTATTTACCACGATAATATAGGTAAATATTATTCTGAATCAATAGAAAAAGATGAAGCTAATATTCTTTGTGAATATGCTAATATTATAAGGAAAGAATTAAATAGCTTTTCTTTGGATACTTCTAAGTTAATAAATAAACCGAAAGAGGAACCTTTTTTGCCCAATTGGTTAAGTAATACTATGAAAGTTGGAGGCAGGATTGGGCTTAAGGTACTATGCGCTCAATTAGGCACAAATATCGGAGGGGATTTGTTCGGAAATTTCGATGGTGGTGACATTCCTGATGGAACAGATTGTTCAAATGCGGATGGATTCGACTTCCATGATGGAATAGATTTCTCTGATAAAAGTGAACTCGATTTTTCGAATGGAGATTTTTTAGCAAATAATGTTTCATTCTATGGCAAAGCAACGCCAAATTTTGATACAGGACAAGATGTCCATATTGTTTGTGAGTCAGGGACAGACAAAGGATATTTTGATGTGTATCTACAAGATGGCAAAAAGTATGTTAAATTTGGAAATGGTTCC
This sequence comes from uncultured Muribaculaceae bacterium, assembly GCA_910586975.1. GTDB lineage: Bacteria > Bacteroidota > Bacteroidia > Bacteroidales > Muribaculaceae > CAG-873. The sequence goes on along the minus strand of CAJUKX010000018.1, from coordinate 48,728 downwards.
AGTAATAATTGGAGTAATTGGGTGTTGATACAAGGTAAGCAGTCATTTTCGTGGAACGGCAATAGGTATATAATAAAATAATACCCTATTAGTTGTATCAAATTATTTTTGCAATATTTTATTTGTAACCGTAGAACTTATAAAGAAAATAGAAATTACAATTTTCCAATCATACGCCCCTTCTGCAACATCGTTAATCTCTTTGGGAGTGTGGCGATGTTTTATTTCATCAAAAGGCTGTCTGTGTTCAGCACAGTTGCATAACCAATTGCCAACCGTATTTTGAATTTTTCGGCTCGTTTCCAAAGCATCCTGCAACAAACGAATAGTGATGTCTTTCTTCATTGTGGCTGTGAGATCCGCTTGGCTGATGCGCTGCTGTATATTTGCTTATTGTTCTTGAAGCTACAAAACATAGCAAAATAAGTGTAGATTCAAAAAAATCCGCTGAAATCGCTTGCTATAACATAAAAAAATTGTAACTTTGCAGTTGCAAGTCAATCGGGGTGTAGCACAGTTGGCTAGCGCGCCACGTTCGGGACGTGGAGGTCGGAAGTTCGAGTCTTCTCACCCCGACAGATTTTCGATAAAAAGGGTTTAGCTCAGAGAGTTAAACCCTTTTTTATTGAATAACCGAAGTATTTTGGTTTCAAAATAATTTTCAAAATCGGTTATAAAATTTTGTTTTCCAGCGTTTTATTTATATATTTGCAAAATAGTATAATGTCAAAATTGCAAAAGCATGAAAATTATTGAAACAAATCTACAGCGAATTATAGAAATCTGTCGACGTTTTCATGTAAGAAAGTTGTGGGTTTTTGGTTCAATACTCACACCACGCTTCTCGGATGAAAGCGATATTGATTTGTGTGTCGATTTTGATTGGGATAAAATTTCTTTGCTTGATTCCGCCAATAATTTTTTTGGGTTCATGTATGCCCTCGAAGAATTGTTAGGCCGCAAAATCGACCTCACTGACGATAGCGCTGTACGTAACCCTTATTTTCGCGAGGAATTAAATGAGACACGCCAACTAATCTATGGATAGAAAAATTCAAAAAACATTATTCGATATTCTCCGGTGTATTGAAGAGATAGAATCTTACTTTGACTCAGCTCCTCGTAGATTTGATTACTACCGTGAAAATTCACTTTTGCGAAGCGCTATACACATGAATATATCAATAATCGGTGAAGCAACAAATAGAATCCTGAAAATTAATCCCGAAATTTTGATCTCTAACGCAAAACAGATCGTCGGAACTCGAAATTATCTAATTCATGGTTACGACAGCCTGAGATTGGAAATGATATGGGCAATAGTTGTCAATGATTTACCAAAACTTAAACAAGAGGTCGTCGCACTGTTATATCGGGACGGAAACGGGACAAATACAACTAATCAGAAACGATAAGGTCAAAGAGTAACTGCCCGGTAGCAGCTACATCTTATGTATGGCATCCTGCCTTGCTTGTGTATTATAAGCCGGGCATGCCCTCGCTGCGCTCGTGCATACCGCGGTTAGATGTGGTAAACATCCTTGCGGAGTTATGTTGGTATTAGACAGTTTGCAGCAGTGACAGGTATTTATCGGCGATGGAGCGGTAGGAGAAGCGTGAGGCGGCGGTGCGCAGGGCTTCAGGGGATATGGGTTTGTCGAGTGCTTTGCATATTGCTGCGGCGGTGGCTGCGGCAGGATTGTCGGATGACTCTATGGCATATCCGGTAAGGCCGTCTTGAATTATGTCGGCTCGGCCATCGTGTACGAATCCCACAGGAACGGCTGCAGCGGCCTGACCCTCAATGAGTATGGTGGGCAATGTTTCGAAGCTCGAAGTAGACAGCACCACCGACGAGTGCGCCATAAGCGATTGAATTTTTTCCGGAGAATATATCGGTCCCAGATGCACGTGTGGCAAGCGCAGACGGCTAAGGCATGCGGTGTCGCGCAAATCGCCCACAAATACAGCAAATACCTTGTCGCCATGAGTGTCGGCCAGCAGGTTAAGTGCGTCTATGGCCAGATTGTGCTGTTTTATGGGGTCGTCTATGCGGGCGGCGCAAAACATTATCAGTTTCTTGTCGGAGGGCAGCCCGAGTTGCTCGCGCGAAAATGCCGGTTCGGTCATAAATTTCTCAACGGGCAGGGCGTTGTGAATCAGTTCCACCCGTTGGTCGCCAAGCAGATTGCTACGGCGGGCGCATCCGGTGAGCCACGAGCTTACTCCCACAAATATTATTCCGGCCTTGGCATATGCTTTTTTCTTACGGGCAAATGTGCTTGCGCTCATGTCATGCGGTCCGGCGCAGGAATTTAGCAGGGGGCAGTCGCCGCAAGCGTTCATATACCTGTCGCAGTGGCCGGCATGGTGGCATATACCTGTGAAATTCCACATGTCGTGCATGGTCCATATCACAGTCTTGTCGGCTGCAATGTGGCATATTTCATCAAGCGACAGCATGCCTTGGTTTACCCAGTTGAGCATCACGGCGTCGGCCCGGCGTATCAGCGGATGGCGGCTCAGCGGCAGGCCGTCGGTGGCAATTGAGGCTTTGAAAAGATCGCGTCTGGAGAATCCGTTATGGGTGAAAATCCTAAGATGCTCAGCCAGAAACGGCAGCTTTGTGCGCAGATTGCCGGCGGCCTGCTCCACGTAGGGCGAATCAGATGACTTGTGAGCCACAAGCATGCGGGCATCAACATCCTGCGTCCGCAGAGCCTCCATAAGGCGGAATGTCACCACTGATGCGCCGCCCAGAGTGTCGCTGTGATTTACGAGAGTGATTTTCATTTGCGGACGGGTAGAGGAATGCCCTCGCGGCGCACGATTATGCCTACAAAAGCTATGAGTATGAAGAATCGTATTATCCAGTTGGCCACCTGCCACGGAGTAAGGCAATACATGCCTATGAAGTAGAACACGGCGGCTATGAGCACGTAGGATGATATGCGTCCCACTTTATAATTTATGGGATATTTGCCACGTCCTATGAAGTAGCTGGCCACCATCATGGCTCCGTAAGAGCAGAAGGCTGCCCATGCGCAACCCATATAGCCCATGCGGGGCACGAGCCAGATGTTGAGCGACAGGGTTATGGCGAGTCCGAACAGCGAGAACCAGGCTCCCCACATTGTTTTGTCGGTGAGTTTGTACCACACCGACAGATTGAAGAAGATGCCGAAGAAGAGTTCGGCGGCCATAATCACCGGCACCACCTTGAGTCCGCTGAAATAGCGTGGTGAGATGAAATACTTGATTATGTCGAGATAGAACATCACGCCCATGAATATGATGAGCGCGAATAGCACGAAGTACTTCATGGCGTCGCTGTACATACGCATGCGGTGGTCGTCGCCCTCGCCTTTGTCGCGGGTAAATATGAAGGGTTCGTATGCAAAACGGAATGCCTGTATGAACATCACCATGATAATGGCAATCTTGTAGTTGGCGCCGTAAATGCCCAGGCCTTCGAGCGCGTCGCCACGGCCTGCGGCAAGGGTGGGATAGAGTATTTTGTCGATGGTCTGGTTCATTATTCCGGCCACACCGAGCACGAGCAAGGGTGCCGAGTAGCGCAGCATCTCCTTCAGCAGCACTGTATTGAATTTCCATTTGAATCCGCGCAGCTCCGGAATCATCATCACGAAGTTTACCGCCGAGGCTATGAGGTTGGCCAGAAAAATGTAGCCTATGCCGAATTCGGGCCGATAGAACCAGTTGACCGTAGCCGGGGCATGCTCCATGAGTTTGGGGCATAGCAGAATGAAAAACAGATTAAGCCCGATATTAACCCCGATGTTAACCAGTCTTATCAGGGCGAAACGCACCGGGCGCTTGCGGTAGCGCAGATAGCTGAAAGGCAGTGCCAGGAAGGCGTCGAGTGCCACGCATACGGCCATCATCATCACGTACGACGGATGTCCGGCGCACTCCATCCATACCGTCACCGGGCTGAGAAACGCTGCCACCAGAGCCACAAAGGCTATGGATGTCACGCCCAGCGATATCAGCGAGGTGGAATACACCTCCATGGGGTCTTTCCAGCGGTCATGGTTGGCAAATCTGAAGAATCCCGTCTCCATACCGTAGGTAAGGATGATGAGAGCCACTGCTACCACAGAATATACAAAGGTGACAACGCCGTACTCCGCTACCGGAAAGCAGATGGTGTAAAGCGGCACAAGACACCAGTTGAGAAATCGTCCGATGATTGAGCTGACACCGTAGATGGCGGTGTCCTTGGCTAAGGATTTTATGGATGGCATAATGTTTTTAAACAGATGAGTTTTGTCAGCCGAAAAGGCCGAAGTCGTCGCCGTGGCGTTTGGCCCCGAGGTGTTCGTATGCGAGTGGTGTCACCTCACGGCCGCGAGGGGTGCGTTTGAGGAAGCCCTCCTTTATGAGGTAGGGTTCGTATACCTCTTCTACGGTGCCGGCGTCCTCGCCCAGGGCGGTTGATATGGTAGACAAGCCTACCGGACCACCGTGGAATTTCTTGATTATGGTGTTGAGTATCTTGTTGTCGGTCTCATCAAGGCCGTAACGGTCTATGTTGAGGGCTTCGAGGGCGTAGCGTGCTATCTCGATGTCTATTTCGCCCGTGCCTTTCACCTGGGCGAAGTCGCGCACGCGCCTGAGCAGCGAGTTGGCTATACGGGGAGTGCCGCGCGAGCGCATTGCTATTTCAGTGGCGGCCTCAGACGAACACTTCACCTTGAGCAGCGATGCGCTGCGCAGTATGATGCGTTTGAGGATTTCGTGGTCGTAATATTCAAGATGGCAGTTGATGCCGAAACGTGCGCGCAGGGGCGATGTGAGCAGACCGCTGCGGGTGGTGGCACCCACCAGGGTGAACGGGCTTAGCGACAGCTGCACCGACCGTGCTCCGGGACCCTTGTCTATCATGATGTCGATGCGGTAGTCCTCCATGGCCGAATACAGATATTCCTCTACCACGCGGCTCAGGCGGTGTATCTCGTCAATGAAAAGCACATCGTTTTCTTCGAGTGAGGTAAGTATGCCGGCCAGGTCGCCGGGTTTGTCGAGCACCGGGCCCGATGTAACTTTGAATCCCACCCCCAGCTCGTTGGCAATGATGCCGGCGAGGGTAGTCTTGCCCAGTCCCGGAGGGCCATAAAGCAGCAGATGGTCGAGAGCCTCGCGGCGCATTCTGGCGGCAGCCACAAAAATGCGCAGGTTCTCCACTATCTTTTCTTGACCGTTGAAGGCTTCAAAGCGTCCCGGTCGCAGGGCTTTTTCAAAATCGCCGTCGGCCGAGGATGCTCCGGTGTCGCGTATATCGAAATCTTCTCTCATTCAGAGTTTTTCCATTACTTTGTTAAAAACGACAGCGGGCTTGATGGCTGTCAGGCACAGATAGTCGCCGCGATGGCATGGCTTGTCGCCGAATACCGAGCAGGGTCGGCAAGTCATGGGCAGCTGTATCATGTCGTCATCGCTCTGTTTCCAACCTTTGAATCCGCAGTATGGATGTGTTGCGCCCCAGATGCTTACGGTGGCAGTTCCGGCAATGGATGCGAGGTGCATGTTGGCCGAGTCCATGCTGAGCATCACATCGAGGTGGTTGAACAGTGCAATCTCGGCGCTGAAACCGAATTTCTTGCCGGCAAGGCAGTCTACATGAGGTATCTCGGCGGCCCAGCTTTCGAGCACGGCGGTCTCTTCGGCACCTCCACCCAGCAGGAATATGCGTGTATGGGGCTGCGCGGCAAGCATTTTGACAACCTCTTTCATCTGCTCGGGCGGATAAACCTTGCCCTTGTGGGCAGCGAAGGGTGCTATGCCTATCCAGCGCTCGCCGGCGGGCTTGGGGGCAGTGATTTTGGCAAACAAAGTGGTGTCGGCTTTGCCTTTTCCGCCAAACAGCCCCTTGAAGCGGTCGTTCACGGGCAGGGCTGCACGGTAGAATGCCTCGCGGTAACGGGCGCGCTGCGATGTGAGCGGCAGCATAACCTTGTGGTTGCGGCGTGTGAGGGCTTTCTTGGCTCCGCGGCCTTTGTTGATTCGGGCCACGTGTATGCGGCGCAGACGGCAGAATATGCCCATAAGGCGGGTGCGGATAACGTCGTGCAGGTCTATGAAGGCGTCGATGTTGTATTTGTCACACACTTCCTTCACCAGCCGGCGCATGCCTTTCACACCGGTGTACTCGGTCTTTACATCAACTCCAAGCACTGTGAGGTTGGCGGGTGCATTGATGAAAATACCGGTCATTGACTGGCGGGTGACCAGCACAAACCTTATATCGGGAAAACACAGGCATGCGCTGTATATTACCGGCACCGTCATGGCCACATCGCCTATGGCCGAGAATCGGGCTATCATCACCGACATCAGGCCGCGGTCGTTACCGTTCTGTGAATTACTTCGCGCCATACAACACCGGGTTGGTGTCTTTATCGTTGTACATCTTCATCTGCTTGTACACCTTCATGTACTTGCGTCCGGCGGCTATGTCGTCGAGGAGCGAGTCAATGGCCGAAGACAGGTCAACGCGCTGCTGTCTGAGCACGTCGAGCTTGGCGCGGCAACGGTTCTTGTGAGCCTCGTCGGCATCCTCGCGGGCCACTTCCACATTCATGTGGTAGAGCTTGAGAGCCAGAATCGACAGGCGGTCGATGGCCCAAGCGGGAGTCTCGGTGTTGATTGTGGCCTCGGGCAGTATGGCTACGTCGGCATACTTGTGGCGCAGCTGTTCATCGATTTCCTCAACCATGTCGGTGCGTTCTTGGTTTGAGCGGTCGATGCGGCGTTTCAGCTCAAGGGCTGCAACGGGGTCGATCTGAGGGTCGCGGATTATATCTTCCATGTGCCACTGGCGGGCGTCGATGAGGTTCTTTTCCCAAAGGGTATGCTCGGTAGTACCCTCGGCAAATGGATTTGCCACCGGGGCGTCGATGTCGTCGCTTACGTGGTAGGCCACCACGCAGTCGTCGAATATTTTGTTACAATTTTCTGCAAATGTCATAATAAATCACTTTGAGTGTGTTGACAAAGTTACACAACAATCGCCGAAAATGCAAATGCTATCCGATTTTTCTGCAATAGAGCCTTTTGAGAGTCTATTTGAATACTGACAGCCGCACTCTCTTGCCCTTGATTTTGGGAGCGGGCAGGTGCAGTACCTGCTGTATCATCTCGGGCGGCAGGGCTACGTATGCGGCGTGGTCGCGCAGGTCTATCTTGCCTATGTCGGAGCCTTGCAGACCGGCGTCTTTGGTAAGGAAGCCTACTATGTCGCCGCGCGATATCTTTTCCTTGCGGCCGGCATTGATATACAGGGTAACGGCCGATCTGCGTATGGGGTCGGAAGCGGTGCCGGTGGGGTTGTAGTCGCGTTCCCACACCACATAGTCGGGTATGTTCTCGCCCTCGGCTGTAATTACGAACACCTCGCCTGATGAGTCTACACGCGCGGTGCGGCCGTTGCGGTGAGTCCATGCCTCGGGCGACGACGGCATGTGGTAGTGAATCACTGAGTTAACATCGTCAATGTCGAGCCCGCGGGCACCAAGGTCGGTTGATACCACTATGGGCGTAGAGCCGTTGTTGAACCGTATTACGGAGCCTTCGCGGTCTATCTGCTCAAGTCCGCCGTGGTATATACCGGCCGGTAAATTGGCGTCGAGCAATGCATTATATACGCGCTCGGCAGCCTCGCGGTGGTTGACAAATACCATCACCTTGCCGTTTGGCATGGAGTGGAGCAGGTCGATGAGGGTCTGCAGCTTGTCGCGCACGGGGCTTTTGACCTGCACTATCTGCATGCGTGAGCGCGGATTTGCGGTTTTTTGTGAAAAATCAATGGTCTCGGCGCCGCGCATGTCGATAAACTCGGGCATCATGGCAATGGGAGTGGCCGAGTTGAGTATGACGGTGCGCAGCGATTTCAGCCGCTTGCATATACGCTCCATCTCGTCGTGGAATCCCAGCTCCAGAGCCTTGTCGTATTCATCAATTATCAGAGCCGAGCAATGCGTGAGGTCTACGGTATGGCGTTTGAGGTGGTCGAGCATGCGGCCGGGGGTGGCCACTATGATGTCGGGCACCACAGCCATTGACGAAACTTCCTCTTCCATAGAGTGTTTGCCATAGAAGGCTACGGTCTTGTAGCCCGATGCGAGCTTGCGTACTACCTCAAAAATCTGAAGTGTGAGTTCGCGCGACGGAGCCAGAATCAATGCTTGTGTATATCCGCCGGCGGGCTGCAAGCGCTTGAGCAGCGCGCCCCCGAATGCTATGGTCTTGCCCGAACCGGTGGGCGACAGGATTACTAACTTGGACGCACGGGAGGCCCATACGGCCTGCTGCATGGCATTAGGCTGTTCTATGCCGAATTTTTCACGGATTATGGAAGCGAGTTTCATATTATTGCAAAAGGAATCGGCGATAGATATACCTGCCGATTCCTCATTATTATTATTTTACAAAATTATTTGTTGTCGCGCACGAGCTTGTCAAACTTCTCGGCGGGGAGCAGATCCTGAGTTCCTACGAAGGTCTGTGCAGTTCCGTCGGGTTTGAGGAAAACTACTGTAGGAACGGCTTCAACACCGAAAGCCTGGGCTGTGAGGGGCAGGTTGTCGATATCAACCGAGATAAAGCGCACGTCAGAGAAAGTCTTGGCGGCTTCTTCAAACACGGGGTGGAGCTGTTTGCACGGTCCGCACCATACGGCGTTGAAATCGAGGATAGTGAGCCGGTCAACGGTCATGCCGGGACGCAGTGTTGTGTCGTTGTCAAATACTACAACCTTGCCGGCCTCAGTGGCAGGGGCGGCTTCTTCGGTTGCAACTTCTGTGGTGGTAGCCTGAGCTTCTTCAGCGTCGGTGGCATTAGCCTGCTTTGAGCAAGATGCCATGCACAGCACAGCTGCGGCTGCCATAAATAATATCTTTTTCATGTTGTTTAATTTCAAGTGATAACGTTTTGCAGTCAGAAAAGTTTTGATACAAAAAAAAGGATTGCAGCTCTCCGAGCCACAATCCTTTTTAAGAATATCTTAGAGAGCCTGGGCCAGAGCAGCGTTGGTGTTGTGCACAGCGGCAGCGCTCTTTGCAAAAGCAGCCTTTTCAGCTTCGTTGAGGTCGAATTCAACGATTTTTTCGATACCGTTCTTGCCGAGGATACAGGGAACGCCGATGCAGAGGTCAGATTCGCCGTATTCGCCTTCGAGCAGGGCAGAGCAGCTGATGAGCTTCTTCTGGTCGTGGAGCACAGCGCCTACAACCTGAGCTGCGGCAGCACCGGGAGCATACCATGCTGAGGTGCCGAGGAGCTTGGTGAGGGTAGCACCGCCAACCATTGTGTCGGCAGCAACCTTTTCGAGCTGTTCGGCGGGGAGCAGGCTTGCAGCGGGCAGACCGCGGTAAGCGGCAAAGCGTGTCAGAGGAATCATTGTGGTGTCGCCGTGACCGCCGATAACGATGCCTTCAACTTCGGTAGCGTTAGCGCCGAGAGCGATGCTGAGGAAGTATTTGAAGCGAGCGCTGTCGAGTGCGCCACCCATGCCGATGATGCGGTTTTTGGGCAGACCGCTTGTCTTGTGGATGAGGTAGGTCATGGTGTCCATGGGGTTTGACACGCATACGATAATGGCGTTGGGCGAATGCTTGAGCACATTGTCTGTAACCGACTTAACGATGCCGGCGTTAACGCCGATAAGTTCTTCGCGGGTCATACCGGGCTTGCGGGGGATACCCGAGGTGATAACCACTACATCAGAGCCTTCGGTCATGGCGTAGTCGTTGGTAACGCCGGTAAGGCGGGTGTTGGTGCCAAGGATATTAGCGGTCTGCATGATATCCATAGCCTTGCCTTCGGCAACGCCTTCCTTGATGTCGAGAAGAACTACTTCGTCGGCTACCTGATTGGTAACCAGAACATTTGCACAAGTAGCGCCTACATTGCCGGCGCCGATCACTGTAACTTTTGACATAATCTTATATTTAAAAGATGTTTTGTGTTAGTGCTGAGTATATATAGCATCGCAAAATTAGGGAAAAAATTCTACAATTCCTAATTTAATTTTACAATTTCAGTTTAAGAGCTTTTTTTAATGAATTAATACGAATTAATTTGGCTTTTGGGAAAAGACAGAGGGCAGTGGAATGGTGGTTTTGCCATTTCACTGCCCTCAGTATTGGGTTGATTATGGGTCGGGATTATTTCTTGAGGCCGGCGTAGTTTTTGCTGTAGCGGAGTACCTGGGGCAGGAAGTCTTCGCCGTAGCTTACTTTAACGTCGGTGATGATGCCGTTGTCGTCGTAAACTGCTTCGTACACGGGGTTTACGAAGCCCTTGTAGGGGGCGATGTCGAGCTTGGCGTAGCGGTTGAGCACTTCTTTGTGGAGCTTGGGATCAACCTTCACGGCGTATTTCTGCACAAGTGCTGCGCCGGCTTCATAGTCGCCTTCGCTCTTGATGCGCTGGATTTCGCCGAGGAGCTGTCCGAAGAGGTCGCGCAGCTTGGCGTAGTCGTTGATCTTTACGTAGGTCTTGCCGCCTTTCTTCACGAGCTGAATCACCTTGTCTTTCTTGCCGTGCTCAAATGCCCATGCGGCTATGAGCTGGCGGTTGCGCATGTGGGCTTCTTCGATGTCTTTGCCGGGTTCGATGCGCATGAGCTGGGTCATAAGGCCGTTGAGGATATACTTGTAGTATTCGGCTTTGTAAGCGTCGGGATTGTCGAGCAGACCGAGTTCGAGCAGTTTGGGATCGGCCAGATAGTAGAGGGCGAAGAGGTCGGCGCGTGCTTCTTCGAGGGTAGAACCGTGGGCCTTGAGGGCGTCGGGGTCAACACCGGGGAGGATGCGGCCCGAGCCGTGGCCAAGGCACTCGTGGAGGTCGGTGTGGAGATTGTCGGTGATAAAGAGATATTTGTCGAGGAGCTCGCGGGTGGGAGCGTCGATTACAAATTCTTCGTTGAAGCCGTTGCCGTGCGAAGCTTCGTCGTAGGCTTGGGTGATGTTTTCGAGGGTGACAGACTTTGAGCCGTGAGCTGCGCGTATCCAGTTGGCATTGGGGAGGTTGATGCCGATGGGGGTAGCGGGATAAGAGTCGCCGGCGAGGATGGCTGCGGTGATTACCTTAGCCGATACGCCCTTAACCTCGTCCTTGCGGAAACGGGGATCAACGGGCGAGTTGCTTTCAAACCATTGGGCGTTTTGCGAGAGGGTCTCGGTGCGGTGGCTGGCTGCGTTGTTCTTGAAGTTTACGATAGATTCCCAAGAGCCGGTCATGCCCAGGGGGTCGTTGTAGCTTTCGATGAAGCCGTTGATGAAGTCTACCTGCGAGGCGGTGTCGTCGGCCCAACGGATAGAGTAGTCGTCGAATGTCTTGAGGTCGCCGGTAGTGTAGAAGTCGATAAGGCGGGCTATGGTCATGCGCTGTGCGTCGTTTTCGGCGTAAGCCATTGCCTTGGTGAGGTTTTCAACGATGTGTGCGATGGCGTCGCTGTACAGGCCGCCGAGCTTGTAGATCTGCTCGGTCACCTTGCCGTCTTTCTTCACAAGGCGGCTGTTGAGGCCGTATGATATGGGAGTGGCGTCGTTGGGGTCTTTGAGGGCATTGTAGTAGTCTTCGACCTCTTTCTGTGTAAGGCCGTCGTAAAAGTCAACGGCCGAAGTCATGATAAGGTCTTCGCCCTCTGCCTGATTCACCTTCTTGGCATCAACGGTGGGGTCGAACATGGCCTTGAGCACGCAGCCGCAAGCCTTGGGGCTGCCGGGGAGCAGGGCGAGCTGTTCTTCAAACCATTCCTGAGTGAAGCCGGGGATGAACTTGTCGTTTGAGTAATGGTGGTGTATGCCGTTGGCAAATTCGACCTGCTTGAGGTATTTTTCAAAAGCCTTGAACTGCTCTGAGTTGCGGTCGCCGGCATAGTTGGTGTAGAGGTTCTCTATAAGGTCGCGGATTTCGAGGTTGTGCTTGTAGTTCTGAGCCCAGAGAATGTCGCGTCCCCAGATGGCAGCCTCGGTCAGATAGTAGACGAGTCTTTTCTGGTTGAGAGAAAGAGAATTGAAGTCGGGTACGTCGTAGCGCAGGACTTCAATGTCGGCGAAGCGGTCGACGGTGTAGTCAATCGGTTTGTCTTGAGCCATTGCTGAGAGTGAAACGGCCGCAGCGGCGGCGATGGTTAATATCTTTTTCATTCTGTATAAGAGGGTTTAGTTACTCTACATATAATATAAGCCCCTTGAGGTACTCGCCCTCGGGGTGGTAGATGTTTACGGGATGGTCGGCGGGCTGGGTGAGCTGATGCAGAATGCGCACCTTGCGTCCGGTCTGTGCGGCGGCCGAGAACACGGCAAGGCGGAACTGCTCGCGGCTCACGGCCTGAGAGCATGAGAAAGTGAAGACTATACCGCCGGGAGCCACCTTGGATATACCGGCTGCGTTGAGCTTCTGATATCCGCGCAGGGCGTTGCGCCGGGCTGAGCGGTGTTTGGCAAAGGCCGGCGGGTCGAGCACTATAAGGTCGTAGGCTTCGGGTTGTATGTTGTCGAGATACTTGAAGGCATCCTCTGCAAAAGCCTTGTGGCGCGTGTCGCCGGGGAAGTTCAGCTCTATGTTGGCATCGGTGAGGGCAACGGCCTTGGCCGACGAGTCAACCGAGTGAACCAGCGAAGCTCCGCCCCTCATGGCATAAACCGAGAAGCCGCCGGTGTAGCAGAACATGTTGAGCACGCGGCGTCCGGCGCTGTAGTGTTCGAGCAGCGAGCGGTTATCGCGCTGGTCAACGAAAAATCCGGTTTTCTGTCCGCGCAGCCAGTCGATGTTGAACTTCAGGCCGTTTTCCACAGCTACATTATTGTCTGAGTGGCCAATGATATAGTCGTTCACGGCATCGAGATTAGCCTTGTATGGCAGGGTTGTCTCGCTCTTGTAGTAGACGTTTTTCACGCCGAGGCCTTCGATTTTTACCAGCTGTCCGGCTATGATCTCGCGGGCGAAGTGCATGCCGGGCGAGTGAGCCTGCAGCACGGCTGTGTCGCCATAGATGTCAACAACAAGGCCGGGCAGGAAGTCGCCCTCGCCGTGAACCAGTCGGAAAGCCGAGTTGTCGGGGCGCTGCAATCCCAGGGCCTTGCGCATCTTCCATGCCTGCTCGAGAGCCTGACGGTAGAAGAGCGGGGTGATCTCTATGTCGAAGAACGAGAGCATGCGCACGGCTATGGAGCCAATCTGGAAGTGGCCTACGCCGAGCGGACGGCCGTCGGAGGCCACCACGCGCACTATGTCGCCTTCCTCCACATCGTCGGGCATGGCGGTGAGAGCGCCCGAGAATACCCAGGGGTGAAAACGCAGCAGCGATTCTTCCTTGCCGCGCTTGAGGGTAAGAGTCTTGTATTTCATACTATTTTATAGAAGCCTTATTACATCGTTGAGGTTGGCATATATGAGCAGCAGGAAGAGGAATCCCATGCCTATCATGTTGGCCACTTCGAGGAAACGCTCAGAGGGCTTGCGGCGTGTGATGATCTCTATGAGCAGGAATAGGGTGTAGCCGCCGTCGAGGGCCGGGATGGGAATGATGTTCATGAACGCCAGTATCACCGACAGGAACGCGGCTATTTCCCAGAACGAATACCAGTTCCATTGATTTGGGAAAAGGCTGCCGAGGGTGCCGAATCCGCCCACGCTCTTGGCCCCGGCGGGGGTAAAGAGCAGCTTCATCGACGATACGTAGGTGGTGAGCTGGTTGACACCCTTCTTCCATCCTTGGGGTATAGACTCAATTATGCCGTATTTGATATCCTTTACATTATAAATCTTCAGAGGCGAGGTGAGCTGAATGCCTATCTTGCCGTCGGAGTTCACCTCTACGGGCACTGTCATGTCGGCGCCGTCGCGACGGATGAGCATGTCTACGGTCTTTCCCTTGTATTTTTCAAGAGCAGGGAAAAATTCAGAGAGCGAGGGGGTGGAGTCGCTTGCCACCGACAGAATGCGGTCGCCCGAGAGCAGGCCGGCCTTGGCTGCGCCGTCGTTGCTCGAGATGTTGTCGATGTAAACAGGCACACGCATGGTCATGTATGGGGTGTTGTTTTCAACAAGAGCCATGAGCAGCTCGTTGTCGGGGTATAGCACCACCGAGTCGGTGTGGTTGCGCAGCACGGTAACCTTGGCTCCGGGCTGAATCATATCCCAGCCGGTCGAGGCCACACGCGGGTCTATATCTTCATCGTTGATCTGCAGCAGTATATCGCCGTTGCGGAATCCGGCTTTTATCATCGGGTCGGTGAAGTCCATACCTTCGGTAATTTCCTGATAGGGCACCACGCGGTCGCCCCAGTGGAATGCGATGCCTATGTAGATGGCAATGGCAAGCAGGAAGTTGAACAGCACACCGGCCACCATGACCAGCAGGCGTTGCCATGCGGCTTTGGAACGGAATTCCCAGGGCTGAGGTTCGGCGGCCAGGTCCTTTGAGCTTTTTGTCTCGTCGACCATACCTGCAATGTCGCAGTATCCGCCCAGCGGCAGCCATCCCAAACCATAGATTGTGTCGCGCCATGTGGGTTTGCCGTCGGGGCGTGGCTCGCGGGGTTTGGAAACCTGAAATGTGGCGAGTGCCTGATCGTCGCTCTTGCTGAAGAGTTGCAGAGTACCCTTCATGGGGTTATACTTCAGAATTGAGAATCCCGGATTGAAAAAGAGATAAAAACGGTTGACTTTTATGCCGAAAAGCCGCGCAAAGAAGTAGTGGCCAAACTCGTGAACCGTAACGAGGATGACCAGCGCGACTACCAGCTGTAGTGCTTTTATGAGAAATGATTCCATAATTACTTGTAGATTAATGAGCGAGCTATGGCGCGAGCCTCGGCATTTGTTGCTACAAAGTCGTCATACGTAGCGTCGGCTATGAAAGGCGTGCGCTCAAGGGTGGCTGTTATAGTGTTGTAAATGTCGTTGAATGCGATGTCGTCTCTGAGGAAAGCAGCAACGGCAATCTCGTTGGCGGCGTTGATGGTGCAGGCGGCGTTGCCCCCGCGCTCCATGGCTATGTGGGCCAGACGCAGAGACGGGAATCGGGTGGTGTCGGGCTGCTCGAAGGTAAGGCTGCCGGTGGCAATGAGGTCGCAGAAGTCGGCCACATTGCTGCTGCGCGAAGCCTCGCCCAGTGCGTATGCTATGGGGAGTGTCATTTCGGGCACACCCATCTGGGCCTTTATGGCGCCGTCTTGAAATTCCACCATCGAGTGTATTATGGACTGAGGATGCACCACTGCCGAAATCTTGTCGGGATCAATGCCGAAAAGCCACCGTGCCTCGATGATCTCGAAAGCCTTGTTGACCATTGTGGCCGAGTCGATGGTGATTTTAGCGCCCATGTCCCAGTTGGGATGCTTCAGTGCGTCGGCGGCACGCGCGGTGCGTATCTTCTCTTCGCTCCATGTGCGGAATGGGCCGCCCGATGCGGTGATTATGAGCCGCTTCACAGTGGCGGGGTCCTCGCCCTGCAGGCACTGGTAGATGGCCGAGTGCTCAGAGTCGACCGGATATACTTTTGACGGCGACGCGGCGAGCAGGCGTGTGATGTAGCTGCCGGCCACCACCATGGTTTCTTTGTTGGCAAGGGCTATGTCTTTGCCGGCCTTGATGGCGGCAACTGTGGGTTCGAGACCCGAGTAGCCCACGGTGGCAGTGACCACGGTGTCGACGTTGGAGCCTGTTACGGCATCGGCAATGGCCTTGGAGCCGGCGGCGGTTTCTATGCCCAGCGGTGCGAGTGCCGACGACAGCCGCTCATACAGATCCTCGCGGGCAATTATTGCCAGGTCGGGCTTATGGCGGCGTGCTTGTTCTATAAGGTCGTCAACACGCGACCCGGCCACCAGTACCGATGCGCGGTAGCGGTGGCTGTGTCGTGAGATTATATCAAGTGTTTGAGTGCCTATAGACCCCGTAGAGCCTAATACGGCGATATTTTTCATACGGAGAAATGATTGGTTTTTTTACAGGCTTATTTGCCTCCGAGTTCCTTATACAGCTCGTTGAACTGATTGTTTTCAGTCATGATCTCAAACTTGGTGTTGTCGCGGCCGTTCATTTGCATGAGGATGTTGGCCTTGGCGTCGAGCAGGTTGTGGGTCATGTTGGGGTCGCCGGTGATGATGCTCAGAAGGAACTGCTGCTGCATGTCGTCGATTACGGAGTCGAGACGGTTTGAGTCGATGGAGTCCTTGCAGTAGTAGAGATACTTCACGGTGTTGGTGAGTTCGTCGTATTTGATTGCGCAGCTGTCGGTCATTGGCAACTCGTATGAATGAACCACTGTATTGAGCGAGTCGACTGCGGTGATGAGTTTTTCAAACGGCGGCTTGTTGTTGCACGCGGTGAAAGAAGCAGCGCCTAATGTAGCGATGGCTATGATGCTGAGTATTTTTTTCATAATATATATTGTTTTTTTATAATCTGTAGTAAGCCGGCGGCCGGTCAATCGTCAGCCACCGAGGGATATTTGATATATTTAGGCGTATCGAGCAAAGTACCCGAGTGCCATAATTCAAACAAAAGAGGAGCGTCGGTTGTTGAGGCCCCAATGCGCTGTCCGGCAAGAATTTTAGCACCTTTTTCAACGTATGTGTCGCTGAGGTTGCTGTAAACCGAGATAAAATCGTTGGGGTGCTGAATGGCTATTACGCCCAATCCGTTAGAACCATAGTCGAGAGCAATGACCGTTCCGCGGTAAATGGCGCAGACATTGCCGGTGCCGGCATCGGTGGCTGTGGGGGCTTCGAAAATCATGCCTTCGGCGGCAATGGGCGAGAGAACCGACAGATTGAAGCGCTCGCGCGACTCGAATTGCTGCACAAATTGCTTTTCGCGCTCAGATGCAGTGATAAAAGAATCGGTGGTTGCAACAGAAGTCTCTACCCGGCGTCGTACATCGTCTTCCGATACAGAATCGGTGAGGATGGCGACGATATTGGCCGAGTAAGCCTCGCTGATGCGTGCGCGTTCCGAAACAGAATCGAGTTTCAGAGCCAGCTCGGTGTATCGGTCGCGCAGGTCGCCGGGCAGCTCACCCGATAGCAATGAGCGTATGGGCGTGAAAATCAGAATCACTGCAATGAGCGAGCCGATGGCAGCGATGAGCGCCCCGCCGGCAATCCAAGCCTTGAACTCAGAGAGCCTCATGCTCCACACGCGGGCGAGCGTATTCTCATTTATAATCTCCACACGCCAGCGGCGGCGGGTCTTCAACGGACGCGCCGTGCCCTTCCGCGAGCCAAACCGGGGCAACACAGAAGATACAAATGTTAAATCTTTAATTTTCACCACCACAAAGATACATATTTTTTGAACAAATTAAAAATAAGCGGTGTTATCTTTTTACAAGACATTCAAATATCGTGAAGCAATTATAAAAAATGTAAAACGCCAACGATTTATTTATGATAAAGTTAAAAATTTTATAAAGTCTAACAAAACATAAAACACGATGAAAACTAATTTATTCGGGGCTTTGGTCGCTTGCGGAGCAATCGCCGCCCTTGGCTTTCAGGCCAACGCACAAGACACAGTAGTTGTAGAGGAAGAATTGGTGTCGCTTACCGAAGTTCCTTGCAAGACCCACTACTACTCTGAAAAAGGTGACAACTGGTTTATCCAGCTCGGAGCCGGTGTCACATCACCCTTCGTAGAGCATAAAGATCCCCAGGGCAACAGCGCAAGCCGCCATCTCACAGCTGTTTATAATGTGGGCTTCGGTAAATGGTTCTCACCATACATCGGTTGGCGTCTGAGCTTCCTCGGAGGTTCGATGCACTGGGAAAACAATACCTTCAACCACAACAAATGGGTAAACGCCAACTTCGACTTCATGTGGGATATGTTTAACTCACTGGGCGGCGTCAACTCCAAGCGTGTGTTCTCTATCGTGCCTTTCGTAGGACTCGGCGGTGCCTACACATGGGATTACAATCCCAAGGATGCAGCATCGATCAAGCGCAACAACGGCAAGCTCAAATCAACCTCATGGACCCTTCCTGTAAGTGCAGGTATCCAGCTGCGTTTCCGCCTTTGCAAGTATGTTGACTTCTTCGCAGAAGGCCGCGCACAGTTCTTCGGTGACAACTTCAACAATGTTGCCGTAGGCGAACCCATCGACATGAACCTCTCGGTAATCGGTGGCTTCAGCTTCAACATCGGCGGTGCCGACTTCAAGAGCTACAATCCCTGCGACTACACCAACTACATCTCCAACCTCAACAGTCAGGTCAACGACCTGCGCGGAGCACTGGCAACCACAGCCGCTGCCCTGGCCGCCGCTGAAGCTCAGCTGCCTTGCCCCGAAGTGGTGGAAGCTGCCGAGGTTGTTGAAACCGCTCCTCTGATGGCTACAGTTCGCTTCCGCCTGAACTCTGCCAAGATCACCGACGAGGAAATGGTGAACGTATACAATACCGCCGAATACCTCAAGGCTAACCCCGAACAGTCAGTAACCATCTGTGGCTACGCCGACAAGGATACCGGTACCAGCGAATACAACATGGGCCTCTCAAAGCGCCGTGCCGAAGCTGTCCGCGACCTCCTCGTAAACAAGTACGGAATCAATCCCGACCGTCTCAGCATCAATCCTCAGGGCTCTGATGTTCAGCCTTACTCAGAAAACGACTGGAACCGCATCGTAATCTTCAACAATTGATAGTTAGTAAGTACTTCTTCTAAGGAAGTCTGTTTGAAAGGAATACGCCCGGCTATGGCAGCCGGGCGTATTTGCGTTTGTTTTTTTTAACATTATATGCACTCGGCATAGTGGCTATTTTTGTAATTTTGCTCTTTGAATGAATCTATTAGGAAAATGGCTGAAAAAACTTCTTTTCTGACACGTATCAAAGCATTTTGCAAAAAACATCCGCTTGTCTCGGGGCTTTGTCTGATGGCGCTGGTAGGATGGATTCTGCTGTGGATAATACCCATGACATTCCTTGACTTCTGGACACATCACAATGACGATGCCACCGTTCCCGAAGTCAAGCACCTGTCATATTCAGAAGCAAAGACTACGCTCAACCGTGCCAATCTCGATATTGCTATCTCAGACTCGATATACAACACTTCCGTTCCCCCGGGCACAGTGGTGGAATCGTGGCCCAAAGCCGGCTCGCAGGTTAAGTCGGGCCGCAAGGTGTACGTCACCGTCACAGCCTTCTCGCCCAAGAACGTAACTCTGAGCATGCCCATCACCGGCGTGTCGGTACGTCAGGCCGTGTCTTACCTCAATGCGTTGGGTATTAATGGTATACGCTTTGTAAATGTTCCCTCGCAATATCCCGACCTTGTGGAGCGTGCCACCGTTGACGGTCGGCCGCTCGGAGTAGGTTCGGTACTGCCTGTGAGCGCATCGGTCGTGCTTGAGGTGGGTACATACAAGGAACCGGAAAACATTGATTATACCGACAGTATTTCGGCCGAGGAACAGGTGGCCGAAGAGCTTATGATGAGCGAAGAAGAAGCAGGGGCATCGACATATTCCGAAGAATGAACGACGACAATTTGAATCCTGATATCTACGATGAGGCCGACATGGCCGATGAACTCAGCCCCGAAGAACAGTCGCCGCTTGTGATAATAGACGGCTCGGGCGAGCGTGAGATGTATGAACACTTCCGCTTCGTGGCCGACAAGGGGCAGGCTCTGCTGCGCGTCGACAAGTTTCTGGTAGAGCGTCTGCAGAAGTCGTCGCGCAACCGTGTGCAGCAGGCAGCCGAGGCCGGATGTATCATAGTGAACGGCAAGCCCGTAAAGAGTAATTACAGGGTCAAGCCGCTCGATGTGGTGCAGGTGGTGATGGATCGCCCGCGCTACGAATTTGAGATTCTGGCCGAGGACATTCCCCTCGATATAGTATATGAGGACGACTATGTACTGGTGGTGAACAAGCCCGCCGGGCTGGTGGTGCATCCGGGCCATGGCAACTACTCGGGTACGCTGGTCAACGCTCTGGCATGGCACTTCAAGGATAATCCTGATTACGATGTGAAAGACCCGCGCATGGGGCTTGTGCACCGTATTGACAAGGATACATCGGGATTGCTCGTGGTGGCCAAGACTCCCGATGCCAAGACCGACCTCGGACGTCAGTTCTTCAACAAGACCACACGCCGTGAATATCGTGCGGTGGTGTGGGGTTGCCCCGAGCCGCCTCAGGGACGCATAGAGGGAAATATAGGCAGATCGTTGCGCGACCGCCTGCAGATGGCCGTGTTTCCGGCCGGCGACTATGGCAAGCATGCCGTGACGCATTATGAGACAGTGGAGCGTCTGGGGCATGTATCGCTGGTGAAGTGTGTGCTTGAAACCGGTCGCACGCACCAGATAAGGGTACACATGCGCCACATAGGCCACCCGCTGTTCAACGATGCCCGCTATGGCGGCGACCAGGTGCTGCGCGGAGTGCCGTCGGCTACATACAAGGCTTTTGTGAAAGGCTGCATGGAGCTGTGTCCGCGTCAGGCTCTGCATGCGCGCACGCTTGGTTTCCGTCATCCGCACACAGGCGAGGAAATGGACTTCTCAGCTCCGATACCGGCCGATATGCAGGCCATGATCGACCGTTGGCGCGAATATGCCGCTTCGCATTGACGGTTTTAGCGGAGAGGTTTTAGTGGAGGGTGGAGAGTTTTCTGATTTGTTATTGTATGTTTTTGCGTTGGAAGGCGTCGATATACGAGCCGGGGGTGGAATTGTATATCCTGATGCCCTTGCGGTCGGCATAGCGGCGCAGGGTGTGATATGACCTGAAAGCTATGTAGAAGCTTTGCAGTATGTCGTGCAGGCGGTAGCCCTTGTATTCGGTCTCCGAACGTTTTAACTCGGCCTTTGAGTCGGCGTAGAAATGGGGCTGCACCGACACCACATTATTATTGTCGTTCACGCGCAGGGTTTCCATCCACGAGTGGTCGGCACCGGTTACATAAATCTCATTATATCCTGCATAAATGCCGCACATAATGGCCGGTATCAGCACATTGCGCGGTCGCGGCATGGCCAGTCGGCGGTCGTAGGCTGCTTTTTCGATAAACGCAAATCCCTCGGCGCCGATGAAGTTGAATGTTGCCATGCTCAGATTACGGTTCTTGTCTCCGGTGAGTTTTCGAGCCACCGACAGGTATCGGGCCGGCACACACAGGGTCATGGGCCACTCCACAGCCGACAGTTCGCGCCACAGATTCTTTACATTTTCATTCTCAAGACCATTGAAGAAGTGAGGGTCGGCCATCACGTAGTAGTCGGGCTTCAAGTCTTTGAACTGAGGAGCGTTGGCCATGAAATTGACGGCTATCGACGGCATTTCCCTGAGTTTGTCGCCAAATTCGGCTATGGTCTTGTTGAGCGAAGGACCGTTGCCAAGCACCACTACGCTGTTGCCGGGTTTTGCAGCTCGTGCGGGTGCAGACACCGGGCGCGATTGCAAGGCTATTTTCACAATAGATTTTAAAGACTTGCCCGCAAGCGATATTGTTTCAGAGACTTTCTTCATCATAGACGTGGGTACGTAAATATTCGGTGACCGGGGTGGGGTGGAAGTTGAACTTTTCGGCAAACTCCGTGCCGTCGAATGTGCGGTCGGTAGTGATGATGCTGCGTATCTGCTTGGGAATCATCATTCGGGCGAGTATGGGCTTGAGCTGCATTATGCGCTTGTCCTTGATTCTGAATGCCAGAGCATCGGCAAAGTCGTGGAATGTGGGGTCGGCACCATCAGTCACCACGTGGCGTCCCCCGATACCAAGAGTGGCCTTCACGGCTTTGGCTACGTCAGATGCATGTATGGTGGACAGGTGTGCCTCATTTCCCTCGATATGGAAATAAGAGCCTGAGGCAACGCGCTTTGCAAGCTCCATTGGCAGGCCGTTCATACCTGTGCCAACCACATTGGGGCACAGTAATACCGTGGCTTGGGCGGGCGCGTCGGCAGGAATGGTTCCGTCGGGCGCTATGATTACGGTATGATAGTCGGCCTCGCCTTCACATACAACCTCATAATCGTTGAGTTCACGTATAATGTATGGAAGGATAAATCCATATTGGGGAGCGTATATTCTGAGTTTTCTCTTTTCTTTCATATCATGTCGGTTGTTCAACAAGCACTTGTGCAAAAGTACATATTTTTGTCGTATCGGTAAACGTGATTATTAAAAAAATGATTAAATTTGCCCAATATAATATGAAAACCATGAAACATTTTGCAGAGATTATTTCAAAAATTTTGCCGGTATTGGTGATTGCGCTGTCGGCAGCATCATCATCGTTTGCCGCAGACAACGATTCATTGTACCGTATATATTCGGGCAACTTGATGGCTTATCCGTACACTGATGTAGAGCCGCCGGCCCAGACACCTGTGCCCGATGGATATACACCCTTCCATATAGAGCACTACGGTCGTCACGGTTCCAGATGGCTCATAGGTCATAACGATTATGCCACACCCGTAGAACGTCTCACACGTGCCGAGCGAGCCGGCAAGCTTACCCCGCTGGGTCGCAAAACCCTCGAAGCCCTTCGCAGTATTGAGGCGGCATCAGAGCGCCGCGAGGGCGAGCTGAGCGACAAGGGTGCCGTGCAGCACCGCGTGATAGGCCGCAGGATGGCACGCAATTTCCCCGAGATTTTCACCGACGGCGCCAATGTAGATGCAAAGGCTACCGTGGTGATACGCTGCATATTGTCGATGCTCAACGGCCTTGAAGGAATATGCGAGGTGGCACCCGGTGTGAAAGTTCATTCCGATGCTTCGTATGCCGACATGTATTTCATGAATTATGACGATAAGCCGGCGTGGAAAGTAAAAGACGTGGCCGACTCTATATACCGCAGGCCATATCAGCAGGCTCAGGCATTGAGCGGCGACTACCTGCTGCGCCTGGTGAATGACGAGAAATTTGCCCGTGACAGTGTGGCACCCGGCATCATGCCCTATCTCTACTGGGTGCTGGCCAACACACAGAGCCACACAGGGCAGCCGTGGCTGTTGCCCGAGGTATTCTCTGAAGATGAAGTACGGAAGGCCTGGCGCTATGACAACGCCGGATGGGTGATGCACAGCATAAACTCGCCCATGAGCAAAGGCCGCATGCCCTATACTCAGCGCAAATTGCTGACCAATATGATTGAAAGCACCGATACCGCCATGATGTCGGCTGCGCCCGGAGCCAATCTGCGCTACGGACACGACGGAATTCTGATAAATCTCATAACCCTGATGGAGCTTAACGGTCTGGGACGCGAGTTTGAATCAATAGAACAGGCCGAGGCTGCCGGCTTGCGTTCATACGAACTGATTCCCATGTCCGGAAACATGCAGATGATAATATACAAACCCACCGATCCCAAGGCCGATTGGCTCGTTAAAGTGCTGCTCAACGAGCGCGAGGTGACGCTGCCCGTCGAGCCGGTTACCGGCCATTATTACAGCTGGCAGGCACTGCGCAAGTATTATCTTGATAAACTGGCGGCGTTCAAAGAAGATTAATAGAAGATTAATAGTTTTCGCACATCAAGGTTTTTTTGTAATTTTGTATTTTGAAAATGAACACAGAAAGCGACAGAAAAACTGAAGGCCCCATACGCATAGATCTGGATAGTGTACTGCGGGCTCGGCTTGGCTCCCGAAAGGTGCCCGGCTGGATTGTGCGCAGACTCGAAAAGCTGATATGCCAGGATGAGCTGAACGCATTGCTCGCCTACGCCTATCCCAATCGCGGCTCGCTGTTCTGCAGGTCTGTGATAGAGCATTTAGGCATTAAGGTAAATATAAGCGGAGCCGGGAATCTGCCGGCCGACGGCAGGGCGATATTTGTATCTAACCACCCGCTTGGTGGCCTTGACGGTATGGCTCTCATCGACTTTATAGCCACACGGTACGGCTGCGAACCGCTGTTTGTGGTAAACGATCTGCTGATGGCAGTGGAGCCGCTCGCCGAGGTATTCCTGCCGGTGAACAAGCACGGAGGGCAAAGCCGCAGCGCTCTGCGCGGTATCGACGAGGCTCTTGCCTCAGACCGCCCTGTGATTATTTTCCCCGCCGGGCTGTGCTCGCGCCGGCAGAAGGGTAAGGTCGTAGACCTTGAATGGAAGAAAATGTTTGTGCAGAAAGCGGTGGAATTCAAGCGCGATATAGTGCCGCTGTTTTTTGATGCCGAGAATTCGTCATCATTCTATCGCTGGGCAAATATACGCAAGCGTATGGGAATCAAGCTGAATGTGGAGATGGCATTGCTCCCCGGCGAGATATTCAAGGCTCGCGGCAAGACATTCACTGTAAACGTAGCCCCGGCTGTGGCCTGGAGCAGTCTGCCCCGCGATGCGCGGCAGGGTGCGCTGTTGATACGCGAGTCGGTTTATAAAATGAAAAACAACCACTATGAACCAAAAGATAATTGAGCCGGTAGCTCAGGAACTGATTGAAGCCGAACTGACCCCGGAGCGCTTCTTGCGCGACACCAACAAAGGGGGCAACAAGATATATGTGGTGGATGCCCACAACTCGCCCAACGTGATGCGCGAAATAGGACGTCTGCGCGAAATCGCATTCCGCAGTGCGGGCGGCGGTTCGGGCAAGCCGTGCGATATAGACGAATTCGATACCATGACTCCGGCCTGTCAGCAGCTTATAGTATGGGATCCCGACAGCAAGCTTATACTTGGCGGATACCGCTTTATATGCGGTAAGGACATACGCACCGACAGCCTTGGCCGTCCGCGTATAGCCACGAGCCACATGTTCAGATTCTCAGAGAAGTTCATCAAGGACTATCTGCCCTATACACTGGAGCTGGGGCGGTCGTTTGTACGCCCCGAGTATCAGTCATCGCGTGCGGGAGCCAAGGCTCTGTATGCGCTCGACAATCTGTGGGACGGGCTTGGCAGCCTTACGGTGATCAATCCCGAGATACGATATTTGTTTGGCAAGGTAACGATGTATCCCAACTACACCGAGCGTTGCCGCGACCTTATACTGTACTTCCTTCACAAGCACTTCCCCGACCCGGAGGAGCTTGTACGTCCTATAAATCCGCTGCCCATAGCCAGCGACCCCGAGGAATTGGCCAAGATATTCACGGCCGACGATTTCAAGGAAGATTACGTAATCCTCAATGCCCATGTACGTGCCCACGGCGACCACATACCGCCACTGGTCAACGCCTATATGAGCCTGTCGCCCACGATGCACATGTTTGGCACGGCAATAAACGACGAATTCGGTAATGTGGAGGAGAGCGGCATATTCTTTGCAGTCGACGAAATTCTCGACGCCAAGAAACGCAGGCATATCGACACATTTATCCCCGGTAGATCAGATAATTAAAAAAGTTGTAAAATGTCCTCTTCATCTCAGTCTCTATCACAAAACCAGCAGCAACAGCTTAGGTTGAGCCCGCAGCAGGTGCGTTTCGGACGCCTGCTGGAGATGTCCGCGCCCGAGTTTGATGACGAAGTGGTAAGGATGCTCGACGAAAATCCGGCTCTCGAAAAGGCCGAGAGCGACTCCTCGCCGGTATCGCAGACCGATGACGAGGGACGCGAATTCACCGAGAGTGCCGACGATCTGCAACGCGCCGACTACAGCTCTGATGAAGAGGTTCCGTATTACCGTACCCATATCTCAAACCACTCGGCCGATGATGAATATTACGGTCCGGTGGCAGTGGATAACGGTCCGGAAGGCGTGGCGATGCTCGAAGCCCAGCTTGCCGAACTCGATATAACGCCCGAGGAGCGCGAGGTGGCCGGGTACGTAATAGGTAACCTCGATACCAACGGCTACCTGTCGCGCACGCCCGAATCAATTTCCGACGATCTGGCCATGGGGCAGGGTATCAATGTAAGTGCGGCTTTTGTGCGCCATGTGATTGATATAGTGCGCAGTCTCGACCCCGCCGGTATAGGTGCATACGACCTGCGCGACTGCCTGCTGCTTCAGCTTCGCCGCATGCCCGAGACAGAGGTGGTGCGCAATTCAATCAAAGTACTCTCAGAATACTTCGACTTTTTCTCAAAAAAACACTTCGACCGCATACGTTCGGCCCTGAAATTGACGGGGCACGACTTTGACGCGGTGATGAAACTGATACGCTCGCTCAACCCCAAGCCCGGTGCATTGCTCGAAATAGCCGGCGCCGAAGACCGCCTGAGCCACATCTCGCCCGACTTCGAGATAATGGTTGACCCCGACGGTACCATATCTGCTACCTTGCTTAGTGAGGCTCCCGAGCTTACAATCTCGCCCGACTTCAGCATAAGCCGCATCGACAGGCTTGAGAAACAGACTCCGGGCGACAAGCGCGTGGCCGAGGCTGCGGCATTCCTGCGCGAGCGCTACGACGCAGCAGCCGAGTTTATAGACATGTCGGCCCGCCGAGCCGATACCCTGCGCAAGGTGATGCAGGCGGTGATACGTCTGCAATATGACTTTTTCCTGACCAACGACCGCTCCAAGCTCAGACCCATGGTGCTTCGCGACATACGCGACCTCACCGGGCTCGACCTCAGCATAATATCAAGGGCCACTTCGGGCAAATATGCCATGATACCCGGCGGCATGGTGTCGTTGAAGTCGCTGTTCAGCGAGAGTGTGAACGACGAGGGCAACCTGTCGGCGCATTTTATCGAAGCAGCCATTCGCCGCTTTGTAGACTCTGAAGACAAGAGCAAGCCGCTGAGCGACGAGGCTATATGCAATCTGCTCAACGAGCAGGGACTGAGTGTGGCACGGCGCACCATAGCCAAATACCGCGAGCGCATGGGTATACCCGTGGCACGCCTGCGCCGCAACTGATGTATAACACATTGATACATAATAGCAAATGAGCGAAGAAATACAAGATAACGAGAAGCCCGTGGCAGAAGCGCCTGTACGCAAGCCCCTGTGGGCGCAGCTTGTGAGCGATATACTCTCGCCCATACTGGTGCCTACATACGCCACGGCACTGGCCATGTGGGTGACATCGCTGCGTGCAGTACCTGAGGAAACCCGATGGCTCGTGATTGCCATGGTATTCATAATCACCGGTCTTATCCCCCTGCTGGCTATCACGCTGATGATAAAGCTGGGCATAGTGAGCGACCGCGCGGTGTCGCAGCGCAATCAGCGCTACATACCCATGTCGGTGGCCGCCGTATGCTACTTCGGGGCATCGTTGTTTGTAGGCTCCATAGGCTCGCCCACATGGTTCAGAATGTTCTTCCTGGGAGCCGCTGCAGCCACGGCTCTTGACCTTATCATAACTTTCAAATGGAAAATCAGCGCCCATACAACCTCGATGGGAGGACTCGTGGGGATGATGTTCTGGTTTGCCGTTTCGGGTCTGGCCGATGTTAATGTGATGATAATGCTCAGCATGGGCATAGTGCTGGCGGGAGTGATGTGCACGGCACGTCTGCTGCTGCAGCGCCATACCCTCGGGCAGGTAATTGCCGGGCTGCTGCTCGGTTTTGCATGCTGCTTCGCAGCAATGTGTATAAGATAAATTCTGTCACTTAGTTACATAAAATATATGACACCGCAAGTATCAATAATAATGGGCAGCACATCAGACCTGCCCGTACTGCGCAAAGCAGCCGACTTTCTGGAATTGATGTCAGTGCCTTTTGAACTTCAGGCACTCAGCGCCCACCGCACACCCAAGGCTGTGGAAGAATTTGCCACCGGCGCCGCCGCCCGTGGCGTAAAGGTTATCATAGCCGCCGCCGGCATGGCCGCCGCACTGCCGGGTGTGATTGCAGCCCTCACTCCGCTGCCCGTTATCGGTGTGCCCATCGACTCCACTCTCCAGGGTCAGGATGCACTGCTCTCTATAGTAATGATGCCGCCGGGCATACCCGTGGCAACCGTGGGAATCAATGCAGGCCTTAATGCCGCCGTACTCGCCGTGAGAATGCTCTCGCTGGCCGATCCCGCTCTGGCCGTGCGCTACTCGGCTTGGTGCGATACCCTGAGTGCCAAGGTTATAAAGGCCAACCGCGACCTCGCTGCCGTGGATGATTATAAATTCAAAACCAACTGATTGATGCCAACTCATAAATATGGCTATGAGCGCCGCCAGTCATCTGAAGTAAACATAGGCGGCGTACACATAGGGGCTGACTATCCTGTGGCTGTGCAGTCTATGACCAACACCCCCACCATGGATACTGATGCTTCGGCGGAGCAGATCATACGCATAGCCCGCACAGGCTGCGACATTGTACGCCTTACGGCCCAGACTACCGCCCATGCCCGCAACCTCGGGCAGATACGCAGTGCAGTTCGCAGCCGCGGATGCGATGTGCCCCTGGTGGCCGACATACACTTCAACCCGGCAGCAGCATTTGCCGCTGCCGAGGAGGTGGAGAAGGTGCGCATAAACCCCGGTAACTTTGTTGACCCCGGGCGTACTTTTGTAAAACTCGAATTCACCGATGAGGAGTATTCTGCCGAAATCCAAAAAATCAGGGATAAATTCGTGCCTTTCCTACAGCTGTGCCGTAGCCGCGGTGTGGCCATACGCATAGGCGTGAACCACGGCTCGCTGTCCGACCGTATAATGAGCCGCTACGGCGACACTCCGGCCGGAATGGTGGAGAGTGCTATGGAGTTTCTGCGTATATGCGTCGACGAGGATTTCAAGGATGTGGTCATATCCATCAAGGCCTCCAATGTAGTTGTCATGACTCAGACCGTAAGGATGCTTGTGGCTCAGATGGAACGCGAGGGCATGGCCTTTCCGCTGCATTTGGGTGTTACCGAGGCCGGTGACGGCGAGGATGCCCGCGTGAAGAGTGCCGTGGGTATAGGCTCGCTGCTCGTAGACGGCATAGGCGATACTATAAGGGTGTCGCTGGCCGAAGATCCTGAATGCGAGATTCCGGTGGCACGCAGTATCCTCAAGCATATTGAATCGTTGCCCAAGGCCGACGGCACCTCGCTTGAAGTGCCTGAGTGTGATTGTGACGGTATTCCCGTGGTTCTCGGTCTGGATGAGGAAATGCCCGAAGGTGCTGTGACAGTGCAGGCCGAATATCCTGCGGTGATCGAGTCGGCATTGGCTCAGGCACAGAGCGGCAGGCCACTGTGTGTGCAGGCTGTTTATCCCGATTGGATGACAGCCGACGAGGTGCAGATTGCCGCTTCTATAGACCTTGGATACCTGTTGCTGAATTACGGAATTGCGGGAATAGGCATCAAGGCTTCTGCACTGACTGCAGAGGAGCTGCAATCTTTGGCTCTGAACATATTGCAGGCAACCCGCCGCCGTATTTCCAAAACCGAATACATAGCTTGTCCGAGCTGCGGACGCACCCTTTTTGACCTTCAGACCACATTGGCCAAGGTGAAAGAGGCCACAAGCGGCCTGAAAGGGCTGAAGATAGGTGTGATGGGCTGCATAGTCAACGGACCCGGTGAGATGGCCGACGCCGATTATGGCTACGTAGGTGCAGGACCGGGCCGCGTGAGCATATACCGCGGCAAGGAGTGTGTTGAAAAGAACATTCCGGCCGACGATGCTCTGCCCAAGTTGATACAGCTTATAAAAGACGATGGCCGCTGGCCGAGTAAATGAAGAAAAATACAATAAGTTATCATACCGCGCCCTCGGGACTGCGCATGGTGCATCTCCATATAAAAGGCGCGGCAGTGGGCTATTGCGGTGCCGCTGTAAGGGTGGGGAGCCGCGATGAGGAGCTGTACGGGCTGGCTCACTTTGTGGAGCATACCATATTCAAAGGTACCGGCAAGCGGTCGTCGTGGCACATTATCAACCGCATGGAGACCGTGGGCGGCGAACTGAATGCCTACACTACCAAGGAGGAGACTGTGGTATACTCGGCATTTCCGTCGGGCAACCTTGCACGCGCGGCCGAGCTGATAGCCGACCTGGTGTGCAACTCACAGTTCCCTGCACGTGAACTGGAGAAAGAACGCGAGGTGGTAGCCGATGAAATTGACTCATACCTCGACACACCCTCTGAGGCGGTTTTTGATGATTTCGAGGACCTGCTTTTCAAGGGCAGCGCGTTGGGTCACAATATACTCGGCAGCCGCGACTCGCTTGAATCGTTCAGCTCCGATATATGCCGCGAATACCTGCACCGCTGGTACGTTCCCGCCAACATGGTGGTGTTCTATGCCGGCAATCAGCAGCCCGAAGTGGTGTTTGCCCGATTGGAGAAGGCATTTGCACCGCTGAGCGGCTCCATGCCGGTGGCAGACCGTACGGTGCCCGAGGTTCAGGCTCCATTTGATGTGCACAAGGCGCTCGACACTCATCAGTGTCACACCATAGTGGGTGCGCGCACGGGAGGGTTTGATTCGCCTGAACGCTATTCAATGGCTCTGCTTACCAATATCCTCGGTGGCCCGGGCATGAACTCGCTGCTCAACATAGCCCTGCGCGAACGCCGCGGACTGGTGTACAGCGTGGAGGCCTCTACCGGCATATTTTCGGATTGCGGCGAGTTTGTGGTATATTACGGCTGCGATCCCGACGACAACGACCGATGCCGCCGCCTCGTGATTGATACGATAAACTCGGTGGCCGACGGTTCAATCACAGCCCGTAGGCTCGAAGCATATAAAAAGCAATATTTAGGTCAGTTGGTGATTGCATCGGAGAACCTGGAGAGTCGCATCATAGGCATAGCGCGTCAGGTGCTTTACCGCGGGTATGTAATACCGTCAG
Source organism: uncultured Muribaculaceae bacterium (assembly GCA_910586975.1). Classification (GTDB taxonomy): domain Bacteria; phylum Bacteroidota; class Bacteroidia; order Bacteroidales; family Muribaculaceae; genus CAG-873. Next base: position 18,027 of record CAJUKX010000018.1, on the reverse strand, counting down.
ACGAGGTGATAGCGTCAATCAAAGCCCTCACCACCGATGATATACGCACGGTGGCAGCCACGCTTACCTCGCCCTCGGTGCTGACTTTCGGCCCGGATTGAGAAATTTGGGATATTTGGGAAAAATAGACAAATAAATAAGGCAGCTCCGGATGGGGCTGCCTTACCAATTATGTGTATGTTAAGCTATGTTGCTTAGTCGATGAGCTCGTCAGCTTTGTAACCGCCCATTTCGCGGATAGCGTTTTTGAGCATGGTGTACTGCTGGAAGAGGTTGTTGACGGGTACTTCGTTCTTTGTGTAGTCGTGCATGGGGCTCTTGAGGAAGAAGCTCAGGAAGCGCTGAGTGCCGCAGCGGCCGGCGCGGGCAGCGAGGTCGCTGAGAAGTACGAGGTCAAGGCAGAGGGGAGCGGCAAGGATAGAGTCGCGGCAGAGGAAGTTGATCTTGATCTGCATGGGGTAGTTCATCCAGCCGAAGATGTCGATGTTGTCCCAACCTTCCTTGTTGTCGTCGCGCGGGGGATAGTAGTTGATGCGCACCTTGTGGAAGTAGTCGGTGTAGAGGTCGGGCTGTTCTTCGGGCACGAGGATAGATTCGAGTGTAGAGAGCTTCGAAACTTCTTTTGTGCGGAAGTTGGCGGGTTCGTCGAGCACGAGACCGTCGCGGTTACCGAGGATGTTGGTAGAGAACCAACCGGCAAGGCCGAGGCAACGAGTGCCGATGATGGGGGCGAAACCTGATTTAACCAGAGTCTGACCGGTCTTGAAGTCCTTACCGGCGATGGGCATCTGAGTCTTTTCGGCGAGTTCCCACATAGCGGGGAAGTCAACGGTAGTATTGGGGGCACCCATGATGAAGGGAGCGCCTTCGGTGAGGGCAGCGTAAGCGTAGCACATCGAGGGAGCGATGTTTTCCTTATCGTCAGCCTTGATAGCGGCTTCGAAGTCAGCGAGGTTGTAGTGAACCTTTTCGTTTACGGGAACGTAAACTTCGGTAGAAGCAGCCCAGAGAACAACAACGCGTTCAACACCGGTCTTGGCCTTGAAGTCGCGGATGTCTTTCTTGAGGTTGTCAACCATTTCCTGACGGGTAGCACCCTTCATATAGTTATCGCCATCGAGACGCTTTGCGTAGTTGTGGTCGAAAGCGGCCTTCATGGGCACGATAGCTTCGAGTTCTTCCTTAACGGGAAGGATATCTTCTTTCTTGAGAACAGCTGCGTTGATAGCTGCTTCGTAAGCGTTGGCGGGATAAACGTCCCAAGTACCGAATACGATGTCGTCGAGAGAAGCCAGAGGAACGATGTCTTTGTAGTGGAGGTATTTCTTGTCGGCACCTTCACCTACGCGCATTTTGTCATATTGGGTCATTGAGCCGATAGGCTTTGCAAGACCTTTGCGGGCCATAAGTACACCGGTCATGAATGTGGTAGCGACTGCACCGTTACCAACAACGAGTACGCCAAGCTTTCCAGTAGCAGGCTTAACAGTTTCTGTTGCCATTTTTGTGATTATATTTGATTAGTTTTTGATTTGTGTATTTTCAACATTTTAGAGCAGCGGATAGTGCTGCAAAATTATTGCGGGTCAAAATTAGGCATTAATTCCGAATTGTAAAAAAGTTTTTAGTTTAAAGTTAGTGAAATATTGTATTAATATGTCAAAAATAAGGATGTAAGGTAAAAATAGGTTAATTATACTTGTGTTACATGTTGTATAAGTTAACAAAAGTAAAACATGTAATACAGGGATTTAATCACTTTTACCGGATTTTTTAGGGTTGATGCACAAAAAAGAGCAGTGTCTGTTTGATTATTTTTTCTTAAATAGTTCTTTATGTTATTAAACATATAAAAAATACTTGACAAGTTTAAATTTAAGTGTTAATTTTACACCCAAAATAATACTTGTATATTTTAGGACCTAAAAACACTGAATTTTTGTCATGAAAAGCATGAAGATTATGGCTCTTCTGGCCGGTGCTGCAGCTCTTATGAGCTCGTGCGCGCAGAAGGATGCCGAGCCACAGCTTACAAAGTCGGGTCTCGACCCCGAAAAGTTTGTGGCAGAGCGCGATGGCAAGCCTACCGCCCTCTACACCCTCACCAACCAAAACGGAATGGAAGTATGCGTAACCAATTTCGGCGGTCGTATCGTGTCGGTTATGGCTCCCGACCGCGACGGCAACTTTGTGGACGTTGTACTCGGCTTTGATTCGGTAGCCGCTTATTTCCCCGAAAACAACAGCAGCGACTTCGGTGCCGCCATCGGCCGTTATGCCAACCGCATCAATCAGGGTCGTATCGTACTTGACGGCGATACCATCCAGCTCCCTCAGAACAACTTCGGCCACTGCCTGCACGGAGGTCCCACCGGCTGGCAGTATCAGGTGTATGATGTTACAGAGTCTACCGACTCAACTCTCACCCTGGTGATGAAGTCGCCCGACGGTGATAACAACTTCCCCGGCAACGTCACCGCTACCGTAACCTACAAGCTCACCGCCGACAATGCCATCGACATTGATTATACTGCCACTACCGACAAGAAGACTGTGATCAACATGACCAATCACTCGTACTTCAACCTCGGCGGCGACCCCAACAAGCAGATCACAGATAATATATTATATCTGAATGCCGACCGTTTCACTCCGGTTGACTCAACCTTCATGACTACAGGCGAAATTGTGGAAGTAGCCGGAACAGCCATGGACTTCACCACACCCCACGCCATAGGCGACAGCATCGACAACTACGCCTACGACCAGCTCAAGAACGGCAACGGCTACGACCACAACTGGGTGCTCAACACCTCGGGCGACGCATCGCAGGTGGCAGCCAAGCTGGTTTCGCCCGCTACCGGCATCAGCCTTGAAATGCTTACCGACGAACCCGGTGTGCAGGTTTATACCGGCAACTTCCTCGACGGCTCGGTAACCGGCAAAAAAGGCATAGTGTACAATCAGCGCACAGGTATCTGCCTTGAAACCCAACACTACCCCGACAGCCCCAACAAGCCCCAATGGCCCTCGGTGGTGCTCGAACCCGGACAGACCTACCGCAGTCATTGCACATTCCGCTTCGGCATAGAGAAATAATCCTTAATTCATATAAACCTTATACATTATCACTACCATGGCTCTATTAGACTGGCTTGTCATAGGCATATTCTTTCTGATGCTCATAGGCATCATCGTATGGGTGATGCGTCAGAAGCAAAACAATGCCGCCGACTACTTCCTCGGAGGTAAAGACGCTACCTGGATTGCAATCGGTGCGTCGATTTTCGCATCAAATATTGGTTCTGAACACCTTATCGGCCTGGCCGGTTCGGGTGCATCGTCGGGTATGGCGATGGCCCACTGGGAAATCCAGGGCTGGATGATTCTTATCCTCGGTTGGGTATTCGTGCCCTTCTATACCCGCTCTATGGTCTACACCATGCCTGAGTTCCTTGAAAAACGATTCAATCCTCAGTCGCGTACCATTCTGGCTACCATCTCGCTCATCAGCTACGTGCTCACCAAGGTGGCCGTAACCGTATATGCCGGCGGTCTTGTGTTCCAGCAGGTATTCGGTATCGACACCCTGTGGGGTATAGACTTCTTCTGGATTGCGGCTGTAGGCCTTGTGCTCATCACTGCCCTCTACACCATATTCGGCGGTATGAAATCGGTGCTCTACACATCGGTGCTCCAGACCCCCATCCTGCTCCTGGGTTCGCTTATTATCCTTGTTCTCGGTCTTAAGGAACTCGGCGGCTGGGACGAAATGATGCGTATATGCTCATCGGTAGAAGTAAACGAATACGGCGACACCATGACCAACCTCATCCGCGATAACCGAGATGCCCAGTATCCCTGGCTCGGCGCACTTATCGGTTCGGCTGTAATCGGTTTCTGGTACTGGTGTACCGACCAGTTCATCGTGCAGCGTGTGCTCTCGGGTAAGAACGAACGCGAAGCCCGCCGCGGTACCATCTTCGGTGCATACCTGAAACTGCTCCCCGTGTTCCTCTTCCTTATCCCCGGTATGATTGCCTTTGCCCTTCATCAGAACGTGGGCGACTTCCTGCCCATGCTCCCCAACGGCAATCCCAACAGCGACGCAGCCTTCCCCACACTGGTGGCCAAACTGCTTCCTGCCGGTGTCAAGGGTCTGATTGTATGCGGTATCCTCGCAGCTCTCATGAGCTCGCTGGCCTCGCTCTTCAACTCATCGGCCGCTCTGTTTACCATTGACTTCTATCAGCGTTTCAAACCCAATACCGATCCCAAGAAACTTGTTAAAATCGGTCAGGCTGCCACTGTGGTAATCGTTATCCTCGGTATTCTCTGGATTCCCGTGATGCGTTCTATAGGCGATGTGCTGTACCTCTATCTGCAGGACGTGCAGTCGGTACTCGCTCCCGGTATCGCCGCCGCCTTCCTTATCGGTATCTTGTGGAAGCGTGCTTCGGCCCTTGGCGGTATGTGGGCACTTCTTTCGGGTCTCATCGTGGGTCTGACACGTCTTGGCGCCAAGATATACTATACCGGTGCTGAAGCCACAAGTGAGCCGAGCCTTTTCCGCGAAGTGTTCTTCGACAGCAACTGGCTCTTCTTCTGCGGATGGATGCTGGTATTCTGCCTGGTGGTAGGTGTAGTGGTATCGCTCTGCACAAAGGCACCCTCAGAAGAAAAGATTCGCGGTCTGGTATTCGGAACCTCAACCCCCGAGCAGCGCGCCGAAACCCGTGCGAGCTGGAATCACTGGGATGTTATCCACTCAGTTATCATTCTCTGTATCACCGCTGCTTTCTACTGGTATTTCTGGTAATTTAAGTAATCAATGAAAAATATTTTATATCATCTGCTTGCCTTATGAACGCATCTTCAACCCTCTTCATCGGTCACGTAGCTACGGCTACGCTCCATCTTCATCGTATTGAATCTGCTGTCCATAAGACGGCGCATATAATATAAACTATTTTCCACAGCTTACTTGACATGACTGAATTCTATCAGAATCATTCAAAACTGTATGTAGGTGTTGACTGCATCATCTTCGGGCTTATCGAAGGTGAACTCAGCGTCCTTCTTATCGAGCGCCGCTTCGACCCCGGCAAGGGGCAGTTGTCGCTTATGGGCGGATTTGTAGAGGAAGACGAAAGCCTGGATGATGCAGCCAAGCACGTGCTCGAGGACCTCACGGGCCTGAGCGATGTATACATGGAGCAAGTCGGAGCCTTTGGCGATCCGGGCCGCGACCCCGGCGAACGTGTGATATCTGTGGCATATTATGCCCTGGTGGGATTCAACGAATACGATCCCTTGCGTCTTGCCGAACACAATGCTCAGTGGGTGCCCTTGAAAGACCTTCCCGAGCTGCTGTTTGACCACAAGGAAATGGTGGCACTGGCACTGGAAAGGCTGCGGCGCAAAGTAACCCGCGAGCCTATAGGCTTCAATCTCATGCCCAAGCTCTTCACCCTGAGCCAGCTGCAGAATCTGTACGAAACCATACTCGGCGAAAGCCTCGACAAACGCAATTTCCGCAAGCGGGTGGCCGAGATGAATTGTATAGAAAAAACAGATCAAATCGACAAGTCCGGTTCAAAACGTGGTGCCGCCTTGTATAAATTCAACGATAAGATTTACCACGAAAGCTATAAAAAATTCAGAATATAAATCAGAATTTATATATGTTAGAAGAACTCAAAGAAAAGGTATTCCGAGCCAATCTCGACCTGGTGAAGCACGGTCTGGTGATTTTCACATGGGGCAATGTCTCGGGTATAGACCGCGAACATAACCTGGTGGTGATAAAGCCCAGCGGTGTTGATTACGACACCATGACCGTAAACGATATGGTGGTGGTAGACCTTGACGGAAATGTGGTTGAAGGCAATCTGCGTCCGTCGTCAGACACTCCCACCCATCTGGTGCTGTACAAAGCTTTCCCCGAAATAGGCGGTGTGGTTCACACTCATTCAACCTACGCCACCGCATGGGCACAGGCCGGTATAGACCTCCCCAACATCGGTACAACTCATGCCGACTACTTCCATAACAACATACCCTGCACTGCCGACATGACCGCCGATGAAGTTGGCGGCCAGTACGAACTCGAAACCGGCAACGTGATAGTGGCACGTTTCAAGGAAGACAATATCAACGCCATCCACACCCCCGGTGTACTCGTCAAGAATCACGGTCCCTTTGCATGGGGCAAGGATCCGCACGATGCAGTGCACAACGCAGTGGTGATGGAGCAGGTGGCCAAAATGGCATTCGTGGCCTACAGCGTGAATCCGCACCTCACCATGAATCCTCTGCTGGTTGAAAAGCACTTCAACCGCAAGCACGGCCCCAACGCTTACTATGGCCAGAAAAAATCATAAACAACTATCGAAATCATAAATCTCATAAAAATTATAAATCATGTTTGAAAATCTCGAAATCTGGTGGGTAACCGGAGCACAAATGTTATATGGTGAAGAACCCGTACGCATCGTTGAATCACACTCTAAGGAAATGGTCGAAGGCATCAATGCCGCCGGCGTTCTTCCCGTGAAGGTGGTGTACAAAGGCACCGTGATGTCTTCAAAGGACATAGAGAAAGTAATGCTCGAAGCCAACGCCTGCAAGGCTTGCATAGGTATCATCACCTGGATGCACACCTTCTCGCCCGCCAAGATGTGGATACACGGCCTGCAGCAGCTCCGCAAACCCCTGCTGCACCTCCACACCCAGTACAACGCCGAAATTCCATGGGACACCATGGACATGGACTTCATGAACCTCAACCAGAGCGCTCACGGCGACCGCGAATTCGGCCATATCTGCACACGCCTCAACGTTCGCCGCAAGGTGGTTGTAGGCTACTGGAAAGACAAATCTACACTTGAGAAGATTGCCGTATGGAGCCGCGTGGCCGCTGCATGGGCCGATGCTCAGGATATGCTCGTAATACGTTTCGGCGACCAGATGAACAATGTGGCCGTTACCGACGGCGACAAGGTGGCCGCTGAAATGCAGCTCGGCTATCACGTTGACTACTGCCCCGTGAGCGAACTGATGGAGTACTACAAGAAGGTGAAGGCCGAAGACATCGAAAAGCTCGTGAAGGAATACTTCACCCTCTACGATCACGCTACTGAACTCGAAGATCCCGCTACCGAGGGCTACAAGTCGGTATGGAACGCCGCCGCTGCCGAACTCGCCATCCGCGCTTGCCTTGAAGACAAGGGCGCAAAGGCTTTCACAACCAACTTCGACGACCTTGGTACCGACGACATCAACGCCAAGGACTTTGTAGGCTTTGACCAGATTCCCGGCCTTGCCTCACAGCGCCTTATGGCCGAGGGCTATGGTTTCGGTGCCGAAGGCGACTGGAAGAGCGCAGCCCTCTACCGCACACTGTGGTTTATGAACCAGGGCATGGGCGGCTGCTCGTTCCTCGAAGACTATACCCTTAACTTCGACGGCTCGCAGAGCGCCATTCTCCAGGCTCACATGCTTGAGGTATGCCCCCTGATCGCCGAACAGAAGCCCCGTCTTGAAGTTCACTTCCTCGGCATCGGTATCCGCAAGGCTCAGACCGCCCGTCTGGTGTTCACCTCAAAGCCCGGCGCAGGTTGCACAGCCACAGTTATCGACCTTGGCAACCGCTTCCGCATGATCGTAAACGATGTGGAATGTATCAAGAGCAAGCCCCTGCCCAAACTGCCCGTTGCTTCGGCTCTGTGGATTCCCATGCCCGACTTCGAAGTTGGCGCAGGCGCATGGATTCTTGCCGGCGGTACACACCACAGCTGCTTCGCATACAACGTCACAGCCGACTACTGGGCTGACTATGCCGAAATGGCCGGTATCGAAATGGTGCACATCAACAAGAATACCACCATCCCCGAGTTCAAGAAAGAGCTTCGCTACAACGATGTTTATTACATGCTGAATAAATAATTCGTCATGGCTCTCGATCCTAAAACAACAATAGAGCAGGGTAAGGCCAACCTCGGCATAGAGTTTGGCTCTACCCGCATTAAGGCAGTCCTCATCGATGAAGAGAACCGCCCCATAGCACAAGGCTCGCACGAATGGGAAAACCAGCTTGTAGACGGTCTGTGGACCTACAGCCTCAGTGCAATCTGGAACGGCTTCCAGGACTGCTATGCCGACCTGCGCAAGGATGTTATGGCCAAGTACGGCGTGGAGATTGAATCGCTGGCATCAATCGGCGTCAGCGCCATGATGCACGGCTACATGCCCTTCGACGCCAACGGCAACCTGCTGGTGCCCTTCCGCACATGGCGCAATACCAATACAGCCCGTGCTGCTGCCGAGCTGTCGCAGCTGTTCGTGTACAACATACCCCTGCGCTGGAGCATATCGCACCTGTATCAGGCTATCCTCAACGAGGAACCCCACGTGAAGGTGGTAGACTTCTTCACCACCCTGGCGGGCTACATACACTGGCAGCTCACAGGCGAGAAGGTGCTCGGCATAGGCGATGCCTCGGGTATGCTGCCCATAGACCCCGCTACCAAAAACTACTCGTCGGGCATGATCGAAATCTTCGATGCCCTGGTGGCCCAGCGCGGCTATAAGTGGAAGCTCAACGACATCCTGCCCAAGGTACTCCTTGCCGGTCAGCAGGCCGGTGTGCTCACCGAGCAGGGCGCCAAACTGCTCGACCCCTCGGGTCATCTCAAGGCCGGTATCCCCTTCTGTCCGCCCGAAGGCGACGCAGGCACCGGTATGGTGGCAACCAATGCCGTGAAGCAGCGCACCGGTAATGTATCGGCAGGTACATCTTCGTTCTCGATGATCGTTCTCGAAAAAGACCTCACACGTCCCTACGAGATGATCGACATGGTGACTACCCCCGACGGCTCGCTGGTGGCCATGGTGCATTGCAACAACTGCACCTCCGACCTCAACGCATGGGTAGGTCTGTTCAAGGAATATCAGCAGCTGCTGGGCGTGCCCGTAGACATGAACGAGGTATTCGGCAAGCTCTACAACAACGCTCTCAACGGCGATCCTGACTGCGGAGGCCTGCTGTCGTACAACTACTTCTCGGGCGAACCCGTTACCGGCCTTGCCGAGGGTCGTCCTCTGTTTGTACGCTCGGCCACCGACAAGTTTAACCTTGCCAACTTCATGCGCGCCAACCTCTACGCTTCTGTAGCGGTGCTGAAGATAGGAAATGACATTCTGTTCAACGACGAGAAGGTGAAGGTAGACCGCATCACCGGCCACGGAGGTCTGTTCAAGACTCCCGGCGTGGGTCAGCGCGTACTCGCCGCAGCCCTCAACTCGCCCATATCTGTAATGGATACCGCCGGCGAGGGTGGAGCATGGGGTATGGCTCTGCTGGCATCATATCTGGTGAACAACACCGAGGGCCGTAAGCTCGACGACTATCTGGAAGATTGCGTGTTTGCCGGCAATACCGGAACAAGCATAGCTCCCACCCCCGAAGACGTGGCAGGTTTCAATGTCTATCTCGAAAATTATAAGAAAGGACTTGAAATCGAAAAATCGGCAGTAGAGTTCAAGAATTGATAAGCCTCTGAAACAAAACATCGGATTGTCGCTCGCTGTGAGCGGCAATCCGATGTTTTGTTTTCTTACGGAAAAAATCACGGTTTTCCGTTATTGTACCGCCCGGCAGGATGATGTAAATTTGCACATAGCAATTTTGTATCTTTTCAAAAAAAGAGATATATTTGTGAAATAAAGAGTATATCATTTATTTTACATTTTGTTTTTGTGTTGTGTTTGCCGGCATTCGCGGCCGGTGGCGGTGTGTCGTCAGCGACAGACAGCCTGTATCGCCGTGCAGTGGCCGAGCATTCGGTGAGTGCCTACTGTGCCGTTCTCGATAATATGATTGACGAGGATGAGCATGGCATTATATATGAGAAATCATTACGCGAGCTGGAGAAGCTGGCTCACAATTCAAAAGATTGGCGCGTAAAGGCTGCTTTGAGTCGCTATCAGGCACATGGCTGTGAGCCCGGCAGCCGTGATTTTCTCAATAAACTGATTGAATCAAAGAACTGTTATGCAGCCGCACACGATAAGGAGGGCGAGGCCGGGATATGTGATGAGATAGCAACGGCATATCTTTATGTGAACCAGGATTCGGCATTGCATTATCTGGCCCGGGGCATTTCATTGCTCGACGGTATGGAGACCGTAGACAAGGCCTCGATGATCAATACACGCGGTATTATAAAGTTTTATCGTGGAGATGTGGACGGCGGATTGTCGGATTTCAAGATAGTGGTGGCTATGCTCGACCGCTGCGGGGTGATGTTTCCACTGCCCTCGATGGCGCAGAACATCGCTGCGCTGTATGATTCCAAGAATATGTTTGATTCGGCAATCATATACTATGACCGTGCGCTGAAGTATTGCGATACTACAGGTAATCATGTGCCCGAAACTGTAATATACTCCAATATAGCGAGTCTGTACACCAAGACCGACAATTACAAGCAGGCACTGCTGTATGCCGACAAGGCCGTGGAAAATTCAGCCTTATATCCCGAAAATCATGTAGGGCGGGTTCAGGCACTGCACTCCCGTGCCGGTGTAAAGAAAGCTTTGAAAGACTTCAAGGGTGCCAAAACCGACTTTACGGCAGCCATGGCCATAGCCCGCAAGGCTGCAGCCCCACAGCTTATTATGAAACCGCTGCCCGGGCTGCTCGGCATATATGTGCAGGAGCAGAATTCTGATTCGGCCGATTATTTGGCAAAGCTTGGAGCGGTATATGCCGACAGTATAGGGCAGATTACTCCCGAGGTGGCCAACTATTACGAGGTGATGGCGGAATACCATGATTGGAAAGGTGACCACCGGGCGGCGTTGGATGACCTGTTGGTGACGTATGGCAGCGGGCGATCGACCATGCCGCGCAGAGAACTGTTATCAAAACTTGCCCGCCTGTATGCAACGGTTGGACAGTATGACAAGGCTTACAGCATGGCCGACAGCGCATATATGGATTTAGGCGAGTTTCATGATAAGAAAATGGCCGATTCGTTTGCCGGTTGGGATGCCAAATTCAGAAATCAGGAACATTTGCTTGAAATAGAGCGTATGAAGACCGAGAAACAGCGGGTGGAGTTTGCCCTGGCTGCGGGTTTAATGCTCGTGGTTCTGCTGGTCATGGTTATAGTGTTTACACGCCGTAATCTTAAACGAAAGGCCGAACTCGAGGCCGCACGTAAGTATGTGGAGGGCCTTGAGACGGAACGTCAGCGCATCTCTCGCGAACTGCATGACGGTGTATGCAACGACTTGCTGGGAGTGCATCTGCTGGGACGAACAGCCCACAGCAAAGAGCAGATTCAGGAAATGCTCGAATATCTTGACCGCTCGCGCGAGGATGTGCGCCGCATAAGCCACGACCTGGCGTCGCCGGGCATGGAACGTACTTCGCTGTGCGAATTGATACATACTTACATTGACCAGTTCAGAAAAGGTTCGGGCAAGACGATAGAGCTGGACTATAGACTGAAGCATGAGCCGGAGTCGGAAAAGGCCGCCCATATCTACCGCATAGTGCAGGAACTTGCGGCCAACGCTGTTAAATATTCCACCGGTCCTGATATATCTGTTGCGATAAACGATGACTGCGGCCGAGTGTGCATAATTGTACGTTCGGAGGGTAAATTCACAATGAATTTCGGCGCCGGAATAGGTTTGCAGTCGGTATGCAACCGTGTCAAGGCTATGGAGGGATCAATTGAAACCGGTGATGACAGTTCAGGCCATTACACTAAAATAGAATTATAATGAAGATACTCATAGTTGATGACCACGAGATAGTGACTTACGGAGTCAAGAAATTTATACAGGAATATCATCCTGAATATATGATCAGTACTTCGGCTGATGCTGCTTTTCTTGACTTCGGGCTAAAGGACCGTCCGGATTTGGTTATCCTCGATGTTGAGTATCCCGAAATGGATGTATTTGAAATAATACGTCGCATCCGCTCCAAGTGGATCAAGTGTTCGATAATCATATACACCATACATCAAGAGGCCGGATTGCTGAGACGTCTGCTGGATGCGGGTGTGGATGATATAGTGCTGAAGTCGTCGAGCATAGACATGCTGCTGAGGTCGATAGAGTCGGTTGCTAAGGGCGAGTGTCCGTTGCCCAACAATCCGGTGGCTGATATAGTGAAGAATTATGAAGATTCGCCACGGCTCACTGTGGCCGAGCAAAAGGTGCTTAATCTTATAAGGCAGGGATACAGCTCGTGTGAGATGGCCACACTGCTGTGTGTGAGCGAGAATACCATTGAGAGCCATCGACGTAATATGCTGCGCAAACTTGGTGCCCGCAACGTGGCCGACCTGATAGTGAAGGCGCAGAAGTGCGGTTGGTGAAAAATCATGGTTTGCCGTGATTGACTAATATTCTGCGGTTTAGTAATTTTGCAACTTCAAAAGAATCTTCACAAAACCACTAATAAATCACGTTATGAAAAAATTTCTTGTTATGATTGTGCTTGCCGTGGCTATGATAGCTGCCCCGGCGTGCTTTGCCCAAAGTTCAGCATCGGCCAAAAAGGTTTTCAAGGGTACTTGGGAACAGACTCAGAGCAATGGAGATTACGGAGAAATATACAGTGTTATCAGCCTTGACCTGTATGGCAAAACAGTTGAAGGCGGAGAAGACGGCTTGTGCTATGGCACTGTAAGCCAGTTTAATCCCAACTCAGGTAAGATATTTACCGGCGTTATTATAACCAAGGTGAAATCTATCACCGGCAACAAGGCGGTTGTGGAATGTTATGATGAATTCCGCGACGAAAAGTTTACGGCCTCCCTCGTATATAAACCAAATACAAATACAATCTGCTTCAACGACGACCTTTGTATATCAAGAAAAAAATAATCATGAAAAACAGATTTATCAAACTGGGCGCCCTGCTGCTCGCGCTGGGCGGCATAATGTGCTCGTGCGGCTCATCGGCATCATCCGACGGCAATTTTGCCGACGTGGAGATGTGGCCCGTGCGATTGGGCGAAGTGGGTTCCTGGAGTATGATTACTCCTGACGGCGATATAAAGTATGAGAACGAGCTTGATAATGAGCCTTCGCCGGTAATCAACGGCATGTTCTCGATGAAGAAACGCAGTGTATATCTGCTCTTCAAGGCAAAAGGCGACAGCCCTGAACTCATAGAGGGCTGTGATGACCTGTTGAGTGTGGGATATATGTCGGAAGGTCTGATTCCGGTAAGTCGTCCCGACTGCCGTATAAGCATGCTCGACAAGGACGGTAAGGAGAAATTCACGCTTGAGCCTGTAGATGGCCACGAGATAATTAAATGCTCCGACCGATTCAGCGACGGCCTTATGGCAATACAGCTTGATAACGACCTCAAAGGCTATATGGACACTGAGGGCAAGGTGGTAGTAACCCCGGCGTTCGATGAGGCTTACCCCTTTGCCGAGGGGCTGGCTGTTGTGATGGAGAAAGCTGAGGGCAGCCGTGAAAGGCAATCTTTTGTAATTGACAAAAGCGGCAATAAGGTAATATCGTTCGGAGATGAATATAGGGTAAACCTCAACAGCCGTATGTTCAAGTGTGGCATGCTCAATGTTTATAAGAAATATGACAGCGCACTGCTCGATAAGGAAGGTAAGGAAGTGATAGTGCTTGGTGATCACAACAAGATCATTGACTACAACGATAAGTATATCATTTTCAAGAATGTACGCAATGAATGCGGTCTGATGAATATAAAGGGCGAGATACTTGTTGAAGCTCAATATGCCGACCTTGCCTTTGACAGTGATGACAGATTCATCGCTATGGTCTATGCTCAGAATCCGCATATCGCCATCATAAATGACTCAGGCGATGAAGTGGAGTCTCTTGACGATGTGAAATATATGGCTCCGGCAGGTAAGTTTGGATATTTTGCCATTAACGACAATCGTACTATCAATCTTGTAAACCGCAGCGGTAAGGCAAAAAATTCAAAGCCGCTGGGCGATATAGCTAATCCTGACAAAGTTATGCCGGCCGAAGGTAACGTGGTTTCTGACTTCTATAATATAGACTTTATAGTCGCAGCCATTACCGGTCTGATCAACGAAAATGGCGTGGGCGCGTATACATTTGGCGAAAGCGCCGACGTGGTGAATAAAGGCTCTGAAGCAAGCGACGGTTATTCTACATCGGTCGGACTCAAAGACGTGAACATCGCAAGCCGAGCTTTCCGTATAACCGGTGTGGCCGGCTTCGATAAGGCCATGGCGCTGACAGAGCGGAAGGGTGGAGGTTCGTACGGCTACAATTACGTATGGAATCCTGAATCCAAGATTAATAGGTTCAGCATTGAGTTCTCTACCCGAAACGAGGTGAACGAAAGTGATGTCAACAAACTGGTTGAGGCTTTCAAGTCCAAGGGCTTCAAGGTTGACGACATCGTAGATTCTTACGAAAAGACAATAAAAATGAGTAAGGATGGTCGAACTGTTACCATTTTGATTCGTGGAAAGCGTGGCTTCCTGGTTAATTATGCTTTAAGCTGAGAAGTAAGCAGTAAAAAATAGTTTTTATTATATGAGTCGGCTTATGGACAACAGATGATATAAACTATTTTTTTACAGCTTACTTAGATTCCCTCATAATCTTTGTGTGCTGAATTCAGACACACTCTAAAACACAGTCCCTGAACATTGTGCTGTCCGGGGACTGTGTTCGTTTTGTAAATTTGCTTACAGACGGTTCATCTCGGTCTTGGCGGCATCCTCGCCTTTGTATTTGCTCTTGCGGGGATGGAAGCGGTAGGTGAGCGAGATCGTGATGCCGCGCGAGTCGTAGGTCTGCCGCTTGTTTACGTATATGCCGTAGGTGTTCATGGTCCAGTCGTTGTTGCGTGTGTTGAGTATGTCGGTTGCCGAGAGCTTCAGCTGCAGGGATTTGTTGAAAAGCGACTTGCTGACAGAGGCGTTGAGCGTGAACCACGATGCGCCGAAGCGGTTGGTGTGCATGTCGCCAGAGGTCTGTCCGTTGGCGTTGAGTGTGAGGAGAAAGCCCTGTGGCAGCGCGATGGTATTGTCGAAATAATACGATAAGATGGGGCGGTTGTATCTGTTGCCTTCCATATTGAGCCACTGTTTGTGCATGCCCAAAGTGACTGAGGGGGTCCATGAGCGTATGGGGCGGTTCCATACCAGATACATGTCGAGGGCTGAGACGTCTATGTTGACCGGCTGCATGAGCAGTTGCAGTGTCTGCGCCGGATACAGCTTTTTAACAAAAGCGTATGAATCTATGCTGCGTGTATAGTCGGCCTGGAGCATGAAGTCTTTCCACATGCCGAAGAGCTGTATGTCGTGCATGCGCTCTTCTTTTAGCGCAGGGTTGCCTCCCTCTATCTCGTGCATGCCTACGTAGCTCAGGGAGCCGGTGAGGTGGGAGTAGGGCGGTTTTACGGTGGCCATCTTGTAGCTTAGGCTTATCTGTGAATCGTCGTTGTGTGAATAGCTCAGCGCAAGGTCGGGTGTGAGATAATGGTCGGTACGGCTCATTTCCCGGTCCTTGTGACCGTTAAGGGTGAAGAGATAGTCGACATATTCATATCTGAGTCCGGCCGACAGGCTGAATTTGCCAAACATCCTTTTCCAGGAGGCGAAGGCTGCGGCTGAGGTCTGTGTGGCCTTGGTAAATGACGAGGGAATGTACTCGCTGATATCGGGGTTGAGCATCAGGTGGTCGAGGGTGGTGCGCGTATGGGAGTCTTGTGTGCCGAATGTGAAACTGCCTTTTGCCAATGGGAATGTCAGGTAGAGTTTGGCGGCAAGTAGCGAGGAGCGGCGTGAGCCGAGTGAGTGTACATCGGATGTGTTGCCCTGTGGATACAGGGTTTGCTCATCATTGTGGGAACGGGCGGTTTTGTAATCGCCGTCAAAATGGATGTGATACCGTTCAGCAAATGTATTGTCGTAATATATGGAGCCACGATGGCTGTGGGCGCGAATGCCTGTGTAGATTTCGCGACGGATGCGAGGGTCGGTGTTGAGCCATTCCTCGCCGATGTTGCTGAAGTGTCCACGCTCGGGATTGTAGCGGTAGTAGCCGCCAAGCGATTGCTCTCCGGCCGCGTAGTTGAATCCTGCTTTGACTGCGCCGTTGGTTGAGGGGTATGACTTGGTCTGCGAGCTGCCTACTACGGTCTGCACTCCGTCATACACGAGGGTGTTGGTGGTGGTGCCTTTTATCAGGCTGTTGTTGCGGGCTATCAGTCCGTAGGCGAAGATGTCCCATGAGCCGGTGCGGTAATTGAGGTCGAGCATATTGTTTGCCGACCATCTTCGGCGCGCTGTGACCTCGGCACGTTCTATGAAAGAAATGCCGTCGACAAAGCTTCGCCGGGTAGTGATCTTAAGTACAGCCTTTGTGTCGGCGGCATACATGGCGCCGGGAGCCATATCGAGTTCCACTTTCCGGATATTGTCGGAGCGGAGTTGCATCAACTCGTCGTCGGAGCGCATGGGACGTCCGTCGATATATATTTCGGGCGCGCCCTTGCCTGTGATTGTTATGGCGTTGTCTGCTACGTTGATCATCGGAAGCTGACCCAATACGTCGAGAGCTGTGCCAAGGTCTTGCAGGGCTGAGCCGGCGATGGTAGATACGAGGGTGGTGCCCCGAAGCTTGGTGGCCGGCTGCTTGGCGGTCACTACTACCTCCTGAAGGCTACGGGCGATGGAATCGGTGTCGGTCACAGGCTGCTGCGCGAGTGCCGACAATGGGAGTAATAATGTGAGAAAGGAGAATGACTTTTTCATGCGTTTGCGGTTTCAGATTTTTCTACCGCAAAACAAGTGAAAAAAGCTGTGATAATCCTTAAGATTTGTCTGACATTTGTCTGACAAATACTGACATTGCTGTGCGTCAGTGGTTTATGCGGAGCTGGTATGAGTCGCCGCGATTGCAGATTATCTCGATGTTTGCATCAGCAAGAGCCGCTTTGGTCCGCCGTATCAGTGTGTAGAGCGACTCGTCGGCATTGTCCTTGTTGCCCCAGAGGGTAGTGCATAATGTGGCTTTGTCAACCTTCATGTCGGGAGATTCGAGGAGCATACCGGTGAGCTGACGCTGCATGGGAGTGAGCTTGATGCCGTCAAGCGACGGAACGCGCTGCGCGTCCGGCAGAGCCTGTAGCCTGCGTCGGAATACAAAGATACTCATCATGGAAAGTATTGAGAGCGAAAACAGAATTCCCGGCAGGGTGGGGTCGGACGATGCAAAAACCGAAGCCATGGAGCAATCAGTAAAGCCCCGTACTTGGATCGCCTGACCTTCAACAGAATTCTCGGGAACGATGATTATAGAGTCAGAGGTAATTTTGTTTCCATGAATTTTAGAAGATGCGAGCTTGGAGTCGACCAGCGCGATGGCGATGTAGGCCTCGTCCTTGAGCAGAGGATTTCGGAAATTCACGTCAGAAGCCTGATAAATCAAGGGCTGGTGAGTGGTGAGATGAATGTGGCGCAGAGCCGAGATAGTGTCCTGACGAGTCCAAAGTTCACGATTCTCATTAGCCAAAGCCATAACAGCATCATTAAGGTCATCGGCAATGCACTTTTTGGCATCACAATAAGAAATACAGCCCGAAACCAACGCAGCAATCATCAGCACCAAGGGCATAAACATAGCATAGCGATTGCAATTTGAAAGAATATTAGGATTGACAGGATTGTGCATAACTATAATAAAAGAAAGAAACAGAATAATACAAAAGTACAAAAAAACAACCAAAACATCCCCGACCCACCCCAAAAAACACCCGAAAACACCCGAAAATGGCGAGAAAAACAAAAAAAATAAAAAAACTTTCACAAAAAATTTGCAGAATCAAAAAAAGTTGCGTAACTTTGCAACGCAAAAGCGCGAGACCCCTATAGGTCACAGTAAATAAACCGATAAAAAAGCGCATGCAAGGTGCCATAGCTCAGTTGGTAGAGCAAAGGACTGAAAATCCTTGTGTCCCCG
>CAJUKX010000017.1 GCA_910586975.1 uncultured Muribaculaceae bacterium | reverse complement strand
GTAAATGTTAACTCTGAATCTCGTCTGCAAAGGTAAAAGCTACGAGCTTACAGGCCTCCTGGCGGATGCCATATTCCCGATTCCTTTGATGTCGGGCATGATGGATATCATATTACGGATTACAAACCCTCCCAAGGTGTATTAATTTATGTTAATAGCCGACTATTTAACGTATGTAAAATGCTCACTATATGCTAAATATTTGTAAATTTGCATATAAGTAATCCTGAAGTATTATCATTCGAATCCTAATACCAATCATTCAATATAACTGATGAAAAAAGTAATTCTTTTAGCAGCCGCAGCTGCCATGCTGACGGGTACGGCCAGCGCACAGCGTGTGATGGACAAACTCGACCGCGGGCTGGTGGCTGTATCAGCCAATAGCGGTATGTTTGTGAGCTGGCGCGTTTTCGGCGAGGATGCCGACAATGTGAAGTTCAACCTCTATCGTGATGGCTCGCTCGTAAACTCACAGCCGCTGTCGGTTTCTAACTTTACCGACGCTGCAGGTTCGCCTTCGTCGAAGTACACCGTGAAGACCGTGGTAAACGGTGTTGAGAAGGAAAGCTCGGCAGCTTCGCTTAACTCTGCAACAGACTATCTCGAAATCAAGATTGCCCCGATCCCCTCTAATATCGACGGCAGCGACATCAAGGCCGACTATGAGCCCAACGATGCTACCGTGGCCGACCTCGACGGCGACGGTCAGCTCGAAATCCTGATGAAGCTCCGCAACAACAAAGACCACGCAGCCTCAGACAAGACCAAGAGCAAAGACTTCGACATCATACAGGTGTACAAGCTCGACGGCACACTGCTGTGGTGGATAGACATGGGCCCCAATATGCTCGACTTCCAGAGCAACGAAATCAACATAGCCGCCTACGACTGGGACCTCGACGGTAAAGCCGAGTGCGTGCTTCGCGCTGCCGACGGTACCGTGATCCACATGGCCGACGGTACAACACAGGTGATAGGCGACCCCACTAAGAATGAACGCAACCGTCTAGGCTACGGCGGCGGTGGCTACTTCACCACATCCGGCGCCGAATACCTGCTCTACCTCAACGGTGAGACCGGTAAACCCTACTACGTGGGCGAATATCCCCTGAAGCGACTCGAAGCCGGCGAAACCGACCTCAGCATAGCATGGGGCGACGGCTACGGACACCGCAGCTCCAAACACTTCTATGGCGCTCCTTACCTCGACGGACGCAAGCCCAGCATCTTCATGGCCCGCGGTATCTACACCCGCCACAAGATGGTGGCCTTTGATGTAGACCCCGCTACCCATCAGCTCGTGGAACGCTGGCGCTGGAACATGACCAAGAGTGGTTCGCCTTGGTACGGCCAGGGTTATCACAACTACTGTGTGGCCGACGTTGACTGGGACGGACGCGACGAAATCGTGTTCGGCTCTATGGTAATCGACGATAACGGACGCGGCCTGTCGACCACCGGCCTGGGCCACGGCGACAGTCAGCATTGCGGCGACTTCAACCCCTATATTTTCGGTCAGGAAATTGTGGCTTGTAACGAAGACTCGCCCAACAACAACTACCGCGACGCCACTACCTCCAAGATTTATTACCGCACAACAGGCAGTGATGATGACGGCCGTTGCATAGCCGGTAACTTCACCAACAATATTCCCGGCGCACAGTTTACCAGTGCCCGCGACTACACCAACCTGATCTCAACCGTAAGCAATGCTCCCGTAAAGGGTACCGGCTCTAACGGTGTGGCTCAGAACTTCCGTATCTTCTGGGACGGCGACCTGCTCGACGAAACCATGAACTACGACTCGTTCAACGGCACCACCCGCACCGGTACTCCCAGCATACAGAAGTACGGCCAGGGCATTATCCGCAAATTCGACGGTGCCGCCACCAACAACGATACCAAGGGTACACCCTGCTTCCAGGGCGACATCTTGGGCGACTGGCGTGAAGAACTCATAGTGCGCTCGGCCGACAACACAGCCATACGCATCTACACCACCACCATACCCACCGAATACCGCATCTACACACTGCTCGACGACCCGCAGTACCGCAACGCCATGGTATGGCAGATGAACGGTTATAACCAGACTCCGCATCCAAGTTTCTTCTTAGGCGAGCTCGAAGGCATAACCCAGGCTCCCCCCGCTCCCACAATGAACGGCCGCGAGGAAGTGGATGGCTCGGTGAGCGCATCGTTCAACGGCAAGGCCGCTATCTTTGCCAAGACCGGCAATGCCACCGCTTCGGTGAGCGAAGGTGCCGCTCCCGCGGTATTCATCGACAACGCTCCCTCGTGGGTGCAGGGTAATGATGACAACGACAACATCACCTATGAATACTTCACACATACCCTCACCGGTGGCGCTTTTGCCGGCGACATGAAGCTGGTGAAGCTCGGCGCAGGTACACTGCAGCTGCCCGCTGTGGCTCAGAAGTACACCGGCGACACAGAAGTATGGCTCGGCACACTCGACTTCAACGGTGAGCTGCAGCAGAGCCGCCTTGTGCTCAACCGCCACTCAAAGCTCGTTTCGGACGGCGGTAAGTTCAGCAAGGGTATCGAAATGTATTACGGTGCGGCAATCTGCCCCGGTACCGACAGCAAGGCCGGTGTGGTGACTGTCACCGACCTCAACATGGGCTTCGGCTCGAAACTCAGCCTTGACCTCTTTGCCGACGGCACTGCTGACAAGGTGAACGCCGCTACCCTGACTCTCGAAAAGAAAGACTGGGAAATCTGCCCTCAGTACAACGCCCCCGTCATCTCATTCACTCGTCACCTGGCATCGGGCGAGACCAAGCTCCCCGCCGGTACATACGAACTCGGTACAATAGGCACTCTCAACGGCAACCTCAGCGACGTGATTGTAGAAGGCCTTGGCGGTCAGAAGGCTAACCTGGCCATGAATGACGGCAAACTCGTACTTGAAGTTTCTGACGTGCGCGACGCATCAGATGTAATATGGGTGGGTAATACCGCCGACCTCGACCTTAACTCGGCCAACTTCAAGCTCGCTTCGAGCGGCGAAGCTACCGAATTTGTTGGCGGCGACTGCATTATCTTCGACGACTCTGCTCTCAGCACCGACATCAACCTGCCCGCCGACATCTATCCTGCAAAAATCGTGTTTAACAACACCGAAAAGCAGTACACATTCAGCGGCGCCGGATTCCTCGGCAATCTTGATATAGAGAAGAACGGAGCCGGCCGCGTGATACTCAATAACACCAGCGACTTCACCGGTACTGTCACCATCAACGGCGGTACAATAGAGGTGGCCAAGCTCGGTGCCAACGAAGGCTCGGCCATCGGTGCCCTGGGTAATTTTGCCAACCCCATAGCCATCAACGGCGGCGGTGTGCTCGCAGTGAGCGAAGCCGGCAAGATGAGCCACAATGTAACCGTAAGCGACGGCGGTATCTGTGTGATGAAGGGTACCGTGACCCTCGTGGGCGCTTCGATTCTCGGTAACGGCACATTCCACAAGACCGGTGCCGGACAGCTCAACCTCACCAACGCCAACACCATCAACACCATGAGCATCGACGAAGGTAAGGTTTACGACGAAGGCGACTCGCATCAGCTCGGCAAGACCATCATCTTCAACGGTACAAACGTAGAACTCGAACACAACCTGAGCATCTATGGCGGCCGTACTGACAACGTGAACTTTGAAGTGCCCGAAGGCAAGAGCGGTAAGTTCCTCGCCACCGGACGTTGCGACTACACAGGTAAGCTCACCGGTAAGGGTAAGCTCGAAGTAGTGCTGCGCTGGGTACGCAACTACCTCAAGGGCGACTGGAGCGAGTTTGAAGGCACTCTCGTGGCCTCGCAGCGCAAGGATTCAAATTATGATCCCAGCTACGACTATCAGAACTCAAAGGGTCTGCCCAAGGCCACACTGCAGATTGCATCGGGATGTACATTCAATAACGGCAACCTCGAACTCGGTGCCCTCGAAGGCACAGGTGTGCTCGGCGGCAGCGGTACCACCAAGGTGGGCGGCAAGAACGTCAACAGCACCTTCAGCGGTACAATTGCCAACGGCGTTTCGCTGGTGAAGAACGGCGAGGCCAAACTCACCATCAGCAAGTCTCACCCCAATATGGGCAGCATTACTGTAAACTCGGGTAACCTCACCGTCAAGACCGGCAACACACAGGCTGCTCTGGGTCAGAAGGCTATGGTAGTGAAGGGTGTGCTCGCAGGTGCAGCCGTATACGGCAACAGCTCGGCTACATTCGGCGAGGGCGGTGTGCTCAATCCCAGCTCAACTGCCAAGAGCGATAAGAACCGCACCATCACATTCAACAACTCGCTCACCATGGAGCCCGGTTCTTGCATCCTTCTCGAAGTTCTTGCAACCGACAAGTACAGCAAGGTGGTTGTCGACGGTCAGCTCGCCCTCAACAGCTCGCGCATGTATGTGCAGCTCTCCAACTACAAGCCCAAATTGGGTGATGAATTCACATTTTGGACAGCCGGCGAGGCCGATGCGTTTGATTTCAAACAGATAGAGCTTCCCGAGCTTCCCTCAGGCTTCTACTGGGATACCACCGCAGCAACCCATACCAATGGCCTTGTGAAGGTGACAGACCAGCCCGGACTCAACAACTTCAGCGGTATCAAGGATATTGCAGCCGACGCTGTGGTAGTATGCCGCGTGGTTAATCTGAGCGGTGTGGTAGTTAAGGAATTCACCGCCACCGCATCTGAGGCCAAGGCTGCATGCGCCGACCTCGCTCCCGGTGTCTACATCGTAGCCATGATGGCCGACGGTGTAAGCCAGGTTGAAAAAATCGTGGTAGACTGATAGACTGCCCTCTATAACAGAAAAAGAAATCCAATCTGCCGTTGCGCGGATTGGATTTCTTTGTTTAGCGGCTCGCATAAACAAAAAAAGAGATTGCGTAATTGGGCGCAATCTCTTTTTATGTTTTTGAGCGGCAAACGGGGTTCGAACCCGCGACCCTCAGCTTGGGAAGCTGATGCTCTACCAACTGAGCTACTGCCGCATTTGCATGGCAAAGGTACATACTTTTTTTCAAAACACACTCTTATTTTGAAAAATTTTTTACCGCCTACTCTCAACAAGCAAGTGCAAAATTACTAAAACATCGCATAGAACTCTTTAAGAGGCGTGGAAAAATTGATTTTTTCTCTTGGTCGTTTATTCAGTTTCCGTTGTACGGTCATGACTTCATCGTCAGATACAAGTCTGAAATCAGTCCCTTTAGGAAAATACTGCCTGATGAGTTTATTGGCATTTTCGATAGCACTTTTTTGCCATGAAGCATAAGAGTCTGCAAAATACACAGTTGTGCATAAGGCTTTGGCAAATTCCTGATGGTCATAGAATTCCGTGCCGTTATCGGTCGTAATTGTTTTCAGCGCATGAGTTTTCCTGAAAGGGAAAAGCATCTGTATTATAGCCTGTTTGACAGCGGAATGATGCTTTGTTTCAAGTCTTTTGATAAGCACATAAGACTTTGATCGCTCCACCAGTGTCACCAGACAACTCTTTTGTCCGGCTCCGACAATCAGATCAAGTTCCCAGTCTCCGAAACGGCAGCCATTGGCCTCCGGAGGTCTTTCATGTATGGACACACGGTTTGGTATATTGGTTGCCTTTGTTGCCTTTGGCTGCTTGATGTGATGGCGGTATTTCATCTTATGCCTACAATGGATATGCAGTTCTGGATGCCGCCGGATATAGGCATAGATTGTCTCATGGGAAATATTCTCTCCTGTGGCCTTTAGATGTGCGGAAATCTGTTCGGGCGACCATTGCCGGTCAGTTAATAGGTCAATGGCTTTCTTCATCACCGATTGTGGAATCAAACGGTTCAGACATATGCGTTCTCGCCGCTCCATTGCCATTTCCTGGGCTTTTTGCCAGCTGTAATGCCGTCCGTTACGACAACTGTTGCGCTTAAGCTCGCGAGAGATCGTTGACTGTGAGATCCCTACGATTTTAGCAATCTCTTTTTTTGGTGTTTTGCTTTGAAGTAAGGCGGAAATTTGCGACCTTTGCTCCGAGGTTAATTGATGGTACATAAGCAATACAAAATTAGTTAATCTCAGGGAGACTTCGGTCTCCTTTTTTTGTATTGCTTGTTGAAAGTTATCTTTTGCGACACTGAATATCGGATTGGGGAGGGGCTGTGGCTTTATGAAGCCCCATCCCCAATCCGCCATTCAGTGTCGAACGCCAAAAAATATGTGGGCTATTCAGTCGGAAGTTTTGCACTTCGTTTCTGAAACTACGAAAATTTTTTACCGGGAGCCACGGGGTGGGGCAGACGCCGGTTGGGTATATAAAAAGTGCAGCCCTTGTGGGACTGCACTTGCTTCTGATTTCATTGTCGGGGTGACTAGACTCGAACTAGCGACCTCACGCCCCCCAGACGCGTACTCTAACCAACTGAGCTACACCCCGCGTTGTTTTCAAAAGCGATGCAAAGTTATGAACTTTTTTTAATATCTCCAAATATTTTGACGAAAAAAATCAAAAAAAATTAACATCGCACAATTGCACATTAATAATATAGGGATTTTTGGCTATGTCAGCGAAATTTGCTATCTTTGTAACAAATTTCGCCCTTAAATAAAAGAGCGTTTTTAAACGGAAAAAATTATAAGAATAATATAAATATGGCAGAAGCAGAAGAGAATTATGGCGCCAGTCAAATTCAGGTCCTTGAGGGCCTGGAGGCCGTACGCAAGCGTCCGGCAATGTACATTGGCGACATATCATTCAAGGGCCTTCATCACCTGGTGTACGAGGTGGTGGACAATTCGATTGACGAAGCCCTGGCCGGTTACGCAAAGACCATAACAGTAACCATCAACGAAGATAACTCAATCACCGTAGTCGATGATGGCCGCGGTATTCCCGTAGATTTTCACGAAAAAGAGCAGAAATCGGCTCTTGAGGTAGTGCTCACAGTGCTGCACGCCGGCGGTAAGTTCGACAAAGGCTCTTACAAGGTGTCGGGCGGTCTGCACGGCGTAGGTGTATCGTGTGTAAACGCACTCTCTACATATCTTCGTGCCGAAATTCACCGCAACGGCAAGGTCTATGCGCAGGAATACAGCTGCGGTAAGCCTACCACAGAGCTTCAGATCATAGGCGAATCGGACCACACCGGTACTATGGTCACCTTCAAGCCCGATGCGTCCATATTCACCGTTACCGAATATGACTATACCACTCTGGCCAACCGTCTGCGCGACCTGGCTTATCTGAATGCCGGAATCACCCTTACCCTCACCGACATGCGCAACCGCGATGCCGAGGGTAATCCCATGTCGGAGACTTTCTATTCAAGCGAGGGCCTCAAAGAGTTTGTGCAGTACATAGACTCAAACAAGGAATCGCTCATCAACGATGTGATCGACCTCAATGTAGAGCGTCAGGGCATTCCGGTAGAAGTGGCTTTCACTTACAACAACACATACAACGAGAATATCTATTCTTTCGTTAACAATATCAACACCATCGAGGGTGGTACTCATCTCACCGGCTTCCGTCGCGGCCTTACCTCGACCCTCAAAAAATATGCCGAAGATAACAACCTGCTCAAAAACGCCAAGGTTGAAATCAACTCGGATGACTTCCGCGAAGGCCTCACAGCCGTAATCTCGGTTAAGGTGATGGAACCTCAGTTTGAGGGTCAGACCAAGACCAAGCTCGGCAACAGCGAGGTGATGGGTGCCGTGCAGGTGGCAGTGAGCGAAGCCCTGCGCAACTATCTGGAAGAACACCCCAAGCAGGCACGTGTGATTGTAGACAAGGTGATACTGGCCGCTCAGGCACGTCATGCCGCATACAACGCCCGCCAGAAAGTGCAGCGCAAGTCGCCCCTGTGGAGCGGCGGTCTGCCCGGCAAACTCGCCGACTGCTCATCGCGTACAGCCGAAGATTGCGAACTGTTTATAGTCGAGGGTGACTCGGCCGGCGGTACAGCCAAGAAGGGCCGCAACCGCCAGTTCCAGGCCATCCTGCCCCTGCGCGGTAAGATTCTCAACGTAGAGAAGGCCATGGAGCACCGCATCTTCGAAAACGAGGAAATCACCAACCTCTTCAGAGCATTGCGTGTGACTATCGGCACTCCCGAAGACCCCAAGGCGCTGAATATGTCGAAGCTCGCATATCATAAGATAATCATCATGACTGATGCCGATGTCGACGGTGCACATATCGCTACACTGCTTATGACATTCTTCTTCCGTCGCATGCGTCAGATCATCGAGGACGGTTATCTCTACCTTGCCACTCCGCCCCTGTACAAGTGCAAGTGCGGTAAGGCCGAGGAATATTGCTGGACCGACCAGCAGGTGCAGGCTTTCATCGACTCGCACAACGGCAAGACAACCGTATCGCGCTATAAAGGTCTTGGTGAGATGAGCGACGTAGAGCTGCGCGACACCACCATGAGCCCCGAACACCGCATACTCAAGCAGGTGAATATAAGCGATGCCGCCGAGGCCGACCGTGTGTTCTCGATGCTCATGGGCGAAGACGTGGGCCCGCGCCGCGACTTCATCGAAGCCAACGCCACTTACGCCAATATCGACGCATAAGTCTATACAGGAGTATGGGGAACTATTGCCCCATACTCTTTGTTATAAATACATTCACACAAACCGGTACGCCGGATACAAGATAAAGACTGACATGGCACGCAATAAAAAATCATCACCCGATTCCCTTATCATACAGAAAGCTGTAGATCTATACATACTGAATCCTTCAAGCAAGACATTCAACTACAAGCAAGTGTCGGAGGCTGTCGGCTTTAATTCACCCGCCAACCATCGCGCTGTGGCTCTATATCTGGCCGAGCTGGCTTTTGACGGTGAATTGGTAGAAGTAGCTCCGGGAAAATACAAGGTGCCTGAGCACAAGGTTACCGCTACCGGTACTTTCGTAAGACTGCGCAACGGTAAGAACTCGGTGGTGACCGACGGCGACGAACAGACCATTTTCGTGGCCGAACGCAACTCCATGCATGCCCTCAACGGCGACCGTGTGCAGGTATCTATCGCAGCACGTGTAAAGGGACGCGAGCCTGAAGCCATCGTAACTGAGATTCTGGAGAAAAAAGACCAGACCTTCATCGGCACCCTGCGCGTCGACAAGCATTTCGCAACCCTTACCCCCGACTCAAAATACCTTGCCACCGACATCATAATCCCGCGTCCAAAGCTCAAGGGAGGCCAGACCGGCGACAAGGTGATAGCACGTATCACAGACTGGGCTGACGACTCGGCTTGTCCGCGCGGCGAAGTGGTGGATGTGTTGGGTAAAGCCGGCGAGAACAATGCCGAAATCCACGCTATTTTGGCCGAATTCGGTCTGCCATACAAGTATCCTGCCGCCGTAGAAAAGGCTGCCAACCGCATTGACGCCGGTATCACAGACGAGGAAGTGGCCCGTCGCGAAGATATGCGCGATGTGGTGACATTCACCATCGACCCCAAGGATGCAAAGGACTTTGATGATGCCCTGTCGATACGCAAGCTGCCAAACGGCAACTATGAGATAGGCGTGCACATTGCCGACGTAACGCACTATGTGCATCCCGATACCATCATCGACCGCGAGGCGCAGTCGCGTGCCACTTCGGTGTACCTTGTAGACCGAGTTGTGCCCATGCTGCCCGAACACCTCTCAAACGGTATATGCTCACTGCGCCCCGACGAGGAAAAGCTCACATTCTCTACCATCTTCGAGATGGACGAGCGTGGCAAAGTGCTCAATTCGCGCATCGGTCGTACGGTAATCAAATCAGACCGACGCTTCACTTACGAAGAGGCTCAGGAGGTGATTGAAACCGGTAAGGGTGACTTTGCCGATGAAATACTGACTCTTGACCGCCTTGCCAAGATTCTGCGCAAGGAACGCTACGAAAACGGCTCGGTGGAATTTGACCGTGTGGAAGTGCGCTTTGATATTGATGAGAAAGGTCATCCTACAGGAGTATTCTTCAAGGAATCCAAGGATGCCAACAAGCTCATTGAGGAGTTCATGCTGCTGGCCAACCGTACCGTGGCCACCTACATAGGCAAGGCTTCCGGCAAAAAGAAGCCCAAGGCATTTGTTTACCGTGTGCATGATATGCCCGATCCCGGCAAACTGTCTGACCTTGCTACATTGTCAAAGACATTCGGCTATAAGCTGCGCACATCAGGCACTCCACGCGACGTGAACAAGTCGATTAACAAGATGCTTGTGGACGTTAAAGGCAAAGGTGAGGAAAACTTCCTGTCTACGTTGGCAATCCGTTCTATGGCCAAGGCTATATATACCACAGTCAATATCGGCCACTATGGTCTGGGATTTGATTATTACACCCACTTCACATCGCCCATCCGCCGTTATCCTGATATGATGGTACACCGCCTGCTCGACCGTTATCTCAAGGGCGGCAGAACGGTGAGCGCTGACAAGCTCGAGGAGGAATGTAAACATTCGTCTGACCAGGAACAGCTGGCCGCAAATGCCGAACGCGCATCAATAAAGTATAAGCAGGTGGAATATATGAACGACCACCTGGGCGAGGTGTTCTCGGGCATCGTATCAGGCGTGACTGAATGGGGTCTGTACGTGGAACTCGAAGAAAACAAGTGCGAGGGATTGGTGCCTGTGCGCGACCTTGCCGACGATTATTACGATTATGATGAGAAAAACTACTGCCTGGTAGGACGCCGCCACAATAACCGCTATCGCCTTGGCGACCGTGTGAATGTGCAGGTGGCACGTTGCAACCTCGACCGTAAGCAGCTCGACTTTGTAATCGTAGATGAAAAGAATCCACCGCGCTCACTTGCCAATCTCGGTCCTAATCCGTCAGCTGCAAAGCAGATGAGCAAGAAAAGCAAGAGCCGCAAGGGCAGTTCGGGCCGCGGTTCGGGTAGCCATCGCCGCAAATGAATACATTCGTAGAGATAAAGGGCGTAAAGATTTACGCCAATCACGGCGTAATGCCGCAGGAAACACGCGTGGGCAACCTCTTTGAGGTGTCAGCGCGCCTGTGCTATGACTTTGAAGAAGCGGCCGCGGCCGATGATATTTCTAAGGCTCTGAACTATGCTGAGGCTGTGGAGCTTATGGAGGCCGTGATGGCGACACCCCGTCGCCTGCTCGAAAGTGTGGCTATGGATATCAGAGACACGCTGCAAGCCCGTTGGCCCGCTATCAAGGGCGGATCGGTAAAGGTAGCCAAGCTGCATCCACCCTTCACGACCAAAGTAGACCATGTGGCCGTGGAGATTGAATGGTAAGATTTAAAGGCCGGTTCCCCGAGGAGCCGGCCTTTATAAATATCTTAAACACACTCCAAGAGGTGATTAATAATGAGAAAACTTATTTGTCTCCATAATGCCCTTTCAGGGAAACGACAGTGACAACTACCTTTTCGTTTTCAATGGCATAAATCATCCGAGAACCCTTGTCTATCCGTCGACTCCAAAAGCCTGACAAATTACCTTTAAGCTGTTCAACCTGTCCGGTGCGGGTAGTTGGATGCTCCCGCAGTTCAGAAAACAAGTCCAATATCTTTTTTAGAATTTTCTTTTGACCGGACTTTTTCCATTCTTCCAGATGTCGCAAGGCTTCGGGCATCAAAACCAGTTCGTATATCATACCCCTAATAGTGACCGTATTTCATCCATGGAGTAAGCGCGTCCTTTTCCGTCTTTCATTTCCTTGATGCCGCGCTGTACCGATTCCATATTTTGTGAATTGTCAAACCACACGTCACCTGAGGGCGAGGGATTCTCACTAACTTCCACAGATATTGAGTTAGCCTTATTTATAAGGATAGTCTCTATATAGTTTTTCAGACTTCTTCCATGTGCAGCTGCCATAATAGACAGCTTTTGCAATGTCTCTACAGGAAGATCTATGTTCTTGCGCTTGATATTCAATGCTGTTGCCATAAGCTTATACTGTTTGATGATGCAAAGATATAAAATGTATATGATATATACAATATAACAACACAATCAAACCAACTTATAGCCATAATTCGATTATTATTTGTAACTTTGCAAAAAATAAGCATGCTACTCCGGGCGTTCTTATCAATGGAATCTTTATAAACAAGTTCAAAAAAATTTATATAAACCATAAAAGTAAACTAAACTCATGATTACTCAGGAGCAATTAAAAGAGACTTTTGAGCGCAAGCTGGCGCTGAGGAGGTATCTTTGACATCGACAGCAAGAAAATAGAAGTCGAAGAAGAAGAACTGCGCACCCATGTGCCCGACTTTTGGGAACATCCGGCCGAAGCGCAGAAACAAATGAAAAAAATCAAGGACCTGCAGGCTTGGATTGATGGCTATAAGGAAATCGAGGATGCCTGTGAGGAACTTTCTGTGGCCTTTGAATTCGTTAAGGAAGGCCTGGTCGAGGAGGAGGATGTAGACAAGCTGTATGCCTCTGCAATCGGCAAGATTGAAGCTCTGGAACTGCGCAACATGCTGCGCCGCGAGGAAGACAAGCTGGGCGTGGTGCTCAAAATCAACTCGGGTGCCGGCGGTACCGAGAGCCAGGACTGGGCTTCGATGCTCATGCGTATGTATCTGCGCTGGTGCGAACGCCGCGGTTACAAGACCTCGATAGCCAACTTGCTCGAGGGCGATGAAGCCGGTATAAAGTCGTGCACCATAAATGTGGAAGGCGACTTTGCATACGGTTATCTCAAAAGCGAGAACGGCGTGCACCGTCTGGTGCGTGTGTCGCCATATAATGCACAGGGCAAGCGTATGACCTCGTTTGCATCAGTGTTTGTGACCCCGCTGGTCGACGATACCATCGAGGTGAAGGTAGAGCCTGCCCTGCTGTCGTGGGACACCTTCCGTTCGGGTGGTGCCGGCGGTCAGAATGTGAATAAGGTTGAGTCGGGTGTTCGCCTGCGATATCAGTTCACCGACCCCTACACCGGCGAAAAGGAGGAAATCCTTATCGAAAACACCGAAACCCGCGACCAGCCCAAGAATAAGGAAAATGCCTTGCGCCAACTGCGTTCGATCCTTTATGATAAGGAACTGAAGCACCGTATGGAGGAACAGGCCAAGGTGGAAGCCGGTAAAATGAAAATCGAATGGGGCTCGCAGATACGTTCGTATGTATTTGACGACCGAAGGGTTAAAGACCACCGCACCGGATATCAGACCAGTGATGTAGGCGGTGTGATGGATGGCGATATTGATGAATTCATCAAGTCGTACCTGATGGAATTCGCCGGTAAAACCGAAGAATAAAAGTAAACCTTCGGTTTGCTACTGATAAAACAGACCTCCGGCTTGCGGTAACATATCGCAAGCCGGAGGTCTGTTATTTTATGGAATTATCCGATAAGCCGTTTTCCCATTTTTATCAAAGGGGTGGAAATTGCTCTCATTATGGCGGCACCAATCAGGGTAAGAGCTACGGTGTAGAGGATGAATACACCGGAGTTTGCGGGACGCAGATATAATGCCGCGGCAAACATGGCTCCGTGCAGCAGGTACACCTCGTATGATATCTTGCCTAACCGGCGTGATATGCGGTTTTCGCAGAACCAACCTTGCAGTACTGCAAACATGGTGAGAAGAAGCGAGAATCCGAGTCCTATCTTCAACAGGTATTCGCCCCAAAACGCTATGTGCTTGAATTTAAGATACATCACGCCTAAAATTCCGCTGATTACAAGCAGGCTGCATATCTTTACCCAACCTTTGTCGCTGATGAAGTTGATAAACTGCTGTTTGTATTTGAAAGCCAACAGTCCCCATATCAGACCCCATTGTTCGTAGCACCATGTGAAGTCAAGCTCGGATACGTAGCATAAGGAGCTTGATATGATTATTCCGCACCATAGCACAGGGTCGAGGTATTTGGCAGGATAGAGTTTGCCGGCCAGCCGTCCTGCCAGATAGAAGAACAGATAGTAGCATAACAAAACCGTAACGTATGGATTTACGGCATATAGCAGTGATATAGCAGCGGGATGAACCGAAGTGGGCAGGTGGTAGGTGGCGAAGTAAACTACATTGCACAGCAACATAGGTATAAGCAGCGCCAACAGTCGGCCGGGCCAGAATCTTTTGAGATAGTCGGGATTCTTGGTCAGCGACAGGCGCGTACCGTATGCCGACACGAAGAAGAAAAATGTTACTGCCACATAAGCGAAACTGCCTATTGCATCCTGAAGCGGATTTACTTCCGGCTCAGGAATATGTACCATAATTACAATTATGGCTGCAAAGCCCTTGAGTGCGTTGGTG
Organism: uncultured Muribaculaceae bacterium; assembly: GCA_910586975.1. Lineage (GTDB taxonomy): Bacteria > Bacteroidota > Bacteroidia > Bacteroidales > Muribaculaceae > CAG-873. The sequence continues at coordinate 45,121 of CAJUKX010000017.1, read as the reverse complement.
AGATCTTTGTCAAGAATATTCGGTTTTCTGACTGAAGTTTTATCCTTATATATGGCCAGAAACAAAATGCTGAGCGGTATAAGGGCTGTAAGAAGTATTGCCGACATGATTGAATTTTACAAGATTGGTTTTATTTTATAAGGGGGCCGAATACTTCCATTGTTTCGGGCGAGGCTGCGAGTATGGAGCATTTGCGGTCGGTGCGGATTGATTTTATTTGTCCGCCTGCTTCGGTCACTATCAATGAGCCTGCATCTACATCCCATGGGTTGAGGTTGAGTTCCCAATAAGCGTCGATAAATCCGGCGGCAGTATATGCAAGGTCTATCGCGGCCGAACCCATGCGGCGTGTACCTCTCACACGGCACACCACGCGGCTTATATTGTCGAGATTATTGTCAGGATTACGGTCGCGGTCGTATGGCATGCCCGTGGCCACTACCATGGTGCTGAGGTCGGTCTTGCGGGAGCAATGTATGGGCGAGCCGTTGAGCCAAGCACCATTGCCCCTGACTGCGGTGAACATCTCGCCAAGTTGAGGGGCAAAGACAACACCCGCCACCACCTCTCCGTGATGGCGCAGGGCTATTGACACTGAAAATATCGGCAGACCCTGATTGTAGTTGGTGGTACCGTCGAGAGGGTCAACCACCCAGCACCATTCATTGTCGAGGCCTCCGTCAGAACCGCTTTCCTCAGAAACAATTGAATGGCCGGGATACAGATTTCGTATAGAGCTGAGGATATAATCCTCTGATTCGCGGTCGGCTATGGTCACCACGTCAAAATTATTGAGTTTGCTGTGAGGGTCGAGATGGCCTGAACGGAAGTGTTTAAGCTGTATTTCTCCTGCTCCACGAGCAATTTCCATCATTTTTTCAAGAATAGCAGAATAGTCCATAGGATTATTTTTTACAAAGATACATAAATAATTTTATAAAATGGGGACGCGTGCTCAGTGGCCGGCGTCCCCATAATGTTTTTGGTGTAAAAATATGGTAAAGAAAATCAGATTACGTCGTAATCAAGACCGATATAGTGCTGGTAGGGGTGATCGCATGCAGGACATACCTTGGGAGGGGTGGTGCCTTCATATACATATCCGCATACTAGACATTGCCACTTGATGGGTTTCTCGCGTTTCCATACGGTGCCGTCCTTTACCTGCTGCAGGAAGTAGAGGAAACGGTCGTGGTGACGTTTTTCAATTTCAGCGATTGCACGGAAATGCTCGGCAATTTCAGTGAAGCCTTCTTTTTCGGCAACCTTGGCGAATTCGATATACATGTCAACGCCTTCGCTCAGCTCTTCATCGGCCGCTGTCTTAAGGTTATCTTCAGTCGTGCCTATGACACCGGCGTCTGCGGTTACGGGCACCTTAAGTGAGCCGCCTTCAAGATACTTGAAGTATATTTTTGAGTGGCGCAGTTCATTGGCCGCTGTTTCTCTGAAAATTTCTCCGATAGGGAAATAATTTTCTTTATCAGCCTGCTGTGCGTAGAATGTGTATCGTGTATATGCTGAAGATTCAGCGAGATATGAGATTAGAAGGTTCTCTTCGGTCTTGGTTCCGCGTATACTGTTTTTTTTAGTAGCCATAGTTATATTTTTTAGGGTATTTTAGAATGTTCATGAATAATAACATGAAATACGTGGATAATGTTTACTTTTGCACATGAAATTAATGTCAGCACCATTGCAGGGATATACCGACGCGGCATGGCGCCATGCCCACGCCATAGTCTTTGGCGGCGTAGACTGCTATTATACACCGTTTATAAGGGTTGAAAAAGGAGAGATAAGAGGGCGTGATTTGCGCGAATTGCATACCGCCGGCTGTGGCAGTTTAAAGCTCGTGCCGCAGATTATTTTCCGCGATAGGGAAGAATTCAAGTTGCTGGTTGAAGCCGTAACTTCGGCCGGTTATAATGAAATTGACCTGAATATGGGCTGTCCGTTCCCTCCGCAGGTGCAAAAGGGACGAGGTTCGGGCATTATAAGTCGTGTCGATGTCCTGCGCGAAGTGTCGGATGAGATGAGAAGCTGTAGCGAATGTAGTTTTTCGGTGAAAATGCGTCTTGGAGCCAACGATCATGATGAATGGCGTGGCATGGTAGATATACTCAACGGCATGCCGCTGAGCCATGTTGCCATACATCCGCGCACGGGTCGCCAGCAGTACAAGGGCGACCTTGATATGGATGGATTTGAAGCACTTGCATCGGCTCTCGTGCATCCCAGAGTATTCAACGGTGAGATACATGCGCCTGAGGATATCGACGCCTTGGTATCGCGTTTTCCGCAACTGCACGGGGTAATGGTCGGTCGCGGACTGCTCGCACGCCCGTCATTATTCAAAGAATGGAGCGATGGCGCGGAGTGGAATCGGCAACGCATGCTGTCGGGAGTTATTGACATGCACGCTATGGTTTTTGACAATTATACCTCACGATTGTGCGGCGAAACCCAAATAATGTCAAAACTGGTGCCTTTTTGGGAATACCTTGCACCGCTTATAGGGCCAAAGACTTTTAAAGCCATAAAAAAGACCCGCAGCATAGATGAATATCGTAAAGTTATCAACACTCTTTGTTGAAAATGTTAATAACTCTACTTGTAATGTAGATAACTAAGCCGAAAATGTTAATAACTTTTTTCGGGGAATATTCTACTGCTTGGGTTTGTCCTTTTTGGGGCGATAATAGCGGCGTTTCTTGCGTTTTGGTGCTTCTGCCTTATTCTCAGCCGGCTGCGCTTGGTTATTACTGTCGTTGGCTTCGGCAGGTACGCCGTCGTTCTTAGCCGCAGCTTTCGGGGCACGGGGCTTGCGGTTTGGACGGCTCTGCTTGTCGCGTCGGCCTTTGCCTCGTGGACGTTGCTTGTCGGCTGAATCGCTTTCCTCGCTGTCGTCAGTAGCAGCTGATCCGCCCAATTCTGCGGGCAGTTCGCCTTTTTTGACTTTATAGCCAAGGAAATCTTCGATAAAACGGAATTTGCGTCTGTCGCGCTCGCCAACCAGTGTGATGGCTATGCCGTCGGCGTTGGCACGTGCCGTACGGCCAATGCGATGCACGTAGTCCTCGGCATCGTGCGGCACATCGTAATTCACCACCATAGAGATGTCGTCGATGTCGATGCCTCGAGCCACAATGTCGGTGGCCACGAGTATGTCGGTGTGTCCGTTGCGGAAATCGCGCATCACCACATCGCGAGCCTTCTGTTCGAGGTCAGAGTGCATTTCGCCCACGTGCATGTTCTTGCGGCGCAGTTCACGTGCAAGTTCCTTCACTTTGAGTTTTGAGGATGCGAATACAATGACTCTTTTGGAGCTTACAGTGCTGAATATATGGCAGAGCAGCGGTGTCTTGATGCGGTCGGAGCATATATAGGCCGACTGGTCGATTTTCTCGGTGGGACGCGAAACCGCAATTTTTATTTCCACCGGGTTGTGAAGTACGGTCTTGGCAAGTTTCTGAATTTTGGGCGGCATTGTGGCCGAAAACATCATGGTGTGACGGTTCTGAGGCAGTCGGCTCACTATCTGCATTATGTCATCGTAGAAGCCCATGTCGAGCATGCGGTCGGCTTCGTCGAGAATGAAGAATTCCACTTCGGAGAGGTCAACATATCCCATCTGCAGGTGGGCCAAAAGTCGGCCGGGAGTGGCTATTATGACTTCGGCGCCGCTTTTGAGTGCCCGTTGTTGCTGGGCAAAACCCACGCCGTCGGTACCGCCGTAAATTGCCAGCGAGCTTATGGGGACAAAGTAAGAGAAGCCGTCCATCTGGGCGTCGATCTGCATGGCGAGTTCGCGTGTGGGAGTCATCACCACACATTTCACTTTCTCGGAGGCCGCGCGTCCGCCAAGTTCATTGATTACGGGTAACAGAAATGCTGCGGTTTTGCCGGTACCGGTCTGTGCAACGGCTATGAGGTCGCGACCTTGCAGGGCTGCCGGAATGGCTTGTTCCTGGATAGGCGTGCATTCGCTGAAATTCATATCATAAAGCGCGTCAAGCACGTCGTCGCTTAGGTCTAATTCTTCAAAAGTCATGATGTTCGGCTTATTTGCTTGCAAAGTTAATTAAAAAATCGTGATTTGTATGTAACTTTGCATAAAATATATCATAGCAGAACCGATGACAGCAGAATCCAGACGATTATTGGCATTACAGCTTTTGAAGAAATTTTATGGTTACAGCAGTTTCCGCCCGGGGCAATACGAAATCATCGACGCCGTCACCACAGGGCGCGATGCAGTTGTGCTGATGCCCACCGGCGGCGGTAAGTCTTTGTGCTACCAGCTGCCGGCGCTGATGCTCGAAGGTTGCGTGGTGGTGGTTTCGCCCCTTATAGCCCTGATGAACGACCAGGTGGCGGCACTCATTGCAAACGGTATTCCGGCAGCCGCCATCCATTCCAATCAAAGCGAGACCGAAAACCGTACGATACTCGAAAATGCCGCTACAGGCAAGATAAGGTTGCTGTATGTGTCGCCCGAGCGACTGCTTGCCGATATGGATGCATGGGTGCGCAATGTGCGCATATCAATGTTTGCCATCGACGAGGCTCACTGTATATCGCAGTGGGGCCATGACTTCCGTCCCGACTATACCCGCCTGTCGGTGGTCAAGGAACGTTTCCCGGGCATTCCGGTGATGGCCCTCACCGCCACGGCCGACCGCCTTACACGCGATGACATAGTGAAGCAGCTTGGCCTTGTGAATCCGCTGCGTTGGACAGGCTCGTTCAACCGCCCCAATCTGTCGCTCAAGGTGATACAGAGCGGCGGCAAAAAGCAGAAGGTGGCTGTGATTACCGAAATGCTGCGTAAATATCCCAACGATTCAGGAATAGTGTACACGCTCTCGCGCAAGGGTGCCGAAGAGCTGGGCAAGACTCTGGAGATGCTCGGTTTCCGCTGCGCCGTTTACCACGCCGGGCTGCCGGCCGAGGACAGGGCCAAGGCTCAGAAAGCCTTCACCGACGGAGATGTGCAGGTGGTATGCGCCACTATAGCCTTCGGAATGGGTATTGACAAGAGCAACATAAGATGGGTGGTTCATTACAATCTGCCCGGAAATATAGAAAGCTACTATCAGGAGATAGGCCGTGCCGGGCGCGACGGGCTGCCGTCGGAGACGGTGCTGTTCTACTCGTATCAGGACGTGATAATGCGCCAGCATTTCATCGAGGAATCAGGCCGACCGCTGATCACAGCCGAGAAACTCGACTGGATGCAGAAGTTTGCCGAGGCCGGTATATGCCGCCGCCGTATGCTCATGAGCTATTTCGGCGAGGTGATGGACCACGATTGCGGCAACTGCGACGTATGCCTTGATCCGCCCTCGCGCTTTGACGGCAGCGTGCTGGTGCAGAAGGCCGGCAGCGCAATCATACGCACTGATCAAAAGGTTGGAATACTGATTCTTACCGACATATTGCGAGGCTCGTCGCGCGCCGAAATACGCCAGAAGGGCTACGACCGCATAAAGACCTACGGGGTGGGGCGCGACCTGTCGACGCAGGAATGGAACGCATACATAGGACAAATGATACAGCTGGGACTGCTTGAAGTGGCCTACGACGAGCAGAATCACCTGCGTGTCACCCCATACGGTATGGATGCCATATATGGCCGGGTGAAGGTTGAGCTTACTACATTCTCGCGTTATGAGAATACCAAGAAAGGTACCGGCAAGCAGGAGAAGCCTGCAATGACCATGGACCCCGTGAAGCAGCTTTTCGAGCAACTGAAGCAGACCCGCCGCGCTGTGGCGGCTGCGGCATCGTTGCCCGCCGAGGCGGTGTTCAACGACCCCGCATTGCTCGAAATGGCCACAAAGCGTCCGGCTACAGTAGAAGATTTGCTCAACATAAGCGGTGTGAGCGAGCGCAAGGCTGTGAGATACGGCAAGCGCTTCATAGCCGCGATACGCAAATTTGAGGGAATGAGCGCATCCATGCCGCAAGGCTCCACATACAAGGAAACTCTCATACTGCATAACGCCAGGGTTCCGCTGGGTGAAATAGCCGATATCAAGGGCGTGAAGGTTGAGACAATCCTGAGCCATCTCGCCCATCTGATAGACGAGGATATGATAAGCGATTTTGCTTCGTATATATCGCGACGCGATTTCGAGACCATAATACGCACCATTGACGGCGGAGTCAAGACCGAAATCGACAAGCTCTATAATGACTACTCCAACGGATTGATCAATCTTGCTAAATCAATCAGAAATTACCACCTTAGAAATGGCAGATAATTATCTTGAAAAGCGCATGGAGGATTATGCGCGCGGCCGTCTCGGCACAAAATCTTCAAGCTCAAAACGTTCCGGCTTGAAATATCCGCACCAACAGGTACTTGTATGTGGCGGTGATAGGTCGGACACCGCAGAAGAACTGGTAAGGAAACTTGCCGCGGCCGGCTGCACTGTGTGCTTTACCGCGGCCGACGCCAACCGCGGCAGCTCGCTGGCCCAGAATTGCGGAGCCAGGTTTTATCCCGTGGCAGTCGCAGCCATCGCCGTTGATTTAAACAAGCGAGGCGAACATATAGACACAGTTGTGCTCATAAACCCTGCTTCAATAAAAGAAGCCATTGACGAAACCTCCGTTATGGAGCCGCGTCAATGGCTTGTGGTATCTGATACACCCGTGGAAATTCCACAAGGCTATCTGTGTTCAAGTATTACAGGCCGTACGCCCCGGGCAACTGCCGTGCTGGCTCTTGCCCTGATTCATCCTGCCGTAGAGGACGGGTCGGTCAGGCTGTAGCATACATCGCCTCTATGACGTTGGCATAGTGGCGGTTGATTATAGGACGGCGTAGCTTCAATGTATTTGTGATCTCGCCGTTTTCAATTGTGAACTCCTTGGGCAGCAGGGTGAATTTCTTGATTTTTTCAAACCCGGCAAGTCCGCGCTGCAGGCGTTCGATACGCTCGGCAAAGAAACGCTTGATTTCTGAATTGTCAACAAGGTCGTCAACGCTCTTGAAGGCAATCTTGTGGCGTTCGGCATATTCTTTAAGGGCTTCGAAAGCAGGAATGATAATGGCCGAGACGTACTTGCGGTTGTCGCCTATCACAGCCACCTGCTCAATGAAGCGGTCTTCGCCAAGGCGGCTTTCAATGGCCTGGGGAGCGATGTATTTGCCGTTGGAGGTCTTGAAAAGATCCTTTATGCGGTCGGTGAGGACGATGGCACCGTTTGAATTGATATATCCGGCATCACCGGTGCGGAACCATCCGTCTTGGGTGAATGCGTTTTCTGTATCGGCGGGGCGGTTGAAGTAACCCTTCATCACTGTGGGACCCTTGACCTGAATCTCATTATTCTCGCCTATGCGCACCTGCACGTGGGGAATGGGGGTACCCACTGAACCTATCTGATATCCTACCTGCGGATAGCAGCTAACGGTGGCGGTAGTCTCGCTAAGGCCGTAGCCTATAACGATAGGCACACCTATGGCACGGAAAAATTCAACGATATTGGCCGAGAGCGGAGCGCCGGCGGTGGGGAATAGGTTACCGTTTTCCACACCCATGGCACGGCGTATGGTGCTGAGTACCTTCTTGTCGAGCACCTTGTATTGAAGCTCAAGCAGCATGGGTACTTTCTTGCCTAAGCGCACATAGTTGATATTGCGGTCGGCACCTACCTTCAGAGCCTTGATGATTATTTTCTTCTGCAAACCGGTTGCCCTCGACAGCTTGTTCTGTATGGCGGCGTAAGCCTTCTCCCAGAAGCGCGGCACACTGCACATAGTAGTGGGTCGTACTTCTTTGATGGTTTGCTGTATTTCTTTGGGATTGCGGTTGATGTAGACTTCTATGCCCATGTACAGGCAGAAGTAAGTCCAAGCCTTTTCAAAAATGTGGCTCAGCGGCAGGAAACACATCGAAGTGTCGTTCTCGGTGATCATCGACAGATGCTGCTTGTGAATCTTGAGAGCGGCATCAAAGTTGCTGTGGGTAAGCATGGCTCCCTTTGGCTCGCCTGAAGTGCCGGATGTGTAAATAAGGGTGGCGAGGTCTTCGGCCTCGGCCTGGCGTGAACGGCGGGCTACTTCATCGCGGCACATAGACGACGATGCGTTGCCCAGCGCGAGCAGGGCGGCAAATGTCATGCAACGTTTGTCGTCGGGATTTACTTCGATATCGTCATGGAAAGCAACAATACGCTCCAACTTGGGGCAATTGTCATAGATCTTGCAAAGGATATCAAATTGATTCTGGTCGCCTGCAAATGCAATGCGAGCTCCTGCTTCACTTACAATGTATTCAACTTGTTCAAGGCTGCTGGTAGCGTAGAGCGATACCGGCACGGCTCTGTTACGGTAGGCTGCAAAGTCAGTTACAAGGATTTCGGGGCAGTTTGCCGAGAAAATAGCGATCTTGTCAGCGGATTTGATGCCTAAGGTTTCAAGAGCGAAGGCTGCGTTGTCGACGTCGTTGGCAAATTGAGTCCATGTGTAGGCTTTCCATTCGCCATCGGCATTGCGGTCGTGGAATACAACCCTGTCCGGGGTGTCGCGACGACGGCATACAGTCAGATTTGTTAATATATTAGCCATAATTATATGTCTAAGTTCATAATTACCACCTTGAATCGGAATGCGTGGTTTGGCTCACATTGAGCCAAAAACGGTGGTATGCAACAGTCCAATTTTCTAAATTCTTGGCAAAGATACACCCTTTACCTCTAAAAAAGTAACAAATCAGGCTATAAAACGACCGCGTGTTAACAATTATTTACGTTTTGCACACCATTTGTTTAAGTTATTTAATAATTGTGACAGCAATATTACATAAATTCAAACGGTATGATTATTATCAATATAGCGAACTCATTTAATGATAAATGCATGAATTCAGCGAAAAATTTGTAAATTTGCAAAAATTAATCTTGAATTTATTAGCTATGAAAGTCACAAAAGCTCAATATCAATCGCCCCGTGGCGAAGTCACGGTGGTTGAACTCACCAACGCTTCAGGTGCAAGTGTGAAACTCTCAAGTGTGGGAGCAGGTATTCTTGCCATCATTGTTCCCGACAAGGAGGGCAAGATGCACAACGTAACTCTTGAATACAAAAATCCTGCTACTGACTACTTTGAGGACGGCCCCTGCCTGGGCAAGACTCCCGGACGCTTCGCCAACCGCATCGCTTTGGGCAAATTCGCCCTTGACGGAGTTGACTATCAGCTTGCCTGCAACAACGGCCCCAACCACCTGCACGGTGGCCCCACAGGTTTCCAGAACCAGATATGGAACACAGAAGTTACTGCTGACGATGCCGTTCGTTTCACACTGAAGTCGCCCGCCGGACACGAAGGCTATCCCGGCAATCTCGATGTGGCCGTGACATATGCATGGAGCGAAGATAATGCCCTTACCATTCACTACGAGGCTACAACTGACAGCGCAACTCCCATCAACCTCACCAACCATACCTACTTCAACCTTCACGGTGTGGAAAAGGCAAATGGTCTTGAACACAATCTGCGCATAGCCGCATCGCGCTGGCTGCCTACCAACGACAGCCTTGCTCCCACCGGCGAGCTGGCTCCCGTGGCCGGCACTCCCATGGACTTTACAGAAACCAAGCTCGTGGGTCGCGATATCAAGGCCGATTTCGAAGCGCTGCGTTTCGGCAAGGGCTATGATAACTGCTGGGTACTCGATAATCCCGCTCTCGACACAGTGGCAGCACATCTCGAAAGCCCCATCAGCGGCATAGCACTCGACGTATACACCGACCAGCCCGGTGCCCAGGTATATACAGGCAACTGGCTCGACGGCTGCCCCGCAGGCGTTAACGGAGAGACATACAAGGACTATGACGGTGTGGCTATCGAATGTCAGGGATTGCCCGACTCGCCCAATCACGATAACTTCCCCTGCCAGATTCTGCGTCCGGGCGAAGTGTACGACCGCACTATAGTATTTAAATTTTCATAGAGTGTGATTACTTTTAACACACAATTCTAATTAAATAAGCTCTTAGTTAAAAGTAAACCCAAACACTTTAAGTGAAAGCACTTTCAAAAGATCTGATTGACAATCCTGAATTATGGCGTCTGTCTTTAATGACGGGCGATAAAGGTATCTCGGTCTTCGCCTGCCCTGTGGTGGGCGAAGGCTCTGTCATATCTGAATATCTTCCTTACGATGCTGCGGTATCGTCGAGAGCGTCGGCCATCGAGGATGTTGTGTATGCCAATCCTATGTTGCTGTTGCCGTTCCGCAAGGTCGATATCGTATTTGACACAGTGAAGACGGCTGTAGTACCCGCAGACGTTCAACCCGACAATTTCGGACGTATGCTCAACCTTGGCAGCGAATGGGTAATACGCGAGGCACCGCTCGATTCGCGTGAGAAACTTATATATGCCGTGGATCGCGGTGTTGACAACTTCGTGAGCCGAACCTACGACATGGGTTCGCGCCACCACGTGCTCGAACTACTCAACTGCTACTGCATGCGCAAGAAACAGAGCCTGGCTGCCGCACGTATGTATGTAAATATAGGAGTCGACACCCTGGATTTACTGGTATACAACCGGCTTGGGCTGTGCGCGTTGCAGCATGTGGCTTGTACTTCGGCAGACGAGTGTGTGTACCGCGCTCTGGCTGTTTTCAAGCAATGCGGGCTCGATCCGGATTACGACGAGATAGTGGTGTCGGGCAATTCAGAGCGTCGTCATCATCTTATGCCTGAGCTGTCGAGATTTGTAGCCAATGTGTTGCCGGCCATCTTCCCGTCGGCGGCATATCACGGCGACTCAACGGCTCATAAAGCTCCCTTCCCATTAGTAATATTACCGTTATGCGAATAATAAGAGGCAAATACGGCCGTCGGCGTTTCGACGTGCCTACTAATATCTCGGCAAGGCCTACCACCGACTTTGCACGTGAAAATATATTTAATGTGATAGAAAACCTGATTGACCTCGAAGGCAAGACAGCCCTCGATCTGTTTGCGGGTACAGGAGCCATTACATTTGAATTTCTATCGCGTGAGTGTGCCGAGGTAGTATGTGTGGAGAAAGCTGCCACTCAATATAATTTCATACGCAAGGTTGCACAGCAGCTTAATGTGGATAATCTAACAGTGATACGCGGCGACGCCTTGCGCTATCTTGCCTCGGCAACGCGTAGCTTTGATGTTGTGTTTGCCGATCCTCCATACGATATGGAAGGTTTTGCCGAAATTCCCGGCAAGATATTGTCGAGCGCGGCTGTAGCCCCGGGCACATTGGTTATTGTGGAACATAACAAAAGCCATGACTTCAGCAGTTTGCCCGGATTTATAGATCACCGCACCTACGGTTCTGTTAACTTTTCGATTTTTAGAGTTGAATGATATGAAATTCTTAAGATACATAATTATGGCTTTGGCCGCAGTGTGCATAAGCGCAAGCGCCGCAGCAGCCAACGGCGACAAACTTCAAGGTAAGACAATTTGTTTCCTGGGCGACAGCTATGTGCGCAACCACAAGCGTCCGTTTACCGAAACTTGGCACAACAAGGTGGCCGACCGCCATGGCATGACCTACCTGAACTTCGGACGCAACGGCAGCAGCATAGCCTTCGACCGTACAAAAGACGGCTTCGGCCCGGCTATGACCGAGCGTTATCTGTCGATGCCCGATACCGCCGATATAATAGTGGTGATTGCAGGCCATAACGATGCCGACTACCTGGCCGCACGGCGTGGTACATGGGAAGCATTCAGCACCGGACTTGATGCACTCTGCGCCGGCCTGCGTGCCAAATATCCCGGCAAACCTATCGGTTTTGTAACTCCCTGGGCTGTGGAACGTCCTTATTTCAAGGAAGTGACTGCCGAAATTCATCGCATCTGCGCCCGATATGGTATTCCCGTACTCGACGCATCGGTTACCGGCGGAATCAAGGTGGGCGATGCCGACTTCAGAGCCAAGTATTTTCAGGCTCCCAAAGATACCGCACATTTGAATTCAGACGGCCACGATCTTCTGCTTGATTGGGGCGAAACATTTATATTATCACTTGCAAAATGAAATATGTAATACTTGCAGGCGGAATGGGCTCGCGCTTCTCCAAGGAAGGCGTGGCTACGCCTAAGCCTATGGTTGAAATCATGGGCGAACCCATGATTGGACGTTTAATACGGATTTTTAGCAAATGCGGTGCCGAGGCTATCAATGTTGCCGCCAATCCGCGTATGGAAGGCTTCATACCTTATCTCGAAAGCCTTCAGCAGCAATATCCGTATCTGTCGATCCGTCCCATTATTACCGATAATTCATACAACAGTCTCAAAGCCGGTACCGACGGACTCGAAGGCAAATTCGTGGCCATGACCGTCGATGCCATTTTCCCTATCGAGGAATTCAAATCTTATGTAGACAAGGTGGCCGCCATGCACGACGATGAAGTACTGATGGGGCTCACCCGCTATGTAGATGATGAAAGCCCGCTGTATGCCCGTGTCAACGAGCAGGGCGAGGTGATTGACTACCGGTATGGAGGTAGCCCCTTTGAGGAAGGAACCATCGTATCGGCCGGTCTGTACGGATTGTCGTCAGATGCAATGAAAGCTGTTGTAGAGACCGGATATTATCCTGAATCACTCAGCGATTTTCAGCGCACTCTGGCCGTTAAGACAGCTATGAAAGTACGGCCCTACGAATTCAGCTGTGCCTTCGATGTTGACAATCTGCACGATCTGTCGGAGGCAAACCGTTTCCTTGCCGAATAAGCAGTGCATCAATCGTCATCATCGTCGTGATGATGTTTGTGCTTATGGTGCTTGGGCTTGTGATACTTATGCTTCTTTGGAGGTTTGGGCTTTTTATGTTTCTTATGATGATGATCACCATATTCGCCCTCCACACCCCAATAGCTGTGGTAGCTGTGGTACGGACCACATGAGCTCAACAGAGGTATAATTGTAAAACAGGCTATAAGCAGCAGGATTCCGGTTTTCTTTTTCATAGTTGAAATAGTTGATTTAATAGAAAAACATTCACCGGATATATTTGGTTTTTGCAATACGGAATATTCGGAATGAGATGCCGATATAAAGGAGCGGGGTTGCCGAAAAAGGCGATTCCGCTCCAATCGCGCCAAATAAGGGCCTAAAATGAAAGAAATCGCGCCATTTTGGCGCGATTATCCCGCTTTTTTTATTAATTTTGGCGCGATAAACCACAATGATATGACTACTGAAATCGAAATACTGCAATTTTTACACTACAATCCACTGTCAAAACGTTCGGATATATTACCGTCATTATCCGAAAAGATAAGTGACAGAACTCTTGTGCGTATGCTCTCTGAAGCCTCAGCAAAGGGGCAGATTGAGGTTGTCGGTCGTGGCCCAGCAACGCGGTATAGACTATCTCCACAGGCTCATGTTACCATGGAGCTGGATCTGAATACTTATTTTGACAAGGAAGTGGACGAACGACAGATTCAGAATTCTTTCAACTTCAAACTCATCAACGATATCCTTCCACAGGTGGATTTATTTACACCCGAGGAATTGAAGCTACTTGATGAAGCACAGGATTTGTTCCGCAAGCATCTGTCGGAGATGTCAGAATTTGAGTATCGTAATGAAATGGAACGTCTCGGAATTGATCTGTCATGGAAGTCTTCCCAGATAGAGGGTAATACTTACTCTTTGCTCGAAACCGAGCGCTTATTGAAAGATAAACAGACTGCAAACGGCAAAACTAAGGAAGAAGCCGTAATGCTGCTTAATCATAAAGATGCTCTCGACTTTATTCTTGATGTGCCGGATTATCTAAAAGATATAACAGTAACGCGTATTGAAGAAATACATGCTCTGCTGACAAAGGAATTGGGCGTTGAAAGAAACATCAGGCATCGTCGTGTCGGTATCACAGGAACTAATTACACCCCGCTTGACAATGAATTTCAGATTCGTGAGGCTCTCGAAGATTCTGTCAGATTGATTAACGGCAAAAGCAATGTATTTGAAAAAGCCTTGCTCGCACTTGTTTTGTTAAGCTACATACAGGCGTTTACCGACGGTAATAAGCGTACGGCACGTATAGTTAGTAACGGTATTCTAATAGCCAACGGTTACTGCCCCATATCGTTCCGAACAGTAGACTCCATTGATTATAAGAAGGCAATGCTGATGTTTTATGAACAGAACAATATCGCCGCTTTCAAGCGTATATTCATAGAACAATTTATCTTTGCGGTAAAAACTTATTTTTAAAAATCAATATGCAAATTATTTACATTTGTAAATGTGAGTTTATTGTTAAGTTTTCGGGGCTATAAGATAGCGAATTCCACTGAAAAGTTGTAACTTTGCAGAAAAATTTAAGATATATAGCGTAAGAAATGAATATTGCAATTGTCGGGGCCGGCGGAGCTGTCGGCCGAGAGATTTTAAGCATATTAGAGGGCGGGGCTCTGCCCGTCGACAATCTGCGACTTTTTGGCTCTGCCCGCAGTGCCGGTTCCAAGTTATTGTTTAAAGGTAAAGAGATTGAGATAGAACAGCTTACCCACGACAGCGATTTCTCGGGTGTGCATTATGCACTCGTATCGGCCGGGGGAGGTACATCTGTCGAATATGCCGATGTGATCACTCGCTACGGCACAACTATGATTGATAATTCAAGCGCGTTCCGCATGGATGCCGATGTTCCTCTGGTTGTGCCTGAAATCAACGGTGACGATGCGATGAATGCTCCAAGAGGTATAATCGCAAATCCCAATTGCACCACAATTCAGATGGTTGTGGCTCTCAACCCCATCAACAAACTCTCGCCTGTAAAGCGTGTGCATATTGCCACATATCAGGCCGCCAGCGGTGCCGGTGCGCAAGCCATGGACGAGCTTATACAGCAATATTCCGATCTGGCCAACGGCCGTGAGGCTCACGTTGAGAAATTTGCACACCAGTTGGCTTACAACGTAATCCCTCATATTGATGTATTCACCGACAACGACTACACCAAGGAGGAGATGAAAATGTATCACGAGACCAAGAAGATAATGCACGCCCCCGACATAGCTGTTAGTGCCACTTGCGTGCGTGTGCCTGTGATGAGGGCACACAGCGAGGCTATGTGGGTAGAGACCGAGCAGCCCCTCGAGCTTGAGGACGTGCGCAAGGCATTTGAGGAAGCTCCGGGCGTAGTGCTCATGGATCGTCCGGCCGACAAGGTTTATCCCATGCCGCTTGAGATTGCCGGAAAAGACCCCGTGTATGTGGGCAGACTGCGCTGCGACATTTCGGGTCCGGGCATCACATTCTGGACTGTAAGCGACCAGTTGCGCAAGGGCGCGGCTCTCAATGCCGTGCAGATTGTGCAGTATATTGAAGCTCACAAGCCTTTTTAAATATGAATTAGACGATGATTCCGCTGGCGCTTGTAACCCAACCCATTCCGATATTTTTTATCGTGCTGGGGATAATTTTGCTCGCGCCTCTGCTGCTCAATCGTCTTAAGATACCTCATATCATTGGTATGATTGTGGCCGGTGTTATCATCGGCCCATACGGTTTTGACGTGCTTTCGGCCGACTCGAGTTTCGAAATTTTCGGTCAGGTAGGTCTGCTGTACCTAATGTTCCTGGCAGGATTGGAGATTGACATGTATCACCTCAGGCTCAACCTGCGCAGGGGCATGTTCTTTGGCCTGCTTACATTGTTTATACCATTGATATTAGGAGTATTGTCGAGTATATTCTTCCTGAATCTCGACCTTACCACCTCATTGCTCTTGGGAGCGATGTATGCTGCCCATACCCTTATCTCATACCCGGTGGCGGCCCGATACGGCATAACAAAGACCCCGGCTGTATTGATATCCATAGTCGGTACCATCATAGCCGTGGTGGGTGCGCTGCTTGTGGTGGCCACTGCCGTGAATATGAAGCGCGAGGGGTATTTCAATGTCCTTGCCATAGTGTGGCTTGTGGTGAAGATGGGGCTGTGGATAGGAGCCATCCTGTACTTGTACCCGCGTATCACGCGCTGGTTCTTCAAGTCTTATTCCGACCGCGTCACACAATATGTCTTTATACTTACATTAGTGTTTCTGGCAGCGTGGACGGCACAGCTCATAGGCCTCGAGGCCGTGCTCGGTGCATTCATGGCAGGGCTTGTGCTCAACCGTTTTGTGCCTATGGCCTCGCCGCTAATGTCGTCTATAGAGTTTGTGGGAAATGCGCTTTTCATACCCTATTTCCTTATCGGAGTGGGTATGATGATTAATTTGAGGGTGGCACTGAACCCCGATACACTTGGAGTGGCAACTATAATGCTGGCAGTGGCGCTGTCGGTCAAGTGGTTGCCGGCGATGATTGCCCGCAAGGTCAACAAGCTGTCGCCTTCGAGCCTTTTGGTAATGTTTGGTCTTACCACCGCCCATACGGCTGTGGCTCTGGCTGTGGTGACCTTGGGTGTGCAGTGGGGCATGCTGTCTACAGTGATGCTCAACGCCACCATATTGGTGATTCTTGTCACCTGCGCGATAGCCCCCATAATCACGGCTGCCGGTGCCTCAAAATTAAAGATAAGCACCATAGACCAGGACGACCTGCTGAAGCATACCCGTACTAATAATACGCTTATCGCGGTGTCTAATCCCCTCACCGCAGGCTCGCTTATGGAGCTGGGTGTGCTGATGCGCAACGACCGCGGGCATCATAATTTCTATGCCATACACGTGCGCAACGAGAATACAACCGCTGCCAAGAATCTGTCGCGCACATCGCTCGATACTGCCGAGAAGTCGGCCGCGTCGGCTGCCGTGAAGCTGTCGGAGATAGAGCGTTATGACCTCAATACAGTCACAGGCATCCTCAATGCCACCTCAGAACGCGATATTACAGAAATCATACTGGGCATGCACCGCCGTGCCACGATGATAGATACATACATGGGTATGAAGGTTGATCAGCTGCTCAAGTCAACCAATCGAATGCTCATCATAAGCCGCTGCTATATACCCCTGAACACCGTTACGCGCATAGTGGTGTCGGTACCACGCGATGCCCAGTACGAGACCGGTTTCAGCCGTTGGGTACGTGCCATTGCCCGCCTTACACGTCAGCTGGGTTGCCGTGTGATATTCTGCTGCCACGACGATATTCAGCCTTTGATACGCGGTGTGCTGTATCAGGAAAATTATGGCATAAGATGTGAATTCCATACCATCACGAGCCACGACGACATGATACTGTACTCGCCCACAGTGCTCGATGATGATTTGTTTATAGTGATAAGTGCAAGGCCACATTCGGTGTCATATACCGATGAAGTCACCGAAATGCCCTCGTTGTTGCAGCGTAGTTTCTCGCGCAATAATCTGATAATCATTTATCCCGAACAGTTTGGCGAGGCAGTGCCACTTACTTCGTTCTCAGATCCCATGGCATCTGACCTGTCCTCGACAACATCGTTGTGGCGAAGCCTTCGCCGCAAGTTCGGTCATTGATCGGCGCGTGTGTACACCTTTATGGTGTTGGCGCCGATTTCTTCAGTATCAAGTAATTTTGAATTTTTAAGCACAGGAGCTTTTGTGTGGCCGTCCGCTCCAAGTATTATGGGGGCTGTCTCTATACGGGCTATATCCCATAGTCCGCTGTCGATGAATGACTGCAGAACTGCAGCTCCTCCCTCTACGAGCACTGAGCTGATTCCGAGTTTGTAGAGCTGCCTCAGGGCATCGTCAATGTCGGTGAAGTCGCTCAGTACAACAGGCTCTACGGGCATGTCAAGCGCATTAACGTCAACACGATGCCTGCGGTCGAGAATCACGGGGCGCGGAGACCTTCCGGGCCACAGACGGCAGTCGAGCCGCGGATGGTCTGCAAGCGCAGTACCCGAGCCTATCAATATGGCATCATAAAGCGAACGCAGCCGGTGTACAAGTGTTGATGACAGCGCACTCGAGAACTTCACCGGGCCCTGCATGCTGTCGATGAATCCGTCGGCACTTTGCGCCCACTTCAGGGCTATATACGGCCGTCCAAGTGTATGTGCGGTCATGAACTTGCGGTTAAGACTGCGGCATTCATCGGCCAGCACACCCTCTACCACTTCAATCCCTGCCTCGCGCAGCATACGTATTCCACGGCCTGCTACGGCTACAAACGGATCGCCCGCGCCTACTACTACCCTTGGAATCTTAGAGTCGATGATAAGTTTGGCGCAGGGTGGGGTCTTGCCGTAGTGCGAGCAGGGTTCAAGAGTCACGTAGATGGTAGAATCGGCCAGCAGCCCTTTATCTTTTACCGAAGCTATAGCATTAACCTCGGCATGGCCTTCGCCGCATCGGCGGTGATATCCCTCTCCTATTATCCGGCCGTCGGGTCCGGCTATAACCGCACCGACCATGGGATTGGGAGAAGTGTTTCCCAATCCATGGCGTGCAAGTTCCAGCGCCCTGCGCATGTATTTTTCGTCGTATGTCATTCCTTGACGTAAGGAAGAATTATCTCGCGCCACACCATATATCCGGGGGCAAGGAGGTGCAGCCCGTCGTTGGTGAATTCTTTTTTAAGATTGCCCTCATCGTCGCAGAAAGCCGGATGAAGGTTAACCCAGGTGTGTCCGCGTTGCTCTACAGCCGGCTGCAGCTTGGCGTTGATATCGCGTATCACCTGCTCTTTCCCGGCCATCAGTTTATATCGGCCGAAAGAGTTGTTGATCGGCAGCATCGACTGTATGTACAGGCGGGTCTGCGGCGACTGAGTGTGAATGTAGTCAATCAGCTCAAGGGCGGCAGTGGCAATTGAGTCGGCGGTGAGGTTGTGGCTCACGTCGTTTGCACCTACCATCAGGAAGATTTTGGCCGGCTTGCCCTTCACCACACTTTCGGCACGCTCGCGTATGCCTTGTATCACATCGCCGTTTATGCCACGGTTAAGTACATTGGGCATTCCGAGCAGCTCGTGCCATTCGCAGCCATGAGTAAGGCTGTTGCCTAAAAATACTATTGAAGTGGAATCCACACCAAGGGCATCAAAAAGCGATGCCCGCTGGTAATAAAGTTCATTATACTTCGGAGGCATGGCTGCGAACAGAGCCGAGGCGCCGGCGATTGACATCACCAACAATAATATTCTTTTGTAAATTTTCATTTATGGTCGCTTGAACGGTAAGCATCAACTGCATTTTTCACCGAGCCGTGGAAGAGCAGCAGGCGCTTGGCTTCTTCATAATCCAGTCCGAGTTCGTCCATCACCATACGGGTGCCGCGGTCAACGAGCTTGGCATTGGTAAGCTGCATGTTTACCATCTTGTTGCCTTTAACGCGACCCATCTGTATCATCACGGCAGTTGAGATCATGTTGCAGATCATCTTTTGTCCGGTACCCGATTTCATGCGCGAAGAACCTGTTACAAATTCAGGTCCAACAACCATCTCGATGGCTATATCGGCGGCTTCGCTGACAGGAGCGTCGGGATTGGAAGTGATGGCCGCTGTGAGTATGCCGTTGGCACGGCAATCGTTGAGCGCACCGATAACGTAGGGCGTTGTACCCGAGGCGGCTATACCGATTACTGTATCCTTATTGTTGATGTTGAATTTCTGAAGGTCGGCCCAACCCTGGTGAACGTCGTCTTCGGCATTTTCGACGGCGCTGCGCAGAGCGGTGTCGCCGCCGGCAATCAGACCGATAACCCACGAGGGATCCATACCGAATGTTGGAGGAATTTCAGAAGCATCGAGCACGCCGAGACGACCTGATGTGCCGGCACCGATGTAGAATATACGTCCGCCAAGTTTCATGCGCTTGACGATTTCAGTAACAAGTTTTTCAATCTGGGGCAGTGCTTTTTCTACAGCCAGAGCTACTTTCTTGTCTTCGTTATTGATGTCGTGCAAGATTTCACCTACCGACTTTTTTTCGAGATTGTCGTAAAGCGAGGACTGCTCGCTGATTTTTACAAATGCCATTTTATGATTGGTTTTAAATGAGAGCGCCGCAGTTATGCGTTATTGCTCCTTGTGTGATTTATGCTGTATGGAATTTGATAAGGCCTTCCATGGGCGACTTTATTATATTGCCTATGGTGCAACCGTTGGCTTCGGCAGCTTCTTCGAGCACCGAGCGGAAGTAGTGGGCTATTGAGCCTATGAAATTAACTTTAAGTGTGTCGTAGTGGGGGTATTGAGTGATGTTGCGCTTGAAGAATGCCTTGAAAGCGTTGAGTACGAGTTCATGAATCTCAGGGCAGTCGATGTTCTCGAGCAGGAAGGGAGTAACCGATGCAAGGAAACGGTTGGCCTGGGGTTCTTTGTAAACACGACGTATGATGGCCAGACGGTCGAGGTCGTACTGCTTGAGGAATTTGGTACAAATTTCCTGCGGCAGCTGATTCTTGAGTATATCGCCCAAGAGGAGTTTGCCCAGTACTGCGCCCGAGCCTTCGTCGCCCAGGATATATCCCAGGGGAGAAACGTTGTCAACGATTTTTTCGCCGTCGTAGTAGCACGAATTTGAGCCTGTACCCAGTATACATGCTATACCGGGCTTGTGGCCGAAGAGCGCGCGGGCAGCGGCCAGCAGGTCGGTGTGTACTTCAACCTTTATATTATCTGAAAAATTGCTGCGGATGGCGCGGGCCACGTTTGAACATACCTCTTCGGATATGCAGCCGGCGCCGTAGAAGTAAACTTCTTCAACGGGATATCCGGTAAGTTCGGGCACGAGTTCTTCGGCTATGCGAAGACGTATTTCTTCTTCGGTGAGCATTACAGCGTTCATACCCATGGTGAACACTTGTTTCTCTACTTTTTGATTGTTAAGGAGGCACCAGTCTATCTTAGTGCTGCCGCAGTCAGCTACGAGTATCATATTTTTATATAAATTTGCTTTTTATAAAGGATGAGGCCGATAAGCCAGTTTACTAAAACGAATATAACGGCAAAAAGGAGAGATGCCAGTGTGGTGTTGTCGCCGCATACAGGAATAAGAACGCCTTGATATAACCACCCCTTGATGGAGATCATGCCGCTCTCCACTCCGTTCCATGGAATCTTTACAGCACCCGTTATTATCGACAGTATCGCGCCAAGGCAATACATGAACAGGGGATTGATGCCGAAAGCTTCAAAAAACCGACACCATTTGCGATAGCCGCGAATGTCGATTATCCAGATAAGCAGGCCAAGGAAACTTGCTGCCAGTCCGCAGGTGGTGAGGACAAATGTCGGCGACCATATCTTCTTGTTCACAGGCAGACCGTAGCTCAGCAGAAAACCGCTGAAGGTAAGGATAGTGCCGACAATAAAAAGTTTGTTTATGCGCAGATTATTGTCTTTTGTAGAAGAAATCAGCCCTCCGCACATAAAGCCTATAAGCATGTGGGCGATTGATGGCAGGGTGCTGAGCAGGCCTTCGGGGTCGAACTTGAGCGTTACTCCGTCGATTGTATCAGAGTACATGTGCGCGGGTCCGAGCACCTTATGGTCGATGATAGAAATCACATTATTGTCTGAGAACTCAAATCCGTTGCCCGTAAGCAGTATTATGGTATATACTGCCAGCAGCGCGGCTGTAAACCACGGCAGAGCCTTCTTCTTGAGCAGCAGGGCACTGATTGCCCCCACACCATAGCATATACCCAGACGGGGCATTACTCCGAGAATACGTATGTGGTCGAAGTTGAAGACAGCATCGCTGAAAGTCTTGCCGGACAGCACTCCGCGCAGGAACAGACCGAACCATGCGATGAACATGCCTATGAGGAATATCACCACCGAGCGGCGCACTATTTTCCACAGACACTTGCCCGTAAGTGTGAAGTCATACTTCCTGAGCGAGAAGTATGTGGATATGCCCATGATGAACATGAAGAACGGGAATACCAGGTCGGTAGGAGTGAGTCCGTTCCACGAGGCATGTCTGAGCGGTGCATAGATATGTCCCCACGATCCCGGGTTGTTTACCAGAATCATGCCTGCGATGGTTATACCTCTGAGTATATCAAGGGCTAACAATCGGCCGGTCTTGGATGTCTGTGCGGTTTTATCCATCTGTTAGAGTGTGATTGAATTTAACTCGAATTAAGCTTGAGAGTCAATTACGGGAGATTTTTTCAGAGAGAAGAAGGAGCGTAGCGAGCTACGTGACTGATGAACGGTGGAAAAAGCACCGTAATTGGCCTCAAGATTAATGCGAAACATATTCATTTTATCTTCAATTCAACAATATAATCTTTTTTGTGTGTTAAATTCAAACACATTCTTAGTTTTTCTTTGCGGTGGTGCAGTCGTTTACAAGGTAGACGATTGATTTATAGCTTACGCCGCTGTTGCTTGTAAGACCTATCTCGCAAGTGCGCGAGTTTGAATAACCGCTTTTCACACCGGCTTTTTCGAGCGAAGGACGCAGCTTGCGCAGTGCCCAGCGGTTGATTTCGGGATAGAAGAAACCCTTGTCGCCGGCAAATCCGCAGCAGCCTACTTCGGCCGGAACGGTTACATTGGTCGAACAACGATGGGCAAGGTCTATTATCACCGGTCCAAGTCCCATCAGGCGGGTAGAGCAGGTGACGTGTACCGATATGGGTTCATCTGTAGGATGGAACTCAAGGTTAGGAGCCAGGAATTTGGATATAAATTCGGCCGGCTCATACAGCGGCATGCTCTTGATATGCTGACGCATGCGGTGCAGGCAGGGGCTTTGGTCGCAGAGAACGGGATATTTGCCGTTCTCAGATGCTTTGAGCAGGGCTTTTTCGAGCTTGGCGGTCATTTCATCGGCAATTGCGGGCATACCCTTGCTCTCCCAAATCATACCGCAGCACAGCGAGTCCATACCCTCGGGAAAAATCACCTCATAACCGGCCTTATGGCACAGTTTTACCATAGTGTCGACCAGCGGAGCCACATCCTTGTGCTTTTCGGGAGTCTCGCCCATGGTGCGGTTGATGCACGACGGGAAGTAGACAACCTTGTCGGGCGAGGGACTGTTGGCATCGCTTTCCTGCACCTCGCGGGCGGTCTTGTCTATGGAGTAGGGCGCGGGCAGTGCTGCGTTCCATAGCGGCATGCCTAAGGAGTGCAGGCTGCGGCCTATGGTATCAACGGCAGAGTTGCCTATAACCTTGCGGGTGAGATCGGCGGCTCCCAGAGCCAGTCTCATGCCCTTGGAGATGCCACTGAGGTGACGGGCCGATTGCTGACCTATCTTATATGCGAAAGATCCGGGCGGGCAATCCTGCTCGCGCAGCAGGTGAATCAGTTCACCGGTATTTATTTTCATGGGGCATGAAGTGCTGCACAGACCATCGCCGGCGCAGGTTTCCTTGCCCTGATATTGATAAGCCTTCTCCAGACGGGCAGCACGGCTCAGTGCTTCGGGAGTACCCTCGCGCTTCAGACGTGTGATTTCGCGAAATACCACAATACGTGTTCTGGCCGACATGGTATATCCTGCGCTGACGCAGTTGGGCTCGCAGAATCCACATTCAATACATTTGTCAACCAAAGGATGAGCAACCGGCAGATGCTTGAAATTCTTGATGAAGCAATTGGGGTCGTCGTTGAACACAACGCCTCGGTTGAGTATGTTTGAGGGGTCGAAGGCATCCTTGATGCGGCGCATGTAGCTCCATGCTCTCTCGCCCCATTCCTTGACGATGAAAGGAGCGACGTTAAGGCCCACGCCGTGTTCGGCCTTGAGCGAGCCGTCGTAACGGTCGATGACCAGATGCTCTATTTCTTCCATCAGATGTTTGTAACGGTCGATGTCTTCCTGGGTTTCAAACGACTGCGAGATCACGAAGTGGTAGTTGCCCTCGAGCGCGTGGCCATATATGCAGGCGTCCTCGTAGCCGCTGTCGATGAGCAGTTGCTGCAGATCGCGGGTGGCGTGGGGAAGGTCGGCTATATGGAAGGCCACATCCTCGATTACCACGGTAGTGCCGGGTTTGCGGGTTCCGCCCACGGCCGGGAAGATGCCCGAACGCAGAGCCCACCAGTTGGCGCACACCTCCGGATCGCTTGAAAACTCAGCCGGGAATGCGAGTTCAAAGCCGTTGAGAATCTCTATTATGGCCTTGATATTCTCATCAAGTTTTTCTGTAGTATCGGCTTTAGTCTCGATGAGCAGAGCGGTGAGGCCCTTGCCGTGCGGGTCGTGAACGGCTTCGAGCGATTTCTTGTCGAGCATCTCGCACGAGAAGACTGATGAACCGGTTTTCAGCGACACAACACAGCGGCTTGCTTCAGAAATGTCGTTGAAATAAATCATACCCGAAGCCGAGTACGGATACAGGTGAGATGTGTTTAGGGTGGCTTCGGCCAGAAATGCCAGAGTACCTTCGCTACCCACTATGCAGTGGGCTATGATATCAAACGGGTCTTCAAATGTGACAAAGGGCAGCAGATTCAGTCCGGTCACATTTTTGATAGAGTATTTGTATTTGATGCGACGCACCAGCTCCTCGTCGGCCGTTATGGCATAACGTATGGCCTCGATTTCCTCAAGCATGGAGGGGTGAGTGCGACGGAATTCTTCTTTGGAGGCTATGTCGCCGGTGTCGAGAGTTGTACCATCTGCCAGGATGATGCGCACCGATTGCAGGATGCGGTCGCTGTTGGCGTGTGTGCCGCAGTTCATGCCCGATGCGTTGTTGATAATTATACCGCCAACCATGGCCGAGTTCTTCGAAGCCGGGTCGGGCGAGAACAGACGTCCGTACTTGGCCAGAATGGTGTTAAGACGTCCGGCCACTATACCGGGTTGCACCCTTATGGTCTTGGCATCGGGCGACAGCCAGAATTTTTCCCAGCGACGGGCGGCCACCACAAGAACAGAGTCGGTGATTGACTGCCCCGACAGGCTTGTGCCGGCGGCACGGAATGTTACCGGCACCTCGTAGAGCCATGCGGCCTTAAGTATTTTCTTTATTTCCTGCTCATCGGCTGAGATGATTACAATTTTAGGAATAAGACGGTAAAAGCTCGCGTCAGTACCCCAGGCCAAGGTGTGGAGTTCGTCGGTGAACACACGGTCGCTCGGTATGAATCTGAGGATATCCTGCAGGAAATAATTATGTTGTGGAGAATCGGTAAACATTTTTAAGAGAGTGTTTGGATTTAACTCGTATTAAGCTTGAGATACAACTAATGCACAAATACCGGTGGCAAATCTCTACTTGTAGAGGTAGTATTTGGAAGATGCGTTCTTGAATGATTCCACATCCTTGTTCCAGTAATCCTTCATGTCGTCCACAGAATGATTCTTAGAGAAACGACGACGGATTTCCTTGCTGCCGGTTACTTTGTCAAACATATTGAAACGGCCTGAGTCGGCGGTCTTGAATGCCTGATGGTCGGGATACATGCGTGCAAGCTCCTGCATCACATAGAACTGTGTGAGCGACAGGGGCGCTTTTTCAAGGTCGGTGACATATACTTCCACGCCCTGCATGTTCTCGCCTTTGCCGAAGCTGTAGAAAGGCTTGATGTGGATGGGACGGAACATGAGCCCGGGCAGATTGAGTGCGTTGAGATTGCGGGCAAGGTCGTCGGCGTTGACCCACGAGGCGGTGAAGAGCTTGAAAGGCTCGGTATATCCCACGCCTATGTTCATGTAGTTTATTTCGCCGAGTATGCCGCTCAGAGGATAGTAGATGGCCGATTCGGGGGTGGGGATATGGGGCGAAGGCAGTACCCAGGGCATGCCGGTGGCGCGGAAATCCATGTCGCGCTTCCAGCCTTCCATAGGAATAACGGTAAGGTCGACTTTCTTGCCGTTCTCGCTCTTTATAAGGCCTTCCTCGTTTAGATAGTTGGCCAGCTCGCCGGGGGTGAGTCCGTATACGTAAGGAATGGGGAATTGGCTTACAAACGAGTAGCAAGAATCTTCAACGAGATTGCCTTCCACCTTATTGCCGGTGAGGGGATTGGGACGGTCGAGCACCATGAACTGCTTGCCTTGTTCGGCGCAGGCTTCCATAGCCACACCCATCGACGAGATGAATGTGAACGAGCGGCAGCCTATATCCTGTATGTCGTAGATGAGTATATCCACATCCTTGAGCATCTCGGGGGTGGGCTTACGGTTTTTGCCGTAGCATGAGTATACGGTGACACCCGTGGCCGGGTCAACGAATGTGTCAACATGGTCGCCGGCATGAACATCGCCGCGCACACCGTGCTCGGGTGCGTAAAGACCTACAAGTTCAACGCCCGGAGCTTCGTGCAGAATGTCGATTGTAGACTTGAGCTGATTGTCGACGCCGGTAGGATTGGTGAGCAGACCCACGCGCTTGCCTTTAAGCGGGGCAAAGTCCATATCGCGCAGAACCTCGATACCGGGCTTTACTACGGGGGCTGTGGTTGATGCAGCTGCGCCCATCGAGGCCACGGCTGCTATGAGGAGTGTAAAGATATGTTTGATTTTCATGACAGTTATTCTTTTTCAATTTTACGACCGAAATTGGGGTCAATCTTCAGGAAAGCACATACACCGATTGTGGCGGCGCAGCATATCATTGTCCAGATGAAGAAGTGGCGGTAGCCGATGGTTTCCTGCAGCCAGCCGGCGGCCATGCCGGGCAGCATCATGCCAAGGGCCATGAAGCCGGTGCATATTGCATAATGCGCGGTCTTATGTTTGCCCTCTGAGAAGTATATGAGGTAGAGCATATAGGCTGTGAAGCCGAATCCGTAGCCAAACTGTTCGATAAACACGCAGATGTTAACCACGAGCAGCGAGTGATTGGCGGCATAGCTCAGATATACAAATGTAAGACAGGTGAGCGACATGGACCAAGCCATGGGCCAGAGCCATTTTTTCAAGCCTCCCTTGGCGGCGGCTATACCGCCTATGATACCACCGATGGTGAGACCGATAATGCCCACTGTGCCGTAGACTATGCCCACCTCACCGGTAGTGAGGCCAAGGCCGCCCTTGTCGATGGGATCGAGCAAGAAGGGGTTGATGAGTTTTACAAGCTGAGCCTCGGGCAGACGGTAGAGCAGCATGAATGCGATGGCCACCCACACCTGTTTTTTCTGGAAAAACGATTTGAATGTCTCAAAGAATTCCTTGAAGATAGACGAGGCGGTGGTGCCGGCCTCGTTGTTGCCGTCGCTTGCCGGACGGGGCAGAGCCCAGCTGTGATAGAAGGCGACTACAAAGAAGAATGCCGACAGTATGGCAAATACCACGAGCCATGCAAAGGGTATGTTGCCCGATGCACCCTCAAACTTGGCTGTGGCAGGAGCCGACAGCTTATGGTCGATTTCGTAATATAGCCATGCGGTTTTGTCCCAGTTTGATTCGTTGAATACGAAGCGGGTCGACAGGCTTGCCTGTTCGAGCTTTATGCTCTGGTCGCCGCTCTTGTGGGTGACGTTGAGCACTATTTCCTCGCCGGGAGCCGGCTTTTGGTTAAGGCGTACGCCTACTATGGCAATGTTGTTGTCTTTGGCTGTGTAAGGTTCGCGTTCCTCGCCGAATGTCTCGCTCACCCACTTGGTGAACGCGCCGGGACCATTGTCGGAGGCTGCGGCCGGAGTTTTGTCGGCAGTAGCGGCCGGAGTTTCGGCGGCTACGAATCCGTTGCGCTCGTTGAGATGTTTCACCGAGTCGCGCATCATTGAGGCGTATACCTTGAATGGCATAACGACTTGCTGACCGTTAACGTCAACGGTGACCTCTGCCGGAGCAGTAGTTGCGATGGCATCTTGAACAGGAGTGATGAACTGAAGCTCTCCCTGCAGGTCGGCTTCAGCCGCATCAGTCCAGGCAAGATTGCAAGGCCTCCATTCCACAGCGGGGTCGGCATTGACCGTCACCTGCACCGGGGGCAGCCCCGAATTGGTTTCAATCAAGCCGGCCACAATCACCAGCAAGCCTTGACCGGCAACAGTGGCGACGCGGTAGAAGGTGGAGCGGATACCCACATACAGCGACTGCTCATGCTCAGAAAGAGCGAGCATATAGAAGCCGTCGGCTGCAATGTCGTGGGTGGCCGAGGTGAAGCCCACAAGCCAGAATATGGCTAATGTGAGCTGGAAGAAAAATGGAGTCGGAATGGTAAATGCGATTCCGGCAAGGGCAAAAGCTATTATCCACTGCATGGTGAGAGTCCACCATCTTTTTGTCTTTATAATATCGACAAAAGGACTCCAGAAGGGTTTGATAACCCAAGGGAGATAGAGCCAACCTGTGTAGAGGGCAATGTCTGTGTTTGAAATGCCCAATCGTTTGTACATGATTACCGAAATGGTCATCACGGCCACATAAGGAAGCCCCTGGGCGAAGTATAGGGTAGGTATCCATGCCCACGGATTTCGTTTTGCGGCTTTCTTGGTATTGTTCATAGTAATTGTTTGGTAAGAGATTAGCTGTATAGCGGAGTTAGGTTGGCTCCGGGGTAATAATGGTTCAATATCTGGGTGTAGGAATATCCGCGAGCGCCCATCACAGCCGCGCCTATCTGGCACAGGCCTACGCCATGGCCCCAGCCGGCGCCATGAAGGGTGAAGGATGCCGGTATTCCGGTTGCTGCATCTACGTCGTGACGTTCTACGGTAAATGCCGAGCTATAGAGGTGTGAGGTGGAGAGTATGCGTCGGATCTCGAGTTCTTTGCCTATTACGAGGGTCTTGGCGGTGCCGCGCACGCGCATCTTTATCAGGCGTCCTGAAGTGCCGCGTTCTACGGGTTCGAGGTTGATGATGCGGCCGAAGTCTATGCCCGAGCGTTTCTTGATAAGCTCTGAAAGCTCTTCCTGGGTATAGCTCACGTGCCAGCGGTAGAAGTCGGTGGTTTCCTGGTCGTAGTTGTTCAGCACCTGCGAGAGTATTTCGGGATCGGTTGTGTTGCAGAAAGCTTCGGGACTATTGTCAATCCAGCGCTGTGCTTCGGCCTCGATGCGCAGGTTGGGGAAGTCGAGCGGGTCTACGTTGTCGCGACGGGCAATCAGGTAGTTGTAGTGGGTAGGTTCCCAGCAGCTTTCAAATTCCTCAAACACGCCGCCGCAGCACTTTGAGAATCGGGCGTCGCACAGAGAGCCGTCGGTATCGGTGAGCACAAGGCCCATGGTGGCGTCAACGGCTTCGTCTACTTTTGGAGTAGTCTGGCGAGTTATTCCCTGGTAGCGTTGGCAGTGGTCGTCGGCGCAGACGTCAAAGAGGTCGTGGTCATCGTGGTCGTACCACTTTATGTACTCCTCGTCGTTGGCTACTGTTGAAGCCGGCTTTTCGGCACCCTTGCGGGGATATATCTGAGCTAAAAGCCAACTGCGCGATATCACGGCGTGAGCCTTGAGCAGTTCGATTGATGCCGTTGCGCTCATTTCTGATGAAATCACGCTCTTGAGATAGCTTTCTACCGGCAGAATGTTTACAACCTGCAGCTTGTTGTCAATTTCGATAAGTTCAAGGTCGCCGCTGAAGCATTGGTTTTCTTTGCGTTCCCAATGGAAGCCGACACCAATCACCACATCCTTCACTTCAAAGAAGCAGTCTTCGGATGATGCAGTGAAAAGCCCTTCGGCACGGCTGAAGGTATGCTCGCCTGTGAGCATGCGTCCATGCTGGTGATATATTCCGTGGAATACTACTTTAACTTCTTGGTCGGTAAGGAGTATGCCTACCCTTACATTAGGCCGGGAACTTGGATATTCAGACATTTGATGCTATTTCGTTAATTTCTTCGGTAGAAAGACACAGTTCGTTGAATACATTAAGGATGATGGCCCTGTCGAGCTTCTCGAAGTCCTTTTTCATGGGAGTGATGAACACGCCGCCCATGTCGACTGATGCCGGCGACAGCAGCATAGTGCTCTCGCCTTCGGTTCCGTAGAACGACGGACGGTGTTTCTTGCGCGGAATCACCACGAGTCTCACGCCTATGGGTGTGGTGTAGGCAAGCAGATTCATCATGGGTTCCTCGTCGGCAGTGAAGGGGAGCGCGTTGTAGAGCCTGTCGAAGAGCTTTGAAGCATCATCGCGTCGGCCGGCCGGCGCATCAATCACAAATACTTTTACGGGCAGCGAGTCGCATAAGGCAAGGCTGGCGCCTCCTTCCGAGGCCAGGTTCTTCAGCTCCGCGCTTTCAAGGGCCTCGCCTATGGTGAGAAAATCGCTGTTTCCGGCCTGGAAGTGCATGTGGTCGGGAGCCGAGGCACCGCAGCGCGGTCCGTTGTAGAATACGGTATAGTCTTCGAGCTCGTGGGCAAGAAGAAGCATGTCGGCGATGCGACCGGAGATGCGCTGTGGGGTGTGGTCGGTGGCCGGAATGGTGAGGTGACGGGGGAAGATGGGGAAGGGATTGATAAGAATCTCGTACTTGCCGTCGAGCCATGGAATGGCTGTCTGTACCTCGGGGCGGTTTTCGCGACACAGGAAACACTTACGGGCTTTGAGCGAGGCAGCGTCAACCTTGGCCGACGAAGATACTGCGCGGGCCGGATTGAACTGAACCTTCACGTTCCAGCCCGGTAAGTCGATTTCCTTTACCTCTACGGTGAGAAGCGCCTCAAAGTTGGCGGCGGCCATAGGCCACGCCGCCAACTGATCGGCCATGAATTCGGAAATGATTTTGGAATTGACAGACATGATTACTTCTCCATAGAGCACCGGGCCTGGAGTTCCCAGGTGCGGATACGGTCTTTGTATAGATTGTTGTTGTTAGTCTTGACGATGTCGAGGGCGTGGTCTGAGTTGTCTTCCCAGCGGCGGCACAGATATACCACGTCGTATACACGGCCTATCTGGTTGTGGCGTGAGAAGGCAAGTCCCAGTGCGTAGTCCTCGCCGTATGAGGTGTTGGGCACCTGTATCTGGCGCAGCATCGGGGTGTAGAAGGCACGCGGAGCGCCGAGTCCGTTGATGCGCAGGGCATTGTTGCGGCCGTTCTCGGGTGTCCATTCCTTATGGTCTATCACACCCGGGGGCAGCATGTTGAGGTTGATGTCGGTGAGCATGTATGTACCTACCACCATGCCGCAGTTCTGGTCGTAGAAAGCCTTGACCATCTTGGCAAGGGTGTTCTCGTCGGCATAGATGTCGTCAGAGTCGAGCTGAACTGCAAATTTACCGCACTTGGGGTGCATTACACCGGTGTTCCAGCATCCGCCTATGCCCAGATCGTCGCGCTCGGGAATGATATGTATCACGCGGGGATCGGCGGCAAATTCGTCAATGGCTTCTGAGGTGCCGTCGGTTGAGCCGTTGTCGATGATGATGAGGTTGAAGGGGAAGTCGGTCTTCTGGCTGAGCACGCTGCGTATGGCGTCGCGTATGGTGCGCACGCGGTTGCGTACGGGAATAATAACCGATGCCTCGTATTCAAAGTTGCCTTTGTCAAATTCGATGGTGTCGAACTTGGGAGGCAGATAACCGCCAATTGCCTTGAGGTGGGCTGTGCAGGCCTGCTCCATCTCTATCTGTACGCCGCGGTTCTTGGGATCTACGTAGCTGAAGATGGCCTCGCCGGTCTCATTCTTGGGCAGGGCGATGGTGGTGTAGAGGTATTCGTTTACATGAACGATGGGGGCGATGCGGCTCACGGCCAGGCGCAGATCATACAGGCCGGCTGCTTCATAGTCGCCGCTGAGCTTGCCTGCGGCTTCCTTGAACACGGCGGCGTTGAAGAACATCACGGGGCCGAAGTCGAAATCATCGCGCAGCGAGCCGAACTGATAGTCGATTACCGGATGATTGCTGCGTGTGCCCTCTACCACAGTGTAGTGGTCGGCGTAGAGCAGCCCGGCCTTGGAGTCGGCGGCCAGGTTTGACAGACGGTTGATTGACAGATAACCGGGAATCAGGCGGTCGTATGATGTGTAGAGATATATGTAGTCGCAATCGGCGCATTCGCCAATCTGTTTCATTGTGCGTGTAGACTTGAGCGAATCCACGTGGAGCAGTTCGCAGTTGTCGACGGGAGCGGCGGCTGCGTCGGTTGTCATGAGGTAGATTTTGTTAACCTCGGGGCAGCTTTTTAGCGCTTCAACTGTTTGGATGACAGATGCGTCGGCGTAGGGCACGAAGCAATTGATTGTAGGTCTCATGCGGTGTGTTTTATTTTGATGTAAGGAAATTTATGATTTGAGTCATTAAATTGTTGCGGCTTTCGCTGTCTTTGATGGTCTCGAAGGGGAAGCCGGTGACTACAGTCTTGTATGCGGGGAATTTGCAAGCCGTGCCGGCCACGAGGTTGTTCTCGCTGTAGCGCATGAATGTGCATCCGGTCTTGCTGTCGGCGGCATAGAACGAATCGGGTGATTCTACGGCGTAGCAATCAGAATTGAGCACGTTGTAGAACGATACCTCACCTCCGGTAAACTGCTTGAAACGGCAGGGCACCTCGTAGGCTTCGCCTGTTACACTGGCCTGACCCACACGCCATTTATATCCGAGTACTTCGCTTGCAAATGCCTGGTCGGCCTTGGCTGTCTCGGGCGACGAGTTGGGGTTGTCCCAAAGGTCGGTGGCCACGTATGCACCGCTTACAAAGAAGCTTGTGCCGGCGGCGGTGGCTGCCTTTATCTTGTCCTGCAACTGTGAGGGGAATGTCTTGAAATATGTGCCGTAAACTCCGCGTCCGCGCTTGATTTCCTTCTGCTTGCCCAGAATGAGGTCAACCATCTTGGCATCGGTATCAGACACCGATGCTGCGGCGTATGCGCTTGCCGATGTGGAGTAGAACGAGTGTCCGGCGGCTACGATGGAACGGCCGTGAATGTAGGGGTAGTCGAAGGTGTTGCCGGCAACAATGTCTTTTTCGTAGTTTGAACGCGAGGCTCCGAAACCGGCGGCATCGTCATCCATCCAAGGAATGTCGCGGCGGAATTCGAACTGCGAACCTATGAATGAGATGTCCTGCACGTAGGGTACACCGTGGTCTTTCTCGTCGTTGAAACCGGCATAGTCTTCTGAGAATTCAAACCAGTCGGGAGCGCTCACGCGGGTGAATCCGTTGACCACCTGCACGGGAGCCGAGCCATTGCCGAGGTCGCACAGGGCAAGTACCTCAGAGGGGAAGCTCACGCCGCCGTCGTTTCCGGCTATGATACGGTATGAATGTATATCGGTATCGGTGATGTTTACGGTATATTCGGGTGCGGTGACTTTATCGAGGTAGGTGAATCCGATGCCGTCGGCTGTGCGCTGCTCTATAATGTAGTACGACGGGGTGGCTGTGGATTCGAGTGAATCTACGGTCTCGGCCCAGCTCAGGCGGTATGTGCGGTTGCCGGCGGGGGTGATTGCAAAGTCTTTTACAGGCAGGGGCTGCACTATGTATTGGCGGCCGTCGCGGTGGGCTATGAATTGCAGCATGGCCTTGTAGATGGCGCGCGACAAGACAAAGCGGAAGGCCGGATCCAGACCATATTTCATGTCGAAAAAGTTCTGGTGGCTGAGGAGTTCGAGCAGCATGGCGGGCACTTCGGGCACGCGGGCTTCGTAGTAGCTCTTGTCCCACATGCCGCGGCGGGTCCAGTTAGGCTCGAACTGCGAGCGGACATCCTCGGTGATGTTTGTAAGCACCAAATCGGTGAGGTCACGCGAATTGTTTCTTGATGCACCGTTACCGAGGGTCTCGCCGGCAGTACAATAGATACCGAGTGTGCCGACTACAGTGTCGGTCTTGAAAGTCCCGGCGTCAGAATGGAATGCGAAGCTTAGGTCTACAGGAATATTCAAACCTTCGCGGTTGGGTAATTGCGATGAGCCCCCGGCAAGCCAGTTCACCCAGTTGCCACGGCTCTTATAGTCGTCGCCGTAGTCGTTGACATAGTCAGACGGAGTGAAAACGCTGTCGGGTGCGCCGGCCCATTGCAAAAAGTAGCGTGCTCCCTCAACAAATTTGGGGTAGCCGCTGGGTGTGTATTTATAGTTTATTGAATCGAGTTGTTCTTTTACGATACGTGCAACCACGCCTTTGCCACCGCCGATTTTCACGGCGTCGGCCGAGAGGGTTGAGCCGGCGTCTTTGCTGTATCCGCTCAGTTCTACGGCTACGTGCTTGCCGGCCTTGAAGGGGAAGTGACCAAGATAAATCCATGTGCCACCGCCCATCTTCTGGTTAACGGTGAACTTGCGGGGGCCGTTGGCGGTGTAAACTGTGTAGCGGGCATCGGGGGCACTTTTGGGGGTGCTTACATAGCTCACATAAACGGCGTAAGTGCCGTCTTTGGGGAAGTCGGCTGTCCATGTGGCGCTTGCAGGCTCGGTGCGCGAGTCGGGGCGGACGCTCTTCACCATGCGCGCTGTGCCTTCGCTGAAGGGATGGCTGCCGTTGACCAGATATTTGCCGTCCCAGGCAAAGCCCTTGCCGCTGTAAGTTGTCCATTGGTTGGCGCCGTTGCGGTCGGCATAACCGGGAGTGGCTGCGTTGTCGGCGTCGATGATTATCTCAGTGGGGTTGGTGTCGCGTTCGCGCGGGCTCATGACGTAAGCTCCGGCGTTTTCGAGCATGGGCATCAGGAAGGGCATCACGTAGCTCTGTGTGTAGAGGTCTTCCACAGTCTGGAAGATACGGGCGCGCTGCCATTCCCAACGGTTGAGCTTGGGCTCGAAGTACCAGCCGTGGCTCTGCCATAATGCGATGTTGGCTCCATCGAGGCCCAGCGGTGCTGCCTGGGCGTCGTTGTCGGTGACAAACTGATATTTCTCTTTGGGGCCTTTGAGATCCTTTGAAGAGAACAGCACGAGGGTGTCGAACGGCTTGCCGTTGGCGGTGATGTTTACCTTGTATTTTTTGTATTGAGAACCGAGAGAGTTGCGTATGGCGTCTTTTATAGAATCGAGGCGGTCAGACGTAAGGGGCAGATAAGCCGAATTTTCGTTGCAAGCTATTTCAATTGACTTCTTCTTGTTGTCAATCTTCACGCTTTCCACTTTGATGGCTCCGAATCCGGTAGAGCCGGGGCGATATGAATTGAGGATGGATAGCACGGCGTCTTCATTGGCTCCGGCAAAGGCCGGGGCGGCGTAGCCAAACGCTGTGGCACCCATAATCAGTGCAGTTGCTAATGTTTTGATATTCATTTCTGTGTTTGAGTGTGTTTGCTTTCAACCCGTTGTAAGAGCCTGTGTGTGATTTCCTATAAACCGGCGTTATACGCTTGAAGAGAGAAGTCGTTCATCAAAAAATCCGACGGAGCCTCGACCCGTCGCTTTCAGAGGTTCTTATGAGCCTTGCCGCAGGCGGTTCGGCTCAACAGTACAAAGATAGACAAACAATTATGCAAACCAAAATTTATTAACAAAAATTATAAATTAATATCAAAAATTTAGGAATAAGACACACTCTAATCCGACTACAACACACGTCCGCAAGAGTGGAAATGCGACTTCCAGTATTCTTCGTCGAGGTCGCTCACCACCACCCCCTGCGAAGTGCTTGAATGTATCATTGAATTGTTACCCAGATATATGGCCACGTGGTTGATGCGGTCGCCTCCGCGGCGGCTGGCAAAAAACACAAGGTCGCCCGGTTGCAGCTCGCTGCGGCGTATGCGACGGCTGAATTCGGCCTGCTCGCGGCTGTTGCGCGGCAGCTTCAATCCTATGGCTTTTTCAAAAGCAGTGCAGGTAAGCCCCGAGCAGTCCATACCGCGGGCCGAGTCGCCGCCGTAACGGTAGGGAGTACCGAGCCACTTGCGGGCCTCGTCGATTACTTTTTTAGCATCACGGGTCATGGCGGCATCGTCGGCGGGTCTGTCGTAGCGATGGGCGGTGCTGCCTTTTTGTTTGCCATGCTTTTTCTTTTTCTTTGCAGGCATGGAGCCAGAGTATATGTCATCGCGGTTGTAGGCGTTGCGCGACGATGAGCAGCCGGAGAGTCCGCTCCCCAGCAGCGCCAATATCAGAGTGCAAATTACAGCATAGCGTTTCATCAAGACAAATTTAGAGTTTTTCGTACCATTAGCGACGGTATGTATAGTTAAAAAAATAAAAAACAAAGATAAATGAGTCAATCATACGGCATTATATAATATGTATGATATACCGTTTTTGAAATAAAATTTGTAACTTTGTAATAGTATGTCTTGATGTGATATTCAAGGCATATCAGACTACTTACTTATCAACTTTAACAACTACATGAAACTAACACAACTTATCTTAGGCACGGCTATCTGTGCCCTGACAGCTCCGGCCGTAGCCGCACAGGCTCCGTCGGAGGACGAAACCATCCTGCATGCCTGGAGCTGGAGCCTCGACACCATCGCCGCAAACATGAAAGACATAGCCGAAGCCGGCTACACCTACGTGCAGACATCGCCTGTACAGACCTGCTACGTGGGCGAAGGCGGCGGTATGGCATTGTTCAGCGAAGAAGGCGACTCGGTAAGGGGAAAGTGGTACTACTACTATCAGCCCACCGACTGGCAGATTGGTAACTATATGCTGGGCTCGCGCGAGGATTTCCGCAATATGTGCGACAGCGCCCGTTTCTATGGTGTGAAGGTGATTGTAGATGTGCTGCCAAACCACACAGCCATCGACCACACAGCCGTATTGCCCGGCCTCGACAATGCCGTGGGCGGACACGAGAACCTCTATCATGCCAACGGATTCACGCCCATTACCAATTACAACGACCGTATGCAATGCACCACCGGCGAGATGGGTGGCCTGCCCGACGTGAATACCGAGAATCCTGACTTCCAGTATTACTACCTGCAATACGTAAACGACCTCATCAATCTGGGTGCCCGCGGATTCCGCTACGACACAGCCAAGCATATTGGCGTTCACTCAGATCCGCTCGACCCCAAAGCCACACGCAACAACTTCTGGGACGTGGCCACCGGACGCGAGGGTGTGAAGGGGCTTACAGTGCTGATGCCCGACAGCCTATATATATATGGTGAAGTGCTTCAGGACAAAAATGTGCCCGAGAAGGAATACGGCGAATATATGGATATGACTGCCAGCGCATACGGACACTCGCTGCGCGATGCACTGCGCGCCCACAAGGTAAACGAGTCTTTGCTCACCGACTGGAACCACTCGCTCACCCCCGATCGCCTTGTGACATGGGTTGAAAGCCACGACACATATTGCAACGCCCACGAGAGCGCCGACATGACAGACGAACAGATGCGTATGGGATGGGTGTTCCTTACAGCACGTCAGCATGGCCGTCCCCTTTTCTACAGCCGTCCGGCCGGAAGCACTCGTCAGAACTACTGGGGCAACAACCGCATAGGTGCACGCGGTAACGATGAATTCAAACACCCCGAAGTGGTGGCCGCAAACAAATTCCGCAAGGCAATGGATGGCCAAGCCGAAAAGATTTTCACATCCAAGGACGGTGCTGTGGTTGAAATATGCCGTGGTAACGAAGGCGCTGCACTGATCAATCTCTCAGAGCAAAAACAGAAGGTGAAGATTGCCACAAGTCTGCCCGATGGTGAATATACCGACAGTGTGTATGGAACAGCCTTCAAGGTGAAGAACGGCGAGATGCAGGCCACCGTAGACCCCATGACTTCATATATTATATATGCCACTCGCTAAAAGTGCGTTATAATTATGTTTTATAACATATTGTTAGCAAGGCTTTGCTATTTAACTAAAATTAACAAAGGTGGCAAAATATAACAAACAGTAATTTTTTTGATAAAAAAAAGAATAAAGAGCCGTGTTTTAATTAAAATCACGGCTCTTTTTATGTATAATCTTTATAAAATTTAATGCCGTAAGCCCAAAATTGCTGATAGCATAAATTTGCATATTAATATTATTAGTGCTAACTTTGCATCGGAAATGAAACGATAACCTATGCTTTTTCATAGAAAAAATACTTAAACACATATCATAGTGGAAATTTAAATCAAAGATCTGGAATAGACATATTAATCTAACATTAAGTACACAGTATGTTTAAAAATTAGGATAGTCCGTGAGGATTGTCCTTTTTTTGTTTGTATAGATAAGTAAGCAGTGTAAAATAGTTTATATCATCTCCTTGCCATATTAGTGGGTAATAGCGGAATACCACCTGTTTCTGATATTTTGTTTGGTTGATTGAAACAAATCAACCATCTGAGCTTGATTAAGCCATACAGTTTCATTCTCCACCCTAACGTCTAATGATAGAGTAGAGTCCGGTTGATATAGGATGATTTCATTGCGCATCCAGATTATAAAATTTAGTTTGGTAATTTTAACCGTCCGTGGCAGTTAGTTCCAAAATGGAACACACTCAAAGTCATATAATAATTAAAAAGCCGGGAACCTCACGGCTGCCGGCTTCTCAAATCAACTTATGAATTTCATTTTCGCGTGTGTCATAGGTTGTTTATCTACGTTATTTCTTGCTTATGAATTTCAAGCGTATTTGGTAATAATTTCATCATGCAAATTATACGCTTAGAAAGGTCTTCTGCCGCCGGGAGGGGGTCCTTGAGGACCGCGTCCGCCACGGCCGGGTCCGCCGTGTTCAAATTCGAGGGAGTCGCCACCGGGTCTCTGACCTTTGCCAAAGGTGTTGAATTTATAAGTGAACGAAGCCATGAAGTATCTGCCGAGTGAGTTGGTCTCAACGTCGTCGATATAGTTGGCGGTGATGTTGCGGCGTATATTTGAGTTCTGGCGCAGCAGGTCGTAAACGCGTACTGTGACGGTGGCAGCCTGATTGCGCAGGAAGCTGTAGGCGATTGAAGCGTTCCACATCCATTTCTTTTCGTCATAGCCGGCGGAATAACCGCTGGTGGCCGTGAAGTTGAGGTCGGAGTTGAGAGTGATGCCTATGGGTGTGATGTACGATGCGTAGAACGAGCCTCCGTAGCCGTGTACTGTGCGGTTTGAGTTGGTTTGCACGCTGTTGTGCACGGTCTGCAGATTATAGCGGGGGCGGAGTTCCAGTTCGAGGTTGTCGGGGCGGAATGCCAGGCCAAACGATTCGTTTACCGAGAATGAGCCTGAGCGGTTGCGCTCGCCGTTGTTGAAACCTACCGAGTTGGAGTAGAACAGCATCAGGTGGTTGTTGAATGTGAACTTCTTGTTGCGGAAGGGGAATGAAATCATGTTCATACCGCGTATGCTCCATATACCGTTCACGTTCTCGTATGTGGTGGTGCGTCCGCCGGTGGTTGGATCAAATGTGGTGCGCGATACTATCGAATTCTGCTCCAGGTTTGCGTTCACCATAGCCATTATAGAGCGTTGGGCGTCGGCATTGAAGTCCTGGAAGCGCAGGCGCACATTATGGCTGAATGTAGGATCAAGGCTGGGGTTACCGATAACGATGTTCAAGGGATTCGACATATCGGCCACGGGCTGCAACTGAGCCATTGAGGGTTGTGACGAACGTCCCATATAGTCGATATTGAGCGACTGGGTCTTTGAGCGCTTCCAGCGGTAGCGCATGTAGGGGGCGTAGTTCCACACCCAGCGTTCGGGGATGTTTTTGGCTGAGTTGATAAGATTTTCAGATTTTGAGAGGGTGGGTACCAGCGACAGACCTACGTCGAGGGTGGTTGTCTTTGACACATGTTTGAAGCCGGCGCGGATGTCCTGATTCATGTAGTCGTTGCGGAAACGGTTTGACAGGTCTTCGTTGAAGAGCAGTTCGGGGTCGATGATTATGGGGCCGTCCCAGCCTTCGGGGAAAGTCACGGGGTGGTCGTAGGTGAGTTTGTCGGCATTGTTCCACCTGTACTGGAAGCGATAGGCAAAGGTAAGGAAATTGCCTTTCTTGGCATCGCCCAGAGGTTCGGTCCAGCTCAGACGGGCCGATACATTGTTGCTCCAGGTGTGGTTGTCGGAGTACTGGTCATACACGTCAACCGAGTCGTTGAGCTGATAGAACTTGTTCCAAGAGTAGTTGTTGGCACGTTCGCGCACATCGCTGAAACGATAATTTACGAACACCGACATAGAGCGACCCTTGCGCTGTTTGAAGTTGTGGTTGTAGATGAGCGAGCCGCCGAATTCCCATGAATTACCGCGCGAGTCCTGATTGTTGATACTGCGGGTAACGAGTGAGCGGTCGATGTCTCCGGCCATGGTGAGCGATGAGTCCACGCTCCACGAGTTGGAGTGGTTGTAGCTGAATGTGGGACGGAAGTCGAGGGTGTTATATTCGTCGGGTTTCCATTGCAGGCGGAAGTCGGCGCGGGTGTTGTTGCCAATGTCGCGCGAGCGTTTGCCCGAGTTGTAGTATGAAGTGGAGTCGGCAAAGAGATACTCGCGGTCAGAGCGCTGGCGTGTATCGCGGTCAGAGCGCGACCACATCACATTACCGCCGATACGGAATTTTTCATCCTTGCCTATGTTGAAGTTTACACCAAATGCCTGAGAGGTGGTGATACCGTTTGAGCCGCCAAATCTGCGGAAACGTCCTGAGGTGCCGTCAGAGAAGCCCAGATCGTTGACATTGTTTGTGGCACCGAGAAAGGTAATCTGATTGTTGTTCCAGAAACGGTTTACGTTAAATGAAGCCTTGTAGCGGTCGTCGGTACCATAACCGGCCTCGACGTTGCCGAACCAACCGTTTTTCATACCTTTTTTCACGGTAAGGTTGATAACGGTTTCTTCCTCGCCGTCGTCCACGCCGGTAATACGGGCGAGGTCGCTCTTGCGGTCAACCACCTGCAGGCGGTCAACCATATCAACGGGCAGATTGCGCGAGGCCACGGTGGGGTCGTCGGCAAAGAATTCCTTACCGTCAACCAATATCTTGGTCACCGACTTGCCGTTGGCCGTGATTTTGCCCTCGGAGTCCACCTCTACGCCCGGCAGGCGCTTGAGCAGGTCTTCGACAACGGCATTAGGCTTGGTCTTGTATGAATCGGCGTTAAATTCAACTGTATCTTCCTTTACGGTGATAGGGGTCTTGATACCGATAACCGTAGTCTCTTTGAGCATGATCGAATTTTCGTTCATTGTAATAGTGCCCACGGGTACGTTCTTGTCCTGTACGGTCACATTCTTATATTGGTTGTCGTAACCTACATAAGAAGCTTCTACAATAAAGCGGCCATTCTTGATATTAGGAAAGCTGAAGCGACCGTTGGCATCTGAAACCACACCCTTCACCACCGTTGAGTCTTTGGCGGCGAGCAGGCGTACAGAAGCCGATATGAGCGGTTCGCCCTGAGCATCGCATATCTTGCCGCTTACATTATAAGCCTGCATGCAAGGGATCACCAATGAAAGAAGAATATACAATAGAAAATTACGTTTCATAGATTGACTTACGTTTCTTCGGATGTTTGGGAGAGTGATTTCGAATTTAGCTCTTAATCTTATTTGTAATGCAAAGTTATGAAACCTTATTTAAATAGACAATTTTAATAGACAAATCACCCGATTTTACCGACAAACCCTAAATTTGCTCCAAAATCAGCACCGTGGTGTATGCAATATATCCTGCCGCGAGTATGCCTCCCTCGATGCGGGTGATGGTGCGCTGCCTGAAAAACCAGCCGAAAAGCCAGAACAGCACGCAAGCGCCGGTGAGAGTCAGCAAGTCAAAATTGCCTATTGAGCCGAAGCTGAGCGGGCGTATGGTGGCCGAAGCGCCCAGTACAAGGAATATATTGAAAATATTGCTGCCTATAACATTGCCCACGGCTATGCCGGTGCGGCCCTTGAGTGCGGCGGTGATAGATGTGGCCAGTTCGGGCAGCGATGTGCCGGCGGCCACTACTGTAAGACCTATCACAGCCTCGCTTACACCCAGCGAGGACGCTATGCCCGAAGCGCCCTTCACAAAGCAGTCGCCACCGTAGATCAGTGCTGCCAGTCCGCCGGCCACCCATATCCATGCCTTAAGCATGGGCATCTCCTTGATTGTTTCCACAGGTTTGTCATTACCCTGGGAAGGGTCGGCCGGGCGCTTGGCGCTCGAAAACGTGTGCGACATGAAAATAATGAAAAATATCAGCAGTATTATACCGTCTACCCTCGTCACCATCCTTTGGGCCGAGCCGTCGAGCAGGGGTGCATTGCCCATGACGAGCAGAACCACAGCCGACAGAATAACCAGCGGAATCTCAACCGTCATTATACTGCGCTCTACTATTATAGGTTTAGCCAGAGCCGTGATGCCGATTATTGCCAATATATTGAAGATATTGCTGCCCACCACATTGCCAACTGCCAGCTCGGGGCTGTCTTTCAACGCCGA
Organism: uncultured Muribaculaceae bacterium; assembly: GCA_910586975.1. Taxonomy (GTDB): domain Bacteria; phylum Bacteroidota; class Bacteroidia; order Bacteroidales; family Muribaculaceae; genus CAG-873. The sequence continues at coordinate 2,998 of CAJUKX010000017.1, read as the reverse complement.
GGTAATACTGATCACGAGTTCCGGAGCCGAAGTGCCGAACGCCACCACCGTAAGTCCTATTATAAGGTCGCTCACACCCCAGCGCTTGGCTATTGACGACGAGCCGTCGGTAAGGAAATTTGCACCGGCCAGTATAAGCACCAGGCCTAAAAGCAGAAAGAAGATATTCGCAAACATTTGGTTAAGTTCTTTGACGGATTTAAATTTTTACTTCTGATAAACAAATCAAAGGTGGCTTTTGTTATAATGAAGTGAATTCGAATAAACTCATTAATATAAATATTATGGAAAAGAAATCAATAAAAGGAACCAAAACCGAACATAATCTTCTCGCATCATTTGCCGGTGAAAGCCAGGCACGTTCAAGATATACACTGTTTGCCCAGAAGGCAATCGAAGAAGGCTACGAACAGATCGCAGCTATCTTTTTGGCTACTGCCGAGCAGGAACTCAGCCACGCCAAGCAGTTCTTCTCTATGCTCGAGGGCGGAATGGTTGAAATCACAGCCGCTTATCCTGCCGGAGTAGTAGGCGACACCAAGACCAACCTTGCCGAAGCCGCTGCCGGCGAACGTGAGGAATGGGGCGAACTCTACTCTTCGTTTGCCGATGTGGCCCAGGAAGAAGGTTTCCCGCAGATTGCTGCCCTCTACCGCAACATCGCCAAGGTTGAACAGATGCACGAAAAGCGTTATCTGCGTCTTCTCGAACGAGTTGAAAACGGCGAAGTATTCTCGTCAGAGGAACCCGTGGAATGGTACTGCCGTAAGTGTGGCTTCACCATCCTGTCTAAGACTGCTCCCAAGCGTTGCCCCGTATGCGGTATGGATCAGAGCTGGTTTGAACGTTTCCCCGATAACTATTGATCGGTTTAAAAAAATGAGAGCGGCAATTCTTTTTTCATGAGAATTGCCGCTCTCATTTTTTTAGCATCGGCTTTGTGCGAGTAGTAAAATTACTTTACCATATCAGAAAGCTCTGAGCCGGCTTTGAATTTGATTTGCTTGCGGGCAGCGATGGTGATAGGTTCTTTTGTACGGGGGTTGATACCGGTGCGTTCGCCTTTTTCTACAGTGGCAAAAGTTCCGAAACCAAGGATAGCAACTTTATCATCTTTAGCGAGAGCCTCGCCTATGGCAGCAACCACAGCGTCTACCGCATCTTTAGCTTGGGCTTTGGTGAGGCCGGCCTTTTCGGCTACGGCATTCACAAGTTCGGTCTTGTTCATATTGGGATTTGTGTTCTAAGATTTAAATTGTCGCAAATATAAGCTATTAAATTGAATTTCACGAACAAAATTTAAAAAAAATGTAATATATTGCGAAAAAAGTAGAAAAAACACACCATTTCGCAGCATAGTTGCATTTTTAGTTCGTTCTACGCAGACTATCAGACTAAATTTAATAAAGTCCAAAAAAATGCTCTTTTTATGCCAATTATGGCAATTGTAAAAAAAAGTAAAAATAATTTAATAAATATTTGCAAAAGAGCTTGATAATGATTATATTTGCAGATATAAATGAAAAAGCATATATTTCCATAACAATCCATAAATCAAGTCTATGAAAAAGCTGATTATTTTTATCATGAGTATTATATGTCTCAGTGCTGCCAATGGCAGTGTGAGGGATGTAAGGCTCTCACTGCCGGGCACTCTGGGTGATGCCCTTGGCAACGACATGCTGACGTCGGACTCTCTAATTGTTAAAGGACCGGTTAACGATGCCGATTTCAAGACGATGTGGCAGGCGTCATTTGACGGCCAACTCTGCTTCATAGACCTCTCTGAAGCGGATATTGCCGACAGAAAGGTGCCGGACAACGCATTCTTTAACCGCCAAGCTCAAAAAATTGGTTATAAGCAATATAAACCCGTACAATTACGGAAGATAATTTTGCCCGAAGGCGTTGAATGCATCGGCAACGAGGCATTCTGCTACGCTGCAAATCTTGAAGAAATCAATCTTCCGCAGTCTTTGAATTCTTTGGGAATTGCTTGCTTCGAGAATTGCAGTGGACTGAAAGTATCGCCGTTAGTCATTCCGCAGGGAGTGGCTGAGATTCCGAATTCTTGTTTCTTAGGATGTTCATCATTGGATAAGGTAGAACTGCCGTCTTCTATAACTAAAATAGGACTTTATGCTTTCATGGATACGTCTGTTTCGGATATAAATTTCCCCGAAAATCTTGAAAGCGTGGAAGAGCACGCCTTTTATAATACAAGGCTTGTAAAGGTTGAGCTTCCCGATGGTTGTTTAGTCTTTAACGATGCGTTCAGCAATTGTCTTGAATTGACATCAATATCGTTCCCAACCGGTATGGAATCCATGCCAATGCGTATTTTGCAGTTCGATGCAAATCTTGTCAAGGTTAAGATTCCATCTACGGTGGAAAACATATCTTACCAGGCACTGGCAGATTTACACTCTCTTAAAGAGATTGATTTGCCCGATGCTCTCAACTCAATTTATCTCATGGGATTATATAATTGTTCAAGTCTGGAAAAGCTTGTACTGCCTTCATCCTTAACAATCTTGGGAGAGAAAAGCTGCGCTAACCTGAGGTCATTGAAAGCACTTTATTGCAAAGCCCTTGTTCCGCCGAGGTGCATTATTGATTCTGATAATTACAATCATGTTCATGCTTTCGGGAAAATCATGGGTGAAGTAGACGCCAATTCTACTCCGCGCGATATCCCGGTGTATGTTCCTGTAGGAACTGCCCAAATTTATCGTCATGCACAGGGATGGAATTATTTCAATAATTATATTGAAACTGACGAATTCCCGACGTCGGGTGTTGAAGCCATTGAGCTTGATAATGCTGCGGCCGGTAAAACCGTGTACGACCTTATGGGCCGACCGGTAGACGAGATAACTCCCGGCAAAGTTTACATCAGTAACGGCAAGAAAGAAGTATATGGCAAGTAGCCAAGTATAATAAAAAAAGAGGCTGTCTAACAATCAAAGTTAGGCAGTCTCTTTTTTAGATTTAATAT